>NZ_NFIF01000007.1:0-170206 GCF_002161645.1 Blautia sp. An46 | reverse complement strand
TCCCAATGTGGCCGTCCACCCTCTCAGGCCGGCTACTGATCGTCGCTTTGGTGGGCCGTTACCCCGCCAACTGGCTAATCAGACGCAGGTCCATCTCACACCGCCGGAGCTTTTCACACTGGGCCATGCAGCCCTGTGCGCTTATGCGGTATTAGCAGTCATTTCTAACTGTTATCCCCCTGTGTGAGGCAGGTTACCTACGTGTTACTCACCCGTCCGCCGCTCAGTCACAAAACTCTTCATCCGAAGAATCTAAGTTAAGTGCTTCGCTCGACTTGCATGTGTTAGGCACGCCGCCAGCGTTCATCCTGAGCCAGGATCAAACTCTCTGATAAAGTGTTTGTTCCAGGTCATGATAAACTCTCGCTTATCCAAACCTTTTACTGTTTTGGTTCGTTGAACCGTTTTTAAAAATGAATGTAAAAGAATTTTCAGTTCATGTGTTTCACTGTTCAGTTATCAAGGTCCCTGTCTTGCGACAGCCATATCAGATTATCACATCTTTTCTGGCTTGTCAAGAACTTTTTTCATTTTCTTGAAAATTTCTTTTTTCAAGATTTTCAGAAGTTCCTGAGAGCACCGCTCTCGCCGACAGCTATGTTAGAATACCACAGTGTTTTCCCTTTGTCAATAAGTTTTTTGAATTTGTTAAAAATTATATGTTTTATATTTAATTTAGAATATTCTGATAATTATAATTGCTTAACTGCAGACTTTTTATCAACTTAAAAGCTGTTTCTCTGGCTGCTTTAATGAGAAGGCTGTCCTTCTCATGGCATATAAGCCTCCTGAGTTCGGACAGCCTGTCTTTATAATAGGATAAGAGGAACTATTTTCCCTCTTTTTACATCTATCAAGCCCTTATCTGTCAGCTTTAAAGCCGGACTTACCGGAAGTCCCAGGGTTGCGAAAGACATGATTGGATTATAATGGGCATACCCCAGATTCTCCATACTCTGCCGTACAGCCTTCAAGCTCTGTGCAGTCTCTTTTAATGGTTTTTCTGAAAGCAGACCTGCCACAGGGAGGGCCAGCTCTGCAAGGATTTTCCCCTTATCTGCTGTAAGGAAACCACCCTGGAGTTCCTGAAGCCTGCAGACCGCCAGAAGCATATCCTCCGGAGAATCCCCTGCAACAAGAAGATTGTGGTGATCATGACAGTAGGTAGTTGCCACTGTCCCATGTTTCATACAGTTCCCGGTCACAAAGCCATAGCCGATATTTCCGTTTTTTCCATGACGTTCTATCGCCATAGCCAGCAGACAGCCGCTGCCCTGCCAGTCAAGTTTCCCGTTTTTTACCGCCATAGGTATCAGCTTCTCCCTGGTCTGGGTCCGGTCTCCTGATACTTCCATGGCACGGACCATAACAGAAGTGGCCCCAGCCGGCGCCGGAATCTCAAAATTTCTCTCTGACAAAGGCGGCAGAATCACACTATTATAAAAATCCTCAGGGAATCTATGGGCTGTCCGTGAGACAGATCCTTTCCTTCCGGAAAAAATCAATGCTCCGTTCTTAAAAACGTACTCCGGCTGAAAATGGGCCGGATCCCGAAGCAGTTGAAAATCTGCTACAAGCCCCGGAGCAATAGCGCCCCGGTCATATAAATGCATACGGCGGCTGGGCGTATAGGTAGCACAATAAATTGCCTGCTCCAGAGGAAAGCCTTTTTTCACTGCATTCTCCGCTACCGCATTAAGGTGGCCGGTCTCATAAAGCGTATCTGCCATTGTATCGTCTGTAACAAAACTTACATATTCAAAGAGATTATTCTCTCGAATATAGGCAATGATTTCCTCACGGAGCATTTTCTCCTGAAGTTCAAAGAACATACCGTTTTCAATCCGCTGACGTACCTCTTCCAAGGTGTGCTCTGTATGATCCCCATTAATCCCCAGATAAAGAAACTTCGCCAGATCCAGCCCTGTTAGAGAGGGACAGTGTCCCTCGATCACATAGCCTGGCTTTTCTGTGCGCAGGTAGTCCAGAAAACGGGTAATTTCCAGCTCATTTTCTTTTATAATCTGCCGGTAATTCATAATCTCGCCTACACATACCACATCCTTTTCCTCCAGCAGATGCTTCATGGCCTGGAAGTCGATCACTCCGCCGGTAGTCTCCAGCTCCCGGCTGGTAGATGGAACACTGCTGGGTATCCCGTAATAAATATCAATGGGAGTATCTTCGGCAGCTGCAATCATCTCCAGTATTCCCCGCATGCCCTTTACATTAGCAATCTCATGGGGTTCTGAAACTATCGTAGTCACGCCGCATCCTGCCAGGAAGTTACCAAATGGTCCCGGAGTCATCATCGAGCTTTCAATATGCATATGTATGTCAATAAATCCAGGTATCATATACATGCCCCGGGCGTCCAGGACTTCCTCTGCCTGAAAGTCCTGGGATTTTTCCCGGTCGATGTAATAAAATTTTCCCTGCAGGACAGATACATCTGCCGGGACAAATTTTTTCAGGTATGTATTAAACACCTGAGCATTCTTAATGAGAAGAGAAACCTTTTCCATTTTCATAAGGATCCTTTCCTAAATAAGTGTGTAAAAATACAGAAGACAGACTGCTACCATGATATACATCACTGGAGACAGTTCTTTGACCTTTCCGGCAGCGATCTTCATAATAAAGTAGGCCGGAATTGCGGCACAGATACCATTTGCAATATTATTGGCAAAAATTGTAAATGCAATGCAGATAAAGGCCGGAACTGCTTCTGTCAGATCTTCATAATGGATCTTGCTCATGCTGCTCAGCATGTTAATCCCGATAAAGATAAGGATGGGGCCTGTAGCTGCAGAGGGAATGATCAGCGCAAGAGGAGAAAGAAAAAGAGACAGTGCAAAAAAGATACTGGTAAAGATAACTGTAAGTCCCGTTTTTCCTCCCGCTTCCACACCTGCAGAGGATTCCAGATAGGTAGTCATACTGGGCATGCCAAAAAGCGCCCCGAAACTGGTAGCAATGGCATCTACTTTAAAGCACTTATCAATCCCCGGAAGATTGCCGTCTTCATCCAGATATCCGGCTTTGGCTCCTACGCCAAGCACTGTACCGAAAGTAGAAAAAAAGTCTGGTATAAATAAGGCAATAAGGAACGGAATATAGGCAAAATCCAATGCCCCGATAAAATCAATATTCATAAATTGGCTGCCAATGCCTGCCGGAAGGGAAAATGGCGAAGAAGGCAGTTCTGTAACTCCGAAAGGAATTCCGATCACTGTGGTAATTAAAATAGCAAAGATCATGCCTCCAGGAACAAGTCCCGGAGCAAGGGCGAAAGGACGGTTGGTATAAAAAGCCATAGCACAGGTAGTAAGAATGATCAGAAGGATCATAGCCGTGAACATTACGTTCCGATCCAATCCTGCATTTCCCAGGAGACTGGGAACCGTTGCCAGTACATAAGCCATAGTTACAAAAGTAGTAAGTCCTGCCAGCAGCTCTGTTTTTACATTTGTGCCGTAGGAAGACAGCTGAAATTGTTTTTCAAGCCATTTTTTCATTAGTAGTACACTCCTTCTTCTTTATATTGTCAGGACAAAGCAGGAAAACCCCTTTGACCCTAAACTTCTTCTATTGTAAAATAGGAGAAAGAAATGTGTCCAATTCATATTTTTCAGAAAAATTATGCCGAAATGGAATAAAAGAGGGGAAGGCTAAATGAATTTTCAGGAATTGAATTATGCGTTGAGTATTGCCAGATACCAGAATCTTACAAAAGCCGCAGAAGAGTTGTATATCTCTCAGCCCACTCTGAGCAAATGTCTGCAGAAGCTGGAACGGGAAATGGGCGGCAAGCTTTTTAGCCGCAGCGGAAATACCTACGTCCCGACTTATCTGGGACGCAGATATCTGGAATACGCCAGAAAGGTGCTGGCGCTGAATCAGGATTGGGAGCGGGAGCTCAAAGATATGAATGCCTGTATGGATGGAGAATTGAATATCGCTTTTCCTCTGATGCGCAGTTCCTGTATGGTACCTTCTATTATGAAGGTGTTTCATAAAAAATATCCCGGTGTCCGGGTAAATTTTATGGAGGAGGCCCATGCCATTCAGGAGAAGCTTCTTTTAAATGATGAACTGGATTTTGGAATCTTCAACGAGACAAGGCCTCACCCCAAACTTTCTTATGAAACACTGCTTAGGGAAGAGATACTCCTGGTAATGCCTCCGGATCACCCTATGGCGGGCCGGGGTATGAAAAGATCTGAAATGAAGCATCTCTGGATGGACCTGAGACTTCTGGAAAAAGAAGAATTTATCCTTCATTTTCCTGATCAGACCACTGGTCAGCTTGCTCTGGAGCTTTTTGAAACCTGGGGTATAAAACCTCAAGTCTCTGTCCGCACCAGAAATACAGAGACCAGCGTCCGGCTTTGCATGGAAGGTATGGGATTATGTTTTGTGCCGGAAACTTATATTAAAAATATGCACTTTGACACCCCTCCCGCCTGTTTTTCCGTGGGAGAGAAGGGCGTTTTCAGCACCCTCACCATTGCCAGCAGAAAAGGCGCCTATCTTCCCTCCTACGCCCAGGATTTTATCAAAATTGCCCAGGAACAGCTATAAAACCTGATTTCCGCACTGTCACTCCCTGAAAAATTCTATTCTGGAAAGAGTATCCCCTCCCCAGTGAATTTTGATTTTGGCTTTCTGAACTTTATCACTGTCAAACCCTTCTTCGGTATTGCTGTTAGGGAAGATAAAATTCTCTCCGCTGGATGTTATGGTAAGTCGAATCCTATGGCCTTCCTGGAAGGTGTTGGAAATCTTAGTCGTACGGATTCTTATAGGATAAACTTTCCCCTCTTCCATATACTGAGGATGTTCAAATCCATTTCTGTATTTGGCTCCCAGGACTCCATCCGCCAGTTTCACAGATTTTCCCTGCTCGTCCACATCGGTGATCCTCACGAAGAAATCTGTGTCCGGACAGTCGCAGGATGCATAAAGCAGCACGGACAGTTCTCCGGTTATGGTCACAGGGCTGGACAGTTTCTCTGTAGTAAAGGAAAGGATATCCTCCCGCTTTTCCTCCTTGGTATAATCCTCCGGTACTTCCAGTTCATTTTCCGACATATCCACCAGATGTACTGCAGGATTTTCCGGATCGTAGGTGTATTCCTCTGCGCCCTTTTTCTCACCAAAGGCAGCCGTCAGCCTTCCCTTGCCGCAGCTCTCTCTGTCTCCTTTTGCAGGAGCTTGTCCCCCTGCCAGATACAGCTTCTCTGATACCGTATTTTCGGGTGGCCAGTTCTCAGCACTTTTCCAGCAGTCTTCTCCCAGAGTGTAATATTCCACAGCCGGAGTCTTCTCAATACCATTTTCCGCACCTTTTAAGAAGTGTTCCAGCCACATCATGCAAAGCATATCCACATCATATCGAAGGGCGTCTTCACCCATATAGATATTGTGAATATCGTAATCTGCATTGCCGCTGTGCTTCCACGGCCCCAGAACTGCCTTCCAGGTTCCCTTTGGCCAGGTTTTCACAAGCTCCAGAGCCTCTGTGGTTCCCATGCCGTTGTCATCAAACCAGCCGGAAAGGATCAGGGCCGGCACCGGATTGCCCTGATACCGGGCCTTCCAGTTATTCTTCTTCCAGAATTGGTCCATATCCCTGTGCTCCAGCCATTTTGTGAGGAAGTCCACCTCATGGCCTAAAGCGATTTTGGGAATGTCCTTCAGAGGACGGGTTTTCAGGATCTCGTCCCAGTTCTCCTGAGCCATAAGCTCTGGCCGCATCTGACGCTCTGACATGGCAAATCCCCAGGCCAGCATGCCCGAATTAAAGCAGCCGCCTCTCCTGGGAATGTCCACAAAAGCACTGCCGGCGCAGACACTGCTCAGCATAGCCTTCAGATGAGGATTTCCGCTGGCTGCTGCCGCCCACTGCACATAGCCCAGGTAGGAGCCTCCTGTCATGCTCACCTGTCCGTCGCTCCAGAGCTGAGCAGCAATCCAGTTCAAAGTGTCATCTCCATCCTCCACTTCAAAATGCTGGGGCAGCCATTCTCCTGTACTGTCCTCCCGTCCTCTGGTGTCCTGGATCACCAAAGCATAGCCTCTTTGGACAAAGCGCCAGTAGACCTCTGTGCCCTTGGACTTTCCATAGGGAGTCCTTACCAGGACAGCAGGGCATTTTTCCTGGATTCCCAGGGGCAGGTACACATCTGTAGCCAGCCTTTCCCCGTCTCTGGTAGTCACATAAAAGGTTTTGGGCTGTGACACCGGCCATACCGGGCCAGGCTGGAATTCATCACATTCCGGATTCTGCCGGGGATATACCTTTTTCCACTCCCTCAGCACCGTCTTTTCCTCCCAGCCTTTTTTCACCAGCACTCCTACTGTATCTCTGGCGCTCATAAGCACTGCATAGATTCCTTCCCTGTCAAAGAAAAGGTCCTTGGGGAACTTCCGGTGCCGCTGGAAATAGCTCTCCCCCCTGCGGAAGGTAAACGCTTCCCCTTTACCCGTCACAAAACCCGCCGGAGCTTTTCTTATATTTTCTTCATACTCACTTTTTTCCTCAAAGAACTCCCGCAGATCCCTGCTGCACAGCTTCTGGAAAAAGAGACTTTCTTCCTGAGTAAAGGGCTTCTCCTGCCCCCATTTTCCTGTATATACGTCTAAAAGAGAAACGGTCTTTGTTTCTTGTTCTTCATAAATCTTTCCATATAAAATACCGGAAAGATAAAAATTCCACTGTGTTTTCATATTTTATGCCCCCGTGATCATACGGATCAGATACGCAACTGCGATTCCCACATAGTTTCCACAGACGCCGCCGATAACGCCCATGAGCATCCCCACGCTTACCAGGCTTTTCCACCTTGCTCCTGACGCTACCAGGGAGGAAGTGGTGCCGTCAGCGATAGCTCCCACGATTCCCAGAAGCACATACTCATATCGGATCTTTAAAAGTCTGGTAATGAGTACATGCAGGAGCAGACTTCCTGCAATAACGCAGAGGCAGAACAGGGTAATCGTAGCTGCTGAGGTCAGGAATCCCTTAATATTTACAGAGAATCCCACAATAACAAGATACATCATTCCAAAGAACAATCCAAGGTTCATCGCTCCCCGGAGCTGCCGTACAGCCGGCACCTGGGCCACAATAATGGAAATAGTAGAGATCAAAAGGATCCTTCCTGCACTGGCAAAATCTGCACTCATAAAGCTGGAAAGCTTTGTGGAAACTACTTCTGCGAAAGCCACCTTAAAAGGCTCTGTCAGCTCAATGGAAAACTTCTCCATCTTCACATCTGTAATTTTCATGTTTCCTCCTTATAATTTTATAAATACTGTATTTTATCGCATATATTGCATAAGATTTTACTATTTATAAAACTCTTTGTCAATCTAAAGCAATGAAATTTCATTGTTTTTTCTTTTTTGATGATTTATAATACCTGTACGGAGGTTTTATTATGTTAAAGATAAGAGAATACCGAAAACAACAGAATCTGACTATGAAGGAACTGGCCCAGGAGGCAGGTATGTCCATCAGTTATATTTCTCAGGTAGAACGAGGGGAAATCGACCCTTCTCTGTCAAGTCTGAGAAAAATTGCTTCCGTGCTTCAGGTTCCTTTATATCTGCTTTTAGATGATATGGAAATCCGGGGAAACCTCACCCTGCGAAAGGAGCAGCAGCTTATCCGCTGCTCAGAGGACGGCAAGGTACTATACCGTTTCCTAAGTCCTCTTCCCTCTCCGGAATTTTCTCCCCAAACTCTTCTCATACACTTTGAGGTAGCTCCCCATGCCCAGGACGTGGCTGTGCCTATCCGGCACCACTCGGAAGAATCCATCTATGTCACGGAAGGAACCCTCACTGTGCAGATAGGGGAGACAGAAGTAGTTTTGAATCCCGGAGACAGCACAGTGATTGAAAAGGATTTTCCCCATATCTGCAAAAATACCGGAGACGTCCCCGTAAAAGGGATTTCTGCTATTTCGCCGCCGGTGTGGGGACGGATGGATTTAGTAAGGTAATTGTCAAAAAAGGCCCTTATGCAAAGCAAGATTAAATGCTCCGTATAAGGGTCTCCATTCATGACAACAGGCGGCCCGCAAAGCGAGCCGCCTGTTATTTTTCATCTATTACTGAGCTAACTTAACCGGGTTGACCTTTACGCTTGGTCCCATAGTGGAAGCCAGGGATACGCTCTTTAAGAACACACCCTTTAATGCGCTTGGTCTAGCCTTGATGATAGCTCCCATAAGCGTCTGGAAGTTGTCCGCTAACTGCTCCTCTGTGAAAGAAGCTTTTCCGATTGGCACGTGAATGATGTTTGTTTTGTCAAGACGATACTCAATCTTACCAGCTTTGATATCCTGAACGGCTTTTGCCACGTCCATGGTTACTGTACCGGCTTTTGGGTTTGGCATTAAGCCTTTAGGTCCGAGAACACGTCCCAGACGACCAACAACACCCATCATATCCGGAGTTGCAACTACTACGTCAAAATCCAGCCATCCTTCGTTCTGGATCTTCGGGATCAGTTCTTCTGCTCCTACGTAGTCAGCGCCTGCTGCCTGTGCCTCATCTGCCTTAGCATTCTTAGCGAATACCAGTACACGTACAGTCTTACCTGTTCCGTGAGGAAGTACAACGGCACCACGGATCTGCTGCTCTGCGTGACGTCCGTCACAGCCTGTTCTGATATGAGCTTCGATGGTCTCGTCGAATTTTGCTACAGCTGTTTTCTTTACTAAAGAAATGGCCTCTTCCGGGTCATATAAATTTCCACGATTTACTGCTTTCGCAGCTTCTGTGTATTTCTTTCCGCGTTTCATATAAAATAACCTCCTAGTGGTAATTGCGGGAATGTCCCTCCCACGTTTGTTGATAAATTACTCTTCTACAGTAATACCCATACTTCTTGCAGTACCAGCGATCATGCTCATAGCTGCCTCTAAGGATGCTGCATTTAAGTCTGGCATCTTCATCTCTGCGATTTCCTGGATCTTAGCTTTGGAAATTGTAGCGACTTTGTTTTTATTTGGAACGCCTGAACCTGATTTAATGTTGCAAGCTTTCTTTAATAAAACTGCAGCCGGCGGAGTTTTTGTGATGAAGCTGAAGCTTCTGTCCGCATATACTGTAATAACAACCGGGATGATCAGGTCACCCTTGTCTGCTGTTCTTGCGTTGAATTCCTTTGTAAACTGTACGATGTTTACACCGTGCTGTCCTAATGCAGGACCAACTGGTGGAGCTGGTGTAGCCTTTCCAGCAGGAATCTGTAATTTAATATAACCTGTAACTTTCTTTGCCATTTTCGGCACCTCCTATAATGTGGTAATTGCGGGGATGTCCCTCCCACGAGCCATGTGACATTATGGCCCTTTCTCACTGTTGCTTTTTTGTCTTATGAAAGACTCTTAACTTCTGCGAAACTTATCTCTACCGGCGTTTCGCGGCCGAACAGCTCAACATTGATCGTCACGATCTGCTTTGCTTCATTGATACTCTGAACAACGCCCACAGTATCCTTCCACACGCCTCCTGTGACAACAACACTGTCGCCCACTCCAAAGTCTACTTCCACATCTCTTACAGTAGCGATGCCCAATGCATCGATCTCCTGCTCGGTAAGGGGAACCGCCTTGGAACCCGGACCAACAAAGCCTGTAACACCTCTGGTATTTCTTACAACATACCAGGTGTCGTCATTCATCACCATATGGATCAGAACGTATCCCGGGAACATCTTTCTCTGAACCTGCTTTTTCTCGCCGTTCTTCAGTTCCACTACGTCTTCCATGGGTACACGAACTTCTAAGATCTGGTCCTCCAGGTGTCTGTTTTCAATTGTCTTGTCAATGTTGGCTTTTACCTTGTTCTCATACCCGGAATAGGTGTGAACAACATACCAATTTGCTTCTGACATTTTACTCACCTTGTCCTTACTTAATGATCAGGTTCAGCAGCTGCAGTACTCCGCTGTCGATAACAGCAATGATGACACCTAAAACTGCAGTGATACATACAACTGCAATGGTCTGCTTAACCAGTGTCGGCTTATCAGGCCAGACGATCTTCTTAAATTCAGCCTGAAGTCCCTGTATCCATTGGCTGGCTTTTGAAGATTTCTGCTTCTTTTCTGCCTTCATATATTTCACCCTCTTAAACCTGATTACTTGGTTTCTTTGTGCAATGTATGAGTTCTGCAGAATTTACAGTACTTCTTTGTCTCCAAACGTTCTGGATGATTCTTTTTTTCCTTTGTCATGTTGTAGTTACGCTGTTTGCATTCCGTACATGCCAATGTGATCTTTACGCGCACGACTTCTCCACCTCCATGTGTCTTTTATCGCCGGCAGCTCACGTTACTGCCGTCTACGCAACATCTTGCTACTGCGACAAAGATCTTTTCCTTATTATAAACTTCAGTTTTCACTGTAAATTTAGGCACAAAAAAAAGACCTACTTCCAGTGTCGCTACACAAGCGTATCATAGAAGCAGGTCTTTGTCAAGTTTTTTCTACAACGAGGTTATTCTTTGCTCATTCTTTTCATCTTCGCGCAGTTCTTTTCCAGATGAAATAAATTTATTCGTTATAGTATAAAGCCCATCCTATCCCGAATTTATCAACTACAAGTCCCAGTATTGCTGCCCAAGGATATGGACCTTCCGTATGATAACTTTGGGCTTCTTTGCCTATTTCATTATAAGCTTCCCAAAAATCTTCTTTTTTATCATAACGGACCTCACAGCATAGAACTCCCTGAAATCCAGTACCCATACTTTTTCCTGGGCCGATCAAAATCTCTTGTCCATAAATTTCCATCATAATATGAATATCATCGTTATCCGGCGGTGTACTTTCCAATATTTTTTTTGCTTTAAAAGCTCTTTGATACAATTCAAAAGCCTCAATCCGCTCTTTATTCGATGAGCCAATACTAAAGGACATGGTAAATTTAGGATATGCTTCCATATCTGTTTCTCCTGTATACAATAAATTTTCTGGTTTATACATATTTATACTTCACCACTTTTTTTCTGTTCCCGGACAGTGATTTTTCTCCACCGCCGCCCGGTACTCCACAAAACAGCCACATATACGGCACATCCCATTTATAAGATTATCGCATTCTTTGCAGAAAGCCAGGCGTCTTTGATACTCCTGGCTTTCTGTTTTTATCTCCTCATCCAAGCCCTGGATATACTGTCTCATGTTCCTCAGAAAATCTTCTTCTGCGATGTCTTCCAGAAGACATTTTTTACAAAATCTTTTGGGCTGATCCATGGTCTATTTCACACCTGAAGCGCTGTCGGAAAGCGCCCCCTTCCCGGATATCTTATTTTGAAAAATAAAATTTCTGAAATCTGCGTATCCTCCCGTCTTATTCCCATAGCAAAAGATACCGATTCTGTAGCCGATAAATAAATCCAGAGTATATTTCATCTGAAGCTGTGTTCCGATCGTCTCCCAGTTTTCTCCATCATACGACCAGTAGAAAGCTGCCCTATCCTTAAGTTCGCAATAATCGAAATCAATTCTAAGAAAACACTGACCGGACTTTATAGGAACAGAAATTTCTACCGTTTCTCCCTGCCCCAGTTTTCCCTTGACTACTTCTACCGCAAAAGCGCCTTTCTCCTGTGCTCTTATTCCCACAGACCCATAAGTTCCCTGAAACGCCGTAAGGCCGGCAAATTCCTGAGGCTTCATACCTGAAGCGTCTATTTCTATCGTAAAAGAAGAATATGGACTCTCTGTTTTTTGAGTCAGTGTTCCACGAGCTTCCATAAGATTTGCTGCCGGAACTTTGGAAAACAGTCTCAGGTATCCGGTTCTTTTCGTGAGGGACCAGCCGCCGGGTACAGGATTATGGTTCCATTCCCACTGAGGCTTTAAACAATCTTTCTCATAGGAAAAGCTATCGCTGATAATAAGGGGTTCTGCCTTATACTCTTCAAAAGACGTTTCAAAACTTCGGGGGATCTTTCCTCCCGGCGCCAGCACCGGCCAGTTCTCCTCCCATGTAACAGGCATCAGATATGGAATCCTTCCTACTGCTCCATGATCCTGGAACAGCATGGCATACCACTCTCCCTCTTTTGTATCAATAAGAGTTCCCTGAGCGATTCCATTGTTGAAGAATCCCATATCATCATCAACCAGCACTTTACACTCATAATCCCCTAAAAGCTGGGCAGAACGATAACAGATCACCCGTCTCCTCTTCCTGCCGACAGTCGGCCAGTCAATAAAGAAAAAATAATGGAAATTATCCTTTGCAATCCAGCGGCAGCCTTCACATCTCAATCCTATCCCCTCTTTTGGGGTAGAAAACAAAAGACGCTGTACTCCTCCGCGCTTTATTCCCGACAGATCACTCTCCAGTTCCACAATTCTTATTTCCCCATTGCCGTAAACCAGATAAATATGTCCGTCCTCAAAGACAAAGGACATATCATGATAAATACCATCTAGGGTTATACGTTCCCAGCCTGTTTTTTCTATATCATCTGTGCTGTATATATATGTTTTCTGCAGATCATTACATGCAAAGCAGGCGTAGAATTTACCTTCATAGTATTTCAGACTGGTGGCCCACTGTCCCTGCCCATAGGCATTTTTTCCCTCTTCCAGCCTATAACCGGGATTATCTTCGATGACGTTAAAGATATAAGAAGTAATTTCCCAGTGTACCAAATCCCCGGATCTTAAAACAGGCGCTCCTGGCGTCACAAACATAGTTGTAGACACCATATAGTACATATCATTTACACGTATAATATCAATATCCGGCATATCGATCTCCATGATCGGATTTGTTACTCTCATCTTATACTTCCTTTCTTATCTTTTTTACTTTACAGACAAATGCAGGACACTGCAGGCCGGAATGGTAAAGGCCAGGCCTTTATCTGTGATCTTCACGTCTGTAAATTCTTTTGTGCAGACAGTTTCCGGTTCCTCAAAAGTATTCATGGCATGCATTTCTTCTGTAAGGATCTCACCCTTTACTTCAGAAATATTCTTTTCCAGAATCGTAGTATCAATCTCATAGTCCTCTGTAAGAGAAAGGTTGGTAACTGTAATATGCAGAACGCCATTTTCGTCTACAGAAACAGACTCGGTAAGATTCGGTACCTGATATTCTTCTTCCACGCCTATGGTTTCTGTATCTATATAGCTGTCCACCAGCATAGCGTCCTGATGGTATTTGTACATATTAAATACATGATAGGTAGGAGTCTTAATCATCTTTTCTCCTTCTGTAAGGATTACAGACTGAAGTACATTGACGATCTGAGCGATATTGGCCATCCGTACACGGTCGCTGTGTTTGTTAAAGATGTTCAGGTTAATACCAGCCACCAGAGCGTCTCTCATAGTGTTCTGCTGATAAAGGAATCCTGGATTGGTTCCCGGCTCTACGGTGAACCATGTTCCCCACTCGTCAACGATCAGGCCGATTTCTTTTTTAGGATCATACTTGTCCATGATAGCTCCATGACGGCGGATCAGCTCATCCATATAGAGAGTCTTGCTCAGGGTCTTATACCATACCTTATCATCAAAGTCAGTGGCGCTTCCCTTGATCTCCCAGCCTTCTGGATGGGTGTAATAATGAAGAGAAAGGCCATCCATAAATCCGTGCTGGAAAGGCTGGCTGTGGCGGAAGCAGGTCGACATAACTCCTTCTGTCCACTCATAGTCATCTACGTTTGGACCGCAGGCGATCTTGTAAATTTTCTTATCTGCTTTATAGTCTCTCACATAGGTCTGATATCTCCGGTACTCGTTGGCATAAAATTCCGGCGTCATATTTCCGCCGCATCCCCAGTTCTCATTGCCTACACCAAAGAAAGCCACATCCCAGGAATTTTCCTGACCGTTTTCTTTTCTCCAGTCTGCCATGGGGGATACTCCGTCAAAGGTCATATATTCTACCCACTCTGACATTTCCTGTACAGTTCCGCTGCCTACGTTTCCATTTACATATGCCTCGCAGCCTAACTGACGGCACAGTTCAAAGAACTCATGGGTACCAAAGCTGTTGTCTTCTACAACGCCGCCCCAGTGGGTATTGATGATCTTCTTTCTGTTTTCTTTTGGGCCTACTCCGTCTTTCCAGTGGTACTCATCAGCGAAGCAGCCGCCCGGCCAGCGAAGTACAGGGATCTTCATTTCCTTTAAAGCTTCCACTACGTCGATACGCATACCGTTTACATTAGGGATCGGAGAGTCTTCCCCTACATACATTCCCTCATAGATACATCTTCCCAGGTGTTCGGAAAAATGTCCGTAGATTTCCTTGTGGATCTTGCTTTTCTTTACATTTGGATTGATCACAAATTTTGTCATATATTTTCTCCTCTTTCATAAGACAATCCAAAAATGACTGCCCATATAATATTCCGTATTTCTGTCTATCTTTTTATTTCCCCAGACGGATCACGTTCCAGGAAGCTTTCTTCAGAACGCTTGTGGCAATACCGCCGTCCAGTTTTGTTCTGTCGTCTGCATTAACCGGATAAACTTTTTCCTCTGTCAGGCTGTTTACTGCCTTCAGATCTTCATTCTCCATAACAATGTGCTCTAATACTCTGTATCCTTCAAAGCTTCTCACATCTGTTGTCAGTTCTACGTCTTCCTCCAGATTACGGTTTACAGCAAAGATGGTCACTTCATCTTTTTCTTCGTTGTATACAGCGATAGACTCTACGTCTGTGATCTCATCATGTTTTGCTGTAGCATGCTTTGTTCCGGAAACTACCGGCTGAAGAGCAATACCTCTTCCATATTTGGAAGCATGCATAAACGGATAGAAGATGGTCTGCTTCCATGCGCCGCCTGCAGCGTCTGTCATAATAGGAGCAATAACATTTACCAGCTGTGCCAGGCAGGCCATCTTTACACGGTCTGCATGTTTCAGCAGAGTGATCAGCATAAGTCCTACCAGAAGCGCATCCTCAAAGTTATAGATATCTTCCAGCATGGGCGGAGCCACCTGCCATGGATGATTCTCTGTAATGTCATCATCTGCCGCGTTGGAATGGAACCATACATTCCACTCGTCAAAGCTTAAGTTCATGGTCTTTTTGCTGCGTTTTTTCGCTTTTACATAATCGCAGGTAGCGATAATGGTGCGGATAAAGTCGTCCATATCATCAGACTGAGCCAGATAATCGTTGCTGTCGTTATCTCTGTTTCCATAGTACTGATGCATGGAAATGTAATCTACATAATCATAGGTATGGGACAATGTAACTGCTTCCCAATCCGGGAAAGTAGGCATATCTCTGTTGGAGCTTCCGCAGGAAACCAGTTCGATCGTAGGATCGATGAGACGCATAGCCTTTGCAGTTTCTTCTGCCAGACGTCCATACTCTTCCATGGTCTTATGACCGATCTGCCATGGACCGTCCATCTCATTTCCCAGGCACCATACTTTGATGTTATGAGGGTCTTTTACACCGTGTTTAATACGCAGGTCACTGTATTTAGTTCCTGATGGATGATTGCAGTATTCCAGCAGGTTGCAGGCATCTGAGATTCCTCTGGTTCCCAGGTTTACCGCCATCATCACCTGAGAATTTACCTGTTTTGCCCATTTAGAAAATTCATTTAAACCGATCTCATTTTTCTCCAGGCTTCTCCAGGCCAGTTCCAGTCTGTGAGGTCTCTCTTCCACTGGTCCAACAGAATCTTCCCAGTAGAAATTAGATACAAAGTTTCCTCCCGGATAACGGATGATAGGCACATTCAGCTCTTTTACCAGCTGCACTACATCCTGACGGAATCCGTCAGCATCTGCCGCAGGATGTCCCGGCTGATAGATGCCCTCATATACAGCCCTTCCCAGATGTTCAATAAAGGAGCCGTAGATTCTCTCGTCAATTTTGGAGATCTGGAATTCTTTATCCAGTACCATTTTTGCTCTTCTGCTCATTTGTGTTTCCTCCTTATATATTTAAATTTTTCTTAATTATTTTACTTTTATCTATATTATATTGTTATAATGCCCATGTGTCAACGGAGGTTTTGTAAAATTTTTTATGTATATTTAGTTCTAAGTAAAATACTTTTGTTGCCTAAGTCCAGATTTTCACTTATAATAGTACCAAAGTTTAAATCTTATTCTATCTATAACACACCGTAACAAAGGAGTCCGCCTATGCTGCACATTAAGAAAATTGAAGATGGTATAGACCTTTATAAAGCCCTGGGGTCTGATCTTCGTATCCAGATCATTAAGCTGCTGCTGGAAAAGGGCGAAATGAATATGAACGAGATCGCCGGAAGTCTGGGGATCACCAACGGAGCTCTTACCAGCCACATAAAGAAGCTGGAAGAATGTGGACTGGTCAGCGTTCTCTCCGAGCATGAAGGCCACGGCAACCAGAAACTCTGCCGGGTCCACACAGACAGGATCCTCATTGATGTTATGCCCCAGGTTCCGGAAGAGAACAAAAATCTTTACTCCGTAGACATTCCAGTAGGCCAGTATACCGATTATCAGGTGTCTCCCACCTGCGGCATTGCCTCCCGGAAAAGCCTCATCGGAGAAGTGGACGATCCCAGATATTTTGCCCATCCCCAACGGACCCATGCTGGAATCCTCTGGTTCTCCAAGGGATATGTAGAATATCTTATCCCAAACTTTCTCCCGCCCCACTGTCAGGTAGAGCAGCTCATCCTCTATGTGGAAATAGCCTCAGAAGCTCCCGGAACCAACAATGACTGGCCCTCAGACATTGCTTTTTTCCTCAATGAAATTCCCATCGGCACCTGGACCAGTCCTGGAGATTTCGGAGATGTTCACGGACTTTTTACCCCCAGCTGGTGGCTTCCTGCCTGGAACCAGTACGGCCTTCTAAAGACCCTGATCGTTAATAAAAACGGCACCTTTATAGATGGTCTGAAGATTTCCGATGTCACCATTGAGCAGTTCGCCCTAGATCACAAAAGCCCTCTGAAATTTAAGTTTATGGTGTCTGACAATGCAGTTCACACAGGAGGCCTTACCTTATTCGGCAAAGGCTTTGGAAACTACAACCAGGACATCCATGTGGTAGTTTCCTATTCACCGGACTGAAATACCCTGCTGCAAGCATCGGGATATTTGACCCTTGCGGCAGGAATAAAAAGGACCATCCTGTGAGACCCGGCAGTTTCTGCTGCTCACAGGATGGTCTTTTGTCTATGTATTATCCCTTAACAGCTCCTGCTGTCATACCTTCGATAAAGTATCTCTGGAAGCAGATAAACAAGATAAAGATCGGGATGATAGAGAATACCGATCCTACAACCAGAAGGCTGTAGTTATCTCCATATGGATTGATCAGTGTATTCAGACCAATCGTCAGTGTGTACTTCTCTGAAGAACGGATTACCAGCAGCGGCCACATGTAGTTATTCCATGCGTTCATACCGTTTAAGATCGCCATAGCTGAAAATGCAGGCTTCATAATTGGGGCAATCAGTTTAAAGAAAATACCATATTCTGTACATCCGTCAATACGTCCTGCTTCAATCAGGGATTTAGGCAATCCCAGCAGATACTGGCGGAAGAAGAATATTGTAGATGCATGAGCCAGGAAAGGCAGTATGATTGATACATAGCTGTCCATCATTCCCCACTTAGAGATCTGGCTGTACAGAGGCAGCATGATAACTTCGAAAGGAATAGACAGAATAATCAGCACGATCACAAAGAAGAAATTCTTTCCTTTAAAATCATAGGCTGCAAATCCATAAGCTACAAATGAGCTGACCAAAAGAGTAAGCACAACTGTGATCACTGTCAGTAATAAACTGTTTCCAAACCAGATCCAGTAATCATGATCTCCAGTAAACAGCAGTACCAGGCCTGCGGCGCAGGCGTAGCCCATAGCTCTCTTTTCAATACCCTGTCTGTACAGATATCCTACGATAGTCAGACCGATGTTCTGAGGTGAGTTGTTTCCTTTCCACAACATGAAGGACTCCAGGAACATGGATAGACCAGCGTAAATACTGATAGTCAGAACATATACGGTTGTCGGTTTCAGCAGCGGAACAGAAATCTTAACAAACTGCTGCCATTTGTTGGCCTCGTCAATAGAGGCTGCTTCATAAAGTTCCGTATCGATGCTCTGAAGTCCTGCCAGGAAGTACAGAATATTAACTCCGGTCCATCTCCAGCAGGCTACGATCAACAAAACTGCATATCCAGTCCACTCTCCCTTCAGCCATTTAATTGGTAGGCGTTTGCGAAACGCCTATTTCCATATATCGCTGAAAGGAGAAAAAATGAAAAAGATGTATACTCTTCCCCAGGAAGACATCCTGTGCAGAGACGGGCAGACCAGGGCATTTCTGCGCCCCTATACGAAAAACTGGAACAATCCAGAATCAGACAGCCTCCATCTGGAGTACAGTTATAACGGCAGAAACTGGTATAGCCTCAATGGAAACAACGGAATCTGGTTTCCTGATTATGGTTCTAAGCAGCTGTCTGAGCCTTCTATTTACAGTCTGAAAAATGGCAGCTATCTTATTACTGCCAGAGACGCCAAAGATTCCTCTCATATGTATTTCGCAGAGACAAAAGATTTCCTTTCCTTTACTGGAGCCGGTTATACCGGTATAGACTGGGACTTCAAAAATGAGAAAGAAATTTCCCTCTATCCTGACCTGGAAAACCGTCTGGAGATTCCTGTCTCTCTCCTGGAAACTTTGTTTCCTGTATATGGAAAACCGGAGCCTGTACTTCTGACAAAGACAGAATCTCTTTCTCTTAAAGCAGAGCCTGGAAAGATTCCTTCTCTCCCCGAGAAGATTTCTGTGGAATATTCCAACGGCGGAACTGAAGAACTTCCTGTAGAGTGGGAAGCAATCCCGGAAGGACTGCTCCAGACTCCGGGCAGATATACTGTAGAGGGGAAACTCCATCAGACCTTATTTGAAAAACCTCTGATCTACCATCGCGCTGATCCTTATATCTACAAACATACAGACGGAAAATATTATTTTACCGCCTCCTATACGGATATGGAACATAACCTGGATGGAAAATATCAGTACCTCTATATTATTCTCCGAAGGGCAGACACTTTAGAAGGCCTTGCAGACGGCTCCGATGCCTATGAAGAAAAAGTCATATATGAGAGAAAGCCCATCAACAATGGAACTATGAGTCCTCATATCTGGGCCCAGAAAACCAACAATATTTCCGATATTTTCATCGCCCAGCTTTCCAACCCCTGGACTCTGTGCACACCAGCTGTCCGGCTGACTCATCCGGAATATAACTGGGAGCTCCACGGTTTTCCTGTAGATGAAGGCCCGGGAGTGATCAAGCATAATGGACGTATCTTTATTACTTTTTCTGCCAGCGGCACAGATGCCATGTACTGTGTAGGACTTTTATACGCAGATGAGGACTCAGATCTGCTCAGCGCTTCCTCCTGGACAAAGCTGCCTTATCCTGTATTCCAGAGCAGCAGAGAAACAGGACAGTACGGCCTGGGCCACAACAGCTTTACAAAGTCTGACGACGATTCCCAGGATCTTATCATCTACCATGGACGTCAGGAAGAGCAGTATCTTGTGGAAGAGGATTATCAGCCTCTTTATGATGCCGGAAGAAATGCTTCCGTGGGAAAAATCTATTGGGATAAAAACGGCATGCCGGATTTCTCTGTTCCGGCAATGGGAATTGTATGCAGTGAAGACAGGCTGAAAGTGAAAGCGGAAATTATTGTAGAATAGCTTAGGATTCTTATACAAAATAAAACAGGACTCTTCATGAAACATTCTATTCTTTGTTTCGTGAAGAGTCCTGTTTTTATGAAACATAAGTATCTAAAAGTTTTTCCACAGCTCCATAATACCCTTCCGGATCCTTATCCTGGCATTGGGCGTGTCCCGCCCCTTCTACAATGAGCAGCTCTTTCGGACAGGCCGCCTCTTGGTAAAGTTCCCGGGACATTTCCACAGAAATCATCTGATCCTGATCTCCATGTATAAATAGTGTAGGGATGCTGCTTTTCTTCACCGCCTCCAGGGCAGAAGCATCCTTCAAGTCATAGCCTCCTCTGAGCTGGAGCATGAGATTGGCAGTGTCCAGAATAGGAAAAGCCGGAAGGTGAAACCACTGGACGATTTTTTCCTGAAACATAGTATATGCATCTGTATAGGCGCAGTCTGAGACAACTGCCTTTACATTTTCCGGCAGGTCTTCTTCTCCTGTCATCATCAAAGCACAGGCCGCTCCCATAGACTGTCCGTGGATAACGATTTCTGCCTCAGGGTCCTGTTCCAGTATGTAGTCCAGCCAGAGCATATTATCTCTCCTGTCTGTCCAGCCCATTCCGATGAAGTCTCCTTCACTTTCTCCCTGACACCGCATGTCAGGAGCGAGCACATGATAGCCTCGCTGGTTATACCACATGGCAAAGGGATACATAGCCTCTTTCCATCCCGTATACCCGTGAAGGAGGAGTACCCACTTATGGCTCTCTTCTTCTGTATACACTTCCTGGGCCACCAGCTTATACCCTTCTTCTGTTTCTTTCGTCAATTTCTGTCCATGAGCATTCTTCGCCCATTCCCTGGTTTCTTCCCAGGACTTTTGGTACTGCTGCTGTATGTCGCTGGTATGTACCAGGGCATTTACACTATCCTCGGTAATCCTGGAAAAAGCCTCCAGCCGTTCCATAAAAGAAGGAACCAGGGCCGCACTTACAAGGATATTAGCCAGACCTATATACAGAAGAAACAGCACCGCTAAAACCACAGGCAAAATTCTTTTAAGTCTCTTTTTTTTCTTCATTCTCTTTCAGTCCTGTTATTTTTAATGCAATATTTTCCAATATCCTTTTCTGTCTGATCCTACACGCTCAATAATGCCCTTTTCTTTCAGGCTTTTTAAGCGGGCAGCTACCGTTTTCCTGCTGATTTCCATTTTCTCAGCCAACTGCAGCATTGTATATCCTGGGTCTTCCAGCAACAGTCCCAAAAGTTCCCGTTCTTTTTCAGTCACCTTTTCAGTCACCCTTTCAGTCACCTTTTCAGTCACCTTTTCAGTCACCTTTTTGACCGCAGATCCAACAACCCTATCCTCAGGAGCAGTAAATTTAATCATAATGTCCCCAGGATTAATCGTATATTCCGGTTGAGGTACTCCATCATTCTCACAGGCGGAACAAATCTTTTCAATCCCCCGTCCCCAGCTCTCAATAAACCCAGCCAAGTAAAACACATGAGCAATATTAGGATTATATGGACTGGATGCATGCTTTTTCATTAAATTTTCCAATGTCCAATTTTCAGGAAGACAGCCGCAATTCGCAATATATAATTTATCTTCATACACGCTGATCTGAATGGGGATTCCAGATTGATACTGTTTATGGCATATAGCATTCAGCAGTGCTTCTCTTAAGGCCTCTTCCGGTACAAAATACCGTTCAATTCTCTGCATGCCTTCATATGTGATTTTCGCTTTCATGTACTTTAAATACAGCACTTCTACAGTCTTATCAATCTGCTCCAGTATGGAGCCATGAATCTCATCCTGATAAAGCAGGTCGGCATCTGTCTCAAAATATCCTATTTTAATATACGAGCCCAACTGCCATCTCTCCGGATTTTTCCCAAAGAGCAGCATAGCTGCATTTGTCAGATAAGAACCGTTTATAAGATGTAATTTTTCTAAAAGCATCTCTTTTGGCTCTTCTAACACACTTTTG
Source organism: Blautia sp. An46 (assembly GCF_002161645.1). NCBI lineage: Bacteria > Bacillati > Bacillota > Clostridia > Lachnospirales > Lachnospiraceae > Blautia > Blautia sp. An46. Next base: position 148,485 of record NZ_NFIF01000007.1, on the reverse strand, counting down.
TCTATACGCCCTTTTCTTGTCGCCCATTGTTTAAAATGCTTAACAGTCTCCTCGTCTATATCCTTCATGGTAAATGCCGGAAGCGGCTGATTGTCCCATGTCACTCCACGCTTTCGCATTAAAAATGCTTCTAGTGCAGGCCCAGATAATATCTGGCGCGTACTCCCACTGCGATAATAATATACTCCTTTGCAGGAAATACCTATAGGATATGTCGGGACATCAATCTCAATGTATTCTTTGTCATCACTTTCATACAGATTGACACCTACGATAATACCCATAGTATCTCTGATTTTATTCGGGATATCTTCCAAAAGTTTATGGGCATTTGGCAGCCCGACGACATTCCCATAGTCATCACATCCGATGTAAATCTTTCCACCCTGTGCATTAGCAAATCCGCAGATCCATTCCAGATACTCATCTTTCCATTTAGCTTTCCATTCAATATTCTGGCTTTCGGGCATTGCAAATTTTCAACTCCTTTTATTTCGGCAGAATCTTTAACTTGGATTTGATTATAGCATTTCCATTTTTTACAGTAAATCGTTAATTCCCAAAAATTATTTTGTTTCCATTTTTGCATAACAGCGAAGGCTGCCCCATCCCCAACGTCCTCCAGGCAGATGCTCTGTTCTGCATCTAGCATCTCCCAAAGAGTCCGTCAGCATGTGACAGCCTTTCTCTGAAATTTTCTATTTTCTCAGATATTATCGAAGGCCTAAGTCATCTTCCTTCTCAAAAGCACGATTCCGTTTTCCGGCTTTTTTACTGTAAATGCCAGATATCCTCATTGTACTGTTTAATTGTTCTGTCTGAGGAGAAGAATCCTGCCTTTGCAATGTTGATCAAAGCTTTTTTCTGCCATGCTTTCTGATCTTCATAGTCTGCATAGATTTTTTCCTTGGTCTCAATATACTCTCTGGTATCCAGAAGAGTCATGAACCAGTCTTTGCCTACCAGTTCTTTGTGAAGTCTTGTAAGGCTTTCCTTATCGCCGATAGCCAGCAGTTCTTTTCCTACGATAAAGTCTACCAGCTTATGGATCAGCTTATCTTTCTTGTAAATATCCTCTGAACAGTAAGCTTCTTCTGCATACAGATCGATGACTTCCTGTGGGCGTTTTCCGAAGATATAGATATTCTCATCTCCTACCAGGTCCCGGATTTCTACATTGGCTCCGTCTTCAGTTCCCAGAGTCAGGGCGCCGTTGAGCATGAACTTCATATTTCCTGTTCCGGAAGCTTCTTTAGATGCCAGAGAAATCTGCTCAGAAATGTCTGCTGCAGGAATTACCTTGGCAGCTTTAGAAACATTGTAATTCTCGATCATCAGCACACGGAAATATGGTTTCACCTCCGGATCATTTTCAATCAGGTCGTGGAGGCAGAGGATCAGGTGGATGATATCCTTTGCGATCACGTAAGCAGGAGCAGCCTTAGCTCCAAAAATCATGGTAATCGGAGTTTTCGGCTTATTTCCAGCTTTGATATCCAGATATTTATAAATGGCATACAGAGCGTTCATCTGCTGACGTTTGTACTCATGGAGACGTTTTACCTGAACGTCAAAGATAGAGTTTTCGTCCAGATCCATATCCTGGGTCTCTTTCATAAATTTCTTAAACTCCAGCTTTTTACCTACCTTGATCTGGGCCAGTTTCTCTAATACTTTCTCGTCATCTTTGTAAGCCAGCAATTTTTCCAGCTCATCTGCATTCTTCTTGAATCCAGGTCCGATAAGAGACTCAATATAGGCGCTCAGCTCTCTGTTGCAGTGGAGGAGCCAACGGCGGAAAGTAATGCCGTTTGTCTTGTTGTTAAACTTCTCCGGATAGATTTTGTAGAAGTTGTTCAGCTCTGTATTTTTCAGAATCTCTGTGTGAAGAGCTGCCACACCGTTTACAGAAAATCCATAGTGGATATCCATGTGGGCCATATGGACTCTCTCGTCTTCATCAATAATGTACACAGACTCGTCTGCATATTTCTCTCTTACTCTCTCATCCAGCTCTTTGATGATAGGAAGAAGGTGAGGAACCACTTCCTCCAGATAATCCATGGGCCATTTTTCCAGAGCTTCTGCCAGGATGGTGTGGTTTGTATAAGCGCAGGTCTTGCTCACAACTTCCACTGCTTCATCCATGGTAAATCCTTTTCCAGTAAGCAGACGGATCAGTTCAGGAATAACCATAGAAGGATGGGTGTCGTTAATCTGGATCACTACATGCTCGTTCAGTTTATGCAGGTCATAGCCTTTGTCCTCACACTCTTTCAGGATCAGCTGAGCCCCGCAGCTTACCATGAAATACTGCTGGTAGATACGCAGTTTGCGGCCTGCATCGTCAGAATCATCTGGATAGAGAAACAGGGTAAGGTTCTTCTGGATCTTTTCTTTATCGAAGTCAATGCTGTCTTCGGGTACCAGGCTTTCGTCAATGGTGTCCACATCAAAAAGATGGAGACGGTTGCATCCGGACTCATAACCTGGAACATCGATATCATATAAAACAGAGTTCAGGGTGAAATCCTTAAAAGGCACCTGGAAGGTCTCAGGCTGACGCACCAGCCAGCTCTCCTGGGTAAGCCATGGATTTTTCACTTCTTTCTGTTTGTGGTCTTTAAACATCTGCTGGAACAGGCCAAAGTGGTAGTTCAGGCCGATGCCGTCTCCCGGAAGTCCCAGGGTAGCAATGGAATCCAGGAAGCAGGCTGCCAGACGGCCCAGTCCGCCGTTTCCTAAAGAAGGCTCCAGCTCCAGTTCTTCGATCTCGCACAGTTTCTGTCCGTGTTTTTCCAGAACTTTTTCCACTTCCTCATAGAGGCCCAGATTGATCAGATTGTTGGACAGCAGTTTTCCGATAAGAAATTCTGCGGAAATGTAATAGAGTTTTTTATTTCCCTGATTTTTTGGAAGCTTCTGTGTCTCCTCTTTTGTAAGGCTCATTAAAGCCTGGAAAAGCTCTGCCTGACTGCAGTTATCCAGATTTTTTCCGAATTTTTCATTTAACAGTGTCTGTAATCTTTTTTCCATGATATTTTCCTCCTGAAAATCTTTCCAAAGCTGTCGCATTAATCAAAATCGAGAACGTTTATACATTTTATTGCTCAGTCTGTGCCGCTTTGAGCCTACGGTCTCAAAGCTATGCTCGACAAATTCGCATAAAATGTATAAATATTCCTGACATATGACTAATGTGACAGCCCCTTTTTATATGGGGTTACAGTTTTTTTTTGCTGTAGACTCTCTTATGAGCAGCTCCCCTTCAAAAATCTGCTTTTTGGGCTTTTCTTTGCCTTTGATCATGTTAAAAAGCAGATCCGCAGAAGCGGAGGCAATCTTTTCCACCGGCTGGCGGATAGTGGTAAGGCTGGGAATATAATAAGCTCCCATGTCCATACCGTCGAATCCCGCTACAGAGCAGTCTCCGGGAATATCCAGTCCGGCTTCTTTCAGGGCCCTGCAGGCTCCTATTGCCAGAGTATCCGAAGTTGCATATAAAGCCGTAAAGTCTCTTTTCTCCAGAAGCTTCTTGGCCATGCGGTAGCCTGTAGCAAAAGAATACCGGTCTTCTGTGGCATCCATATATGCCACCAGCTCCTCCCGAAATGGGATTCCATGTTCTTCAAGAGCCTTCTGATAGCCCATAAGTCTCAGTTTTCCGATACTCTCATCTTCTCTTGGTGCAGTAAGAAGGGCAATCTTCTCATGCCCCAGGCCCAGAAGGTACTCTGTCATCTTCCGGCTTTCCAGAAAGTCATCTACAGATACAGTTCCAAAGCTCTGCTCCTGGTCGCCATATGTACAGATGGTGCTGAGAACGCAGGGAATTCCCAGCTGTTGGATTTTTTCTCTGGGATGTGAAAAATTACCTCCCAGAAAGATCATGCCTCTGGGCTTTTTCTCCTTTGCCACATACAGGGCCACATCCAGCTCATTATCCTGTTCCTCCACATGCTGGAGGATACAGCTGTATCCTTTTTTCTCACATTCCCGTTCCAGGCCGCTTACCAGTTCTCCAAAAAAAGTATTTTCCAGACCCTTTACCAGTACCGCAATGGCTCTGGCATCCGAGCGCTTCAGATTTCTGGCGCTGTTATTTGGAATATAATTGGACTCTGCGATCACCCGCAGGATCATGTCCTTTGTTTCCTGGTTGATATCCGGGTGGTTATTCATGGCTCTGGATACGGTGCTTACGCCTACCCCGCATTTTTTTGCAATATCTTTGATGGTCATTCCTGCCATTTAAAATCCCGCCTTTATAAAAACTCAGCTTACAGCCTGCCGTAAAGCTTTGTCATATCATACATTCTTCCTGTGATCTCATGGGTGATCTGGCCTTTTAAAAGTCTCCACTTCCAGTTAATGCCCAGAGTGGAAGGCCGATTGATCCTTGCTTCTCCTCCCAGGCAGAGGAATTCCTGTATAGGAGTGATCGCCAGGTCAGCCACAGAAGCCATAGACAGCCGGATGAAATCCCAGGGCATATCTTCTTTTCTGGTATACCGGTTGTTCAGATATCTCTCCGCCAGGAGCCTGTCCTCGGGAGCCATCTCGTCCAGCCATCCCAGGATCGTGTTATTATCATGAGTACCTGTGTATACCACACAGTTATGATCATAATTATGGGGCAGATAATCGCTTTCCTCTCTGGAGTCAAAAGCAAACTGCAGCACCTTCATTCCCGGATAACCTGTATCCTTTACTAACTGTCTTACACTGTCGGTAAGGTATCCCAGATCCTCTGCAATAATCGCCGTATCACCCATGGCTTCCTTCACTGCCTTAAACAGTTTCAGTCCAGGGCCTTTTTTCCATTCTCCAAACTCTGCTGTCTTATCACCGTAAGGGATGGCGTAATACTCGTCAAATCCCCGGAAGTGGTCTACCCGGACCACATCGTAAAGTTTATAGCAGTATTCCAGTCTCTGTATCCACCAGGCGAATCCTGTTTTCTCATGGTATTCCCAGTCATAGAGAGGATTTCCCCAGAGCTGCCCTGTAGCTGCAAAAGCGTCGGGGGGACAGCCGGCCACAGCTGTAGGCGTGCATTCCTCGTCAAACTGGAAAAGTTCCGGATTTGCCCATGCATCGGCACTGTCAAAAGCTACATAAATGGGAATATCTCCAATGATGCGGATTCCCTGGTCATTGGCATATTTTTTCAGTTTTGTCCACTGTTTTGCGAACTCATACTGCTGAAAACGGATAAACTGGATCTCATCTTTCAGCTCTTCTCTCTTCTCTTCCAGGATCTCAGGAACTCTTCTCTTCAGCCCGTCAGGCCATTCACTCCAGCTGATGCCGCCCAGGCTGTTTTTAATCCCCATGTAGAGGGCGTAATCTTCCAGCCACTCCTTGTTTTCTTCTGTAAATCTTTCAAAATCCTCTCCAGGCGCAAAGCGTTCAAAAGCTTTCCGAAGAATCTTAAATCTGGAAAAATATATCTTCTCGTAATCGATAAATTCTGCATTATCTCCAAAGTCACAGGCATCACATTCCTGCTTTGCGAGCAGCCCCTCTTCAATAAGAGTTTCTAAATCAATAAAATACGGATTTCCTGCAAAGGTAGAAAAAGACTGATAAGGAGAATCCCCGTATCCTGTAGGTCCTAATGGAAGAATCTGCCAGTTCTTCTGTCCCCCTGCTTTTAACTGATCCACAAATTCATAGGCTTCCCTGGAAAAACAGCCAATCCCGTAATTAGATGGAAGACTGGCCACTGGAAGCAGCACACCGCTTTCTCTCATGATCCCTCTCCTTTTCGTATCTGGCGAACCCACAGATTTGCAGATAAACCGCAATGAGATATGAGTGGGTCCGGTTTCTGGTAACGGTATCGGTAACGTTTCCGATACTTTCTATGGTTAATCTAACACAGGTTGCGAAAAGATGCAAGTAGGTAATGTTTAACAAATTTTATGCCGGGAATTTGGTCGATATGACTGAATAGATTCTATTCCCGTCCGTTTCTCCGATTAACAATAGCCAGGAGACGGAAAAGCTGTGTAAGAGACACCGCCAGAGCCGCCACATAGGTAAGGGCCGCAGCAGTAAGTACTTTTCTGGCTCCTGAAAGCTCTTCTTCTGTTAAAATATGGGCATTCTCAATAGCCCTGAGTGCTCTCCTGCTGGCGTCAAACTCTACCGGAAGAGTGATCACCTGGAACAAAGTTGAAAGTCCAAAGCAGAACACTCCAAGATAAGCCATTTTTCCCATTTCTGAACCCTGTCCCGCAAAGAGCAGGCCTATGAGGATCAGAGGAAGGGCCAGGCGGGAGCCGATATTGGTCACTGGTATAATGGCATTTCGGATCTTAATAGGCAGATATCCCCGGGCATACTGAATGGCGTGGCCCGCCTCATGGGCTGCCACGCCGATAGCTGCCGTGGACGTCTGGTCACAGACACTATCCGAAAGCCGTATAACATTGATCCTGGGGTCATAGTGGTCGGTAAGACTTCCTCCTGTCCTTTCTATCTGTACCTGATACACCTCCTCAGCTTCCAGAACTCTCCTGGCCGCCTGACTTCCGGAAAGCCCTGACCTGGAAATCTGAGAAGAATATTTCTGAAATGTACTGCTGACTCTTGCACTGGCCCATATGGCAAAAATCACTGCAGGCAGTACCCAGAGAATGTAATAATAGTCGAAGAACATAGCGTGATTCCTTTCCGATGTATAATCGGTAATAGTATGTTCTCCTGAGGTCATTATCATTCCCGGATTCAAAAAAAGTTTTCTGGAAGGAATTTCACAGAAATCAGAGGAGTCGATTATATCTGGCAAATCATGCTCACTGGCTTGCCCAGCATCATAAACTTACAAGAATTCTATTGCTAAGATGTCAACTGTACAATAGACTCCAGAGTACCGCTCATTTTGCGTTTTTTGAATTTTTGGCCGCAGGATTTGCCTCTAGACTACCTCTCATCTTGCAATTCTTAGATTCCCGGTGGTAGTTACCGGATACAAAAGTAAACCTGCCTATTTATCTTCGGATAAGTTAAGGATAAACTGCCGCCAGGAATACAAAAACCCCCTCGGACTGCCATCCGGGGGGCTTCATTTGATTATACCGTTATTTTCCTAGCCTCATGTTCTGCTGCAACTTCTTCCGGAGTCTTCTCTCTCAGTCTTGCAGCTCCATGGTAATCTTTTGTAGGGATCAGGTCTCCCTTTGCCAGATTTTCTTTTGCCTCTTTAATGGCCTCTGTATACTGGGGCAGCCATTTTTCCTGAGCTACCAGCATCTCGTCGATCATCTGCCAGATTTCCGGCGGATTGCACACTGCTCCTGTGAGAGGATCCATCATAGCAGCCTGTTTCAGAAGCTTTACATCACCATGGACAGCAGCCTCTACTGCCAGTTTCTGTACCCAGATGGACTGAGAGCACACTGCTGCACAGCCTAGTGGAAGGTCGCCTACCTTTGGCACGCTGATTCCGTTTCCATCTACATAACAGGGAACTTCTACTACTGATTCATAAGGCAGGTTGGTAATGCAGCCTTCATTCATCATGTTAAAATGTCCACGGTACATTCTTCCTGTTTCCAGAGATTCTATAATGTAAGAGCAGTGCTCCTTGCCCCTCTCGGAACCGTCCAGTTTCTTAGGTTCTTCCTTCAAAATCTTTGGATAGTCTGTCTCAAACCAGTTTCTTTCCTCTCGGGTAACCCGCAGGTATCCTCCTGTTTCTCCGTTAATCCAGTTATCCAGATTGATCCAGTCTTTAATTTCATCCGGACGTTTCCGATACCAGGCTACATACTCAGAAAGGTGTCCGTTAGATTCTGTGGAATAATAGCCAAAACGCTTCAGCATATCAATCCTTACCTTTTCCTCTTCCCGGAATTTCTCATGGTTTTCAAATCCTTCCAGAAGTTTTGGAATCATATCTTCTCCATGATGTTTCACAGAAATATACCAGGTCTGATGGTTGATGCCTGCACAGATAATATCCAGCTCTTCTCTGGGAATTCCAAGGACCTCGGCAATCTGCATTTCTCCATGGATTTCTCCATGGCACAGACCAATAGTCTTTACTCCGCCATATTTATTGCAGGCCCAGGTAGCCATAGCGTTAGGATTGGAATAGTTCAGCATAATCGCTCCCGGTTCTGCCACTTCCCGGATATCTTTGCAGAAGTTCAGCATTTCTGCGATAACTCTCTGTCCATACATGATGCCTCCTGTGCACAGAGTATCTCCCACGCACTGGTCTACACCGTATTTCAGAGGAATCTCAATATCCGTCTCAAAGGCCTCCAGTCCTCCGATACGGACGCAGTTTACGATATACCTGGCGTCTCGGAATGCCTCTCTTCTGTCAGTAGTGGCGAAAATTTTCACTGGAATTCCATTGGCATCCAGGTCCCTCTGGCACAGGGCTCTGGTCTTTTCCAGATTGTCTTCGTTAATGTCAGTAAATGCCACCTCAATATTGTGGAATTCCGGAACCGACATAATATCCGTAAATAAAGTTCTGGCAAAAACCAGGCTTCCTGCTCCGATAAATGCAACTTTAAAGCTCATAATAAACCTCCCGTTTCTTTTGTTTTGTCCATTATAACTTCTGGTCTTTTTCTATGTGCAACCTATTGACCTGTTTCTTCTAAAATGCAATATATTGCCGCATTTAATTTTTTGTGCTACACTGATAGAAGCATCAGTCCCAGCCTGGCTGCTGAAGTTTCAAGCTGCCGGAGCTGTAAGCAGGAGGTTTTTCATTATGTCAGAAATTAAAGCTCTCTTTGGCGATATCACCGCTTTCTATGCCCTTTCCCTTCCCGAATTCCATATGTCTCCCCATTCTCACAGCAGTTTTGAGATTATGTATGTAACCGCAGGCAGCTGTACCATCCTATGCGGGGAAGAAGTATATCAGGTAACTCCCAACCATTTTGTCTTTATCGGCGCCAGGCTTCCGCACAGGCTGGAAATCCTGCCGGAACGCCCCTGCTCTATTCTAAATCTGGAATTCAGTTTTTCCTCTGAAAGGGGAAGTCTGCAGTTATCGGAACTCCTTGGTAAATCCAGGGATTTTCAGGAGTTTTGGAAGAAAATGCCGTCTTACTGCTGCGGCGGAGATATGCGGAACCTGGGATATTCCCTAAAGGATCTGATCTCTCATCTCCAGAAGGCTCCTGACAGTTCTGACGACTATCTCCTCTATCTCCTTTACTCCAGAACAATGACAGAATTGGCCTATTCCGTAATTCATGGGAAAGAAAACACCGGGCTCTATTATCTGAAAAAAGCCTGCGGCTATATTGACCAGAACATCCACGAAACCATACGGGTTCCGGAGCTGGCTGCCTATACAGGAATCAACAAGTCCTATCTCCAGTCTCTTTTCTCCAAAATTCTCGGATGCAGTATTATAGAATATGTAAACAAAAAGCGGATGGAAGAGGCTGCTTTTCTCCTGACCAACAGTTCTATGAGCATAACGGACATTGCCTTTTCCGTAGGCTATAACAGCCGGCAGCATTTTGCTCATACTTTCGAAAAGTTTTATGGGACCGGCCCTCTGTCCTACCGGCAGCTCCATGCCAGAAAGCTGACCGCAGATACAGGAAAAGAACAGTACATTCTGGAAAATACCGGAACTTCTTATCAAAAACTAATGGAATAGCTTCTCTAAACTGAAAGTTCACAGAATTTTCACTTGTTTTATTCGCTATAGGTGTTATAATATGCTTGTAACAAGAAAACAGTACTTGACAAACCTATTTGTATAACCCATTGCAAATTTGAAGGCTGTCGGGCAATCAGATTTTTGGAGGAAAAGTCAAATGAATACTTTAAAAGCTGAAAAAAGAGACATGTCCATCAAAGCAAAAAGATTAAGAAGAGAGGGATACGTTACCGGTAATGTATTTGGTAAAGAGATTAAAGGCTCTATCCCTATTAAACTTGAGAAATCCGCAGTAGACCGGCTGTTGAAGATCCACCGGAGAGGAAGCCAGGTAATGCTGGATGTAGACGGTGAGTCTATGGATGTACTGCTTAAAGAGATTAACTTTAACCCTCTGAAAGGGCAGGTTGATGAAATTGATTTCCAGGCCCTGGTAAAAGGCGAAAAAGTACAGTCCGTTGCTGAAGTTATTCTGGAAAATCATGACAAAGTTGCCAGCGGAGTCCTTCAGCTCCTTCTGGAAGAAGTTCCTTACAGAGCCCTGCCTGGAGACCTGATAGAAAAGGTTATGGTAGATGTGGGAAATCTGAAAGTCGGCGATTCTATTAAAGTCGGTGACTTGGATATGGCCAAGAATGAAAAAGTTGATCTGCTTATTGATCCTGAAACCATTATTGTTACCGTATCCGAATCCAGAAATGCAGTTGAAGAAGATACGGGCGAGGAGGCAGAAGGCGGAGAGGCGTAAGCCTCTTTCCGCCATTCACCTTTCCTCTTTCCAGGCCTTGATCTCCTCCAGACGCTCCTTTACTTTCTTCTCTTCTCCCTGGGTTGTAGGCCGGTAGTAAACTCTGTCTTTCAGGCTGTCCGGCATACACTGCATATGAGTCAGTTTTTCTTCTGTATTATGGGCGTATTCATATCCCTTTCCGTAATCCAGCTCTTTCATCAGTCTGGTAGGCGCATTTCTAAGAATCAGAGGCACCGGCTCCGCCTTCTTATTTTTCACATCTGTTTTACAGGATTCACAGGCTTTAAACAACGCGTTGGATTTCGGCGCCATCCTTCTGGCAAGCTCCGCCTGGTTCATAACCTCCCGGATTTCCTTGATACCGCTGGTCACTGCACTGAAATTAATAAACTGGGCCTTTGTCCTTCCCGCAATAATGCTGGCCAGAGTAGTTTTTCCCACCCCCGGAGGCCCCCAGAAGATCATGGAAGAAATCTGGTCCTTTTCAATCAGCTGCCGGAGGATCTTCCCTTTTCCCAGCAGGTGCTCCTGCCCTGCAAAATCTTCCAGGGAATCGGGACGCAGCCTGGTGGCAAGGGGCGCAGATTGCCCTCTGTCGTCAAATAATGACATCTGTTCCATTTCATACACCTCACTTTTCCCCTATCCAGATGAACGCTTTTCTTTCCTGGAAGCAGGGGAATCCTGTCTTTTATTATAGCACAATCTTTGCTTTTTCTGTGGCATATGACGGAATCTTTGGCCGCCGTCTCCTGTTTTTTATTGAAAAACCTTATTGAACCGCTAAAATGAAAGACTTATAATGGGGAATGGCAGCGTCGGTGTACACTGACGCTAAAAAGATAGGAGGAAGATATCCATGGAAGAACAAAAGACACAAAAGACTCCTGCTCCACAAAATACGTTCCTTGAATGTGAACGTGACATTGTTTTTATTTTGATGATGCTGACTGCCGGATATTTCGGAGCCTTTACCTATTCTATACGAGGGGGCGTATTCTGTAACGCACAGACAGGAAACTTCGTGCTCCTGGCAATGGCCCTGGGAAACGGTCAGTGGCTCCACGCCTTATATTTCTTTATTCCCATTACTGCATACTGTGTGGGAACCATGCTCTCTGAAGTTCTGCCTGGCTATGTAAAGAAAAGCCGGCTGATACGATGGGATACCCTGCTGGTAGTTATAGAAATCGCTGTAGTGATCTTCCTGGGTTTTCTGCCGGAAAGCGCTCCAGTACAGATTACCCAGATTCTGATCAACTTCATCTGCTCTATGCAGTACAATACCTTCCGCCAGGCGGAAGGTATCCCAATGGCCACCACCTTCTGCACCAATCACATAAGGCAGGTGGGTATCGCTATTACAAAATCTATACGTCATCCCCAGGAACGGCTTTCCCATCTGCGAAGGCTGCGGACTCACACCGTAATGCTGGTTTCCTTTGTCCTGGGAGGTGTAGCTTCTACTTTTCTCTGCCGTTTCTTTCTGGGAAAGGCCATCTGGTTTTCTCTTATACCTCTCGCTATTGCCCTGGCAGACCTGCTCTATGCAGATCTGGTAAAGGAAAAAGGACGGCTGGACCAGATCCCACGGGGACACTGACTAAAAAGTCTGTGTCCTCTTTTCTACTTTTTTGAACAATCTTTTCAGCACCACCACAGCTGCAATAGCCAGGATCACTTCTGCGGTAAACTGGGCATAGGCCAGACCGTACAAAGGCATCAGCCAGTTCAGAATAAACAGAGCCGGGATTTCCAGTGCGATCTTCCTGAGGATTGCAAAAAGAAGAGCTTCTTTTCCCATTCCCACAGCCTGAAAAACGCCCACTGCCATAAAGTCTACAGCCAGGAAAGGCAGTCCCATGCAAAATCCTCTGAGGAATCTGCTGCCATAGGCAATTACATTTTCATCTCCAATAAACATCCCCACTACTGTCTCGGAGCCTATAAAGAACAGGGCAGCCACCAGGACGAGGAATATAAGAGCTGTTTTCATAGAAAACTTAATAGTATCCTTCATTCGTTTGCTGTCTCCGCTGGCGTAGTTATAGCTTACCAGCGGCATGATCCCCTGGGAAAGCCCCATGGAAATATTCATAGGAACTGTATTGACTTTCTGGCTGATTCCCATAGCCGCTATGGCATCTGCTCCATAAGAGGCAGTAAAATTATTCAGGATCGTCATACCCGTAACATTCAGAAGATTCTGTATAGAAGCAGGAATCCCTACGATAAACACATTAGAGACCACTCTCCTTTCCAGGGTGAACTTTCTGGGAGAGATACTGATAAATGTTTCCTTCTTCTTAACAGCCAGAAAAACAAAAAAGTAAATGCAGGCCGCACAGTTAGAAAGAAAAGTTGCACATCCGGCCCCTTCCGCTCCCATATCCAGTCCCCATGGAAGTATGAAAATCGGATCCAGGATAATATTCAGAAAGCAGCCGCTCATGGTACCGATGCTGGCATGCATAGCCGCCCCTTCTGAGCGCACCAGATAAGCCATTACAACGTTCAGGATTGCCGGAGCCGCTCCCAGGCTTACCGTCCAGTTAATATATCCATTGGTAGCATTTATCGTTGTGCTGTCCGCTCCCAAAAGCTGCAGCAGCGGTCCTCTGAAAACTGTACAGAGGATAGAAAATACAAGTCCAAAAAATAAAGCCCCGTAAAACCCAAAAGCAGAGGCTTTCCCTACAGTTTCATAATCTTTTTTCCCCAGGGACCGGCTCATCAGGCTGGAGCTTCCTACCCCGAAAAGATTATTGACTGCATTGAAGGCAAGAAGCAGCGGCCCTGCCAGAGCCACTGCTGCGTTTTCAATTGGGTCATTGAGCATTCCCACAAAAAAAGTATCTGCCAAGTTGTACAATACCATGACCAAAGAACTTAATATGGTGGGCACTGCCAAAGTGGCTACTGCCTTTTTTATAGGATAATCCTCAAATATTTTTTCTTTCTGTGTCTTTTCCATTTTTCTTTATCCTTCTTTCTATATTTATCTCCACCATCTGGACCAATAGTCCCACCAGGAAGAACCACTGCTGCTGTTTCCACTGCTGTCTCCGCTGCTGTCTCCGCTGCTGTCGTCCTCCTCTTCCTGTCCGCTGTTCCAGCCTGGGAACAGGGAGCGTCTATGCTCTGTGCAGGTTTCCTGCGGCATATTGTCCTGGTCAAAGTATTCGTACACACGGGTACAGCCCCTGCCTGCCAAAAGGCCTGAGTCTGCACAGACTGCAGCTCTTTCAACTGTGGATGGCTGTTCAAAATCCTTATTCGGAAGGTCCTCATGTATACGGTTCATTACGTTTCGCCACAAAGTGCGATGGAATGTCCGGTGGGATTCCGCCAGTTCCTGGGGTTCGTCATATCCTGCCCAGATAGCTGCTGTATAATAAGGCGTATATCCGGCAAACGTCAGATCCCGGTAGTCATTGGCAGTCCCTGTTTTCCCTGCCACATGCATGTCTTCCAGCTGGAACCCTGTACCTGTACCTTCAGAGACCACATCTTCCATAGCGCTGGTAAGCAGAAAGGCTGTGCTTTCCTTAAACACGCGCTGTCCCTGAGGCTTATTACTCAGAAGTACATTTCCTTCCTGGTCCGTAACCTCAGTATAGAAAACCGGCTCCATATAGGTGCCTCCATTGGCAATGGCCCCATATGCTGCAGTCAGTTCCAGGTTGCTGACACCATTGGTGATGCCTCCCAGTGCCAGAGGCTGGATCACGTCCAATTCTTCGTCCAGATTAGAAAATCCAAGCTGCTGCAGATATTCAAATCCTTTCTCCGGGGTAATATCCGTAAGGACCTTTACCGCAGGTATATTGTAAGAACTGCGGATAGCCTGACGGACAGACACAGAGCCGTGATACCGATTGTCTGAATTCCGAATAGGCGTGCCGTCTTCATAGGAATATTCCTCATCCTCAATATGTGCAGCCAGGGTAATCTCCCCCAAATCCAGTGCCGGCCCATAAGCCGCCAGTATTTTAAAAGCAGAGCCGGGCTGACGGTAAGTATCAGATGCCCGGTTCAAAGTCAGACTGGCCTTCTTCTCTCCCCGGCCTCCTACAATTCCTCTTACATATCCGGTACTCTGGTCTATAACTGTCATAGCAGCCTGAGGCTGAGGAACAAACTCTGTTCTTTCTGCTGCGATCTTGTCTCCTTCTTCCAGTACGGCTTCCTTATACCGGTCAATGTATCTCTGTGCTTCCTCCTGTGTGTCGAAAAGATCCGGGACAACCTCTCCTCCGTTCTCAAAATAAGCTGTCAGCATTTCCCGGCTGTAATTTTCCTTGCTGCCGTCTGAATGTTCCACTGTCAAAGCCCAGTCCAATCCAAACCGTACATAGTCGGGATAATTATCTTCGTCCTCAAATTCTTCTTCCATGATATCCTGGATTTCCGTGTCCTGGGTGCTGTATATCCGGAGACCGCCGCTGTATATGGCATTGGCAGCCTGGGTCTCCGTATAACCTTTCTCTTCTACCAGATCTTCCTGTACCTGGCTGATCAGCTCGTCGATGAAATAGGAATAGGTGCTTCCCTGGGGCTGATTTTCACTGTTCTGGGCAATTCTGGCATAAACATCATCCCCCAAAGCTTCTTCCTGTTCCTCCTTGGTAATCCATCCCTGCTCCAGCATATAATTCAGCACTGTCTCCCTGCGCTGGGCATTTCCCTCCGGGTTCTGTCTGGGGTCCCATCTGGTAGGATTCTGGGGGGTTGCCGCCAGCACTGCACATTCTGACAGAGTCAGGTCATTGCTGTCCTTGCCAAAATAGGTCTGGGCTGCTGTCTGTATCCCATAAGCCCCTGAACCAAAGTTGACCGTATTCAGATATTCCTCCAGAATAACGCTTTTGGCGTCCAGCCCCTGGTCCGTAAGATATTCTTCCAGGTCCACAGCAAGCTGCTGTTCCTGGATCTTACGCCGTACTGACTGGAAAAAAGTCTCGTCTGTCCAGTCTGTAAACACATTGTTTTTAATAAGCTGCTGGGTAATGGTGCTGGCTCCTTCTGTCTCCTGAAATCCAGAAGTCAGAGTTACCACTGCTGCCCGGAGGATTCCCTGAGGGTCGATTCCATGGTGCTCATAGAATCTGGAATCCTCAATAGCTACAATGGCATGCTGCATATCCTCCGGTATATCCTCAATAGATACATGTATTCGATTGCTCTGGGCCTCGTTGAGCTGCTGTATCTGGTCTCCATCTGCATCATAAACAAAAGATGCATATTTTGTCGGCCCTATATTTATCTCTGAAACATCGGGGGTATCTGCCACAATCTTTCCGTAAACTCCCAGTCCCAGGCATATCCCAATAAAGCCCGCTGCCAGAAGGCTGAGAAAAACCGTTTTTACAGCAAAAACTATTTTTTTCCTTCTCTTAAGGCCAGGCTCCTTTGGAAGCTGGTCCAGTTTCTGAAGTACACTTTTTTCCCCATAGTGCTGGTTTAAGTTCATTAGAACCTCCCCTTATACTGCAAATGAGTTTTATGGTAACAACCGTAGTATAGCATAAGTTTTCCAGGATTCTGTGAAAAATTCAGGAATATTTTCTGATCAGCCAGAAATAACTCGCCGCCAGGAGTACCGCTGCGCCTGTCCACGCACTGATCTCCGCATAAAAGATCCCGTTCTGGCCGATAAAGAGAGGCAGGAGCAGCGCTGCGCCTACGCGCATAAAAAATTCTACGATCCCGCTGGCCATAGGAACAACCGTATTTCCCAATCCCTGGATGGCGGAACGGAAAACATAAAGCATATACAGGACCACCAGGAATACTGCCATAAGGAACAGATAATGGTAGGCAATATCCAGCACCTGTGCCGTCTCCTCCGGGCTTCCGGAGACAAACAGAGAAAGTATCTTCCTTCCTCCGGCGACCATCACCGCCCCCACAGCCAGGGCCGTAAATACCGCCATTATGCCTCCGCTTTTCACTCCAGACTTGATCCTGGCAATGTTTCCCGCTCCCAGGTTCTGCCCCACATAGGTAGTGATCGCATAACCGTAGGAGATAGCTGCCAGTTCCAGAACTCCATAAAGCTTATTAGCTGCGGTAAATCCTGCCACAAAAAGAAAACCATAGCCGTTTACCACATACTGTACCACCATACCTCCCACAGATATAATAGTATTCTGAAAAGCCAGGGGTGCGCCCAAACCGGCCAGCTGCCTGAAAATAGCCTGTTCCGGCCTAAAGTCTTCCCTGGAAACCTTTACTATATCAATCTTTCTGAGCACTATAAAACAATAGAGAGCCGAAAAACCCTGAGCGATCACCGTGGCTCCTGCCGCCCCCGCCACTCCCCAGCGGAAACCTCCTACAAAAAGAAGATCCAGCCCCACATTGATCGTTGCCGCAACGATCATGGCGATCAGGGGAGAACGTCCGTTTCCGAGAGCGCGTAAGATTGAGGCGAAAGTATTATAAGCTGCAATCACCGGAATTCCGCAGAAAATAATTCGTATATAAGTTACAGACATATCCATGACATCTGCAGGGGTATTGAGAAAACGCAGAAGAGGATAAGCGCCTGCCTGGCTGACTGCCAGAACAGCCACAGCGATCACCGCCATCATGGTATAGCTGGCAGCCACGGTTTCTTTCAGCCGTTTTCCATTCCCCGCCCCGTAATTCTGCGACACCAGTATAGAAAAGCCCTGGGCGCTTCCAGTAACGATCCCCTGGACCATCCAGATGATCCAGTCTGCCGCTCCCACTGCCGCCAGAGCTCTTACCCCTACGATCTGTCCCACTACCATGGCGTCTACCGTGGTGTAAAACTGTTGAAAAATATTCGCCGCCATCAAAGGCAGGGCAAAAAAAAGAATCAGCTTCCCCGGGGAGCCCGAGGTCATATTTTTTATATTTCCAGACATTGCGCACACCCTCACACATTTTTCTTTTGCTGTATATAGTGACATTATAGCGAAAGGATATCAAAAAAACAATGGCTGCCTCCTCTGTTATATATCTTGCAAAGAATTCTGCCCCATCTTCTCTCCGTAGTTTTGTGCCTATTATCTTTTGGGAATAGAAAATAAGCAGGAAATCGATCTGTCCGGTCTGTCTGCGGAAGAAATCGATGCCCTGCTGAATCTTATCAAAGCTATGAAACATCATTAAAAAAAGCCCCCCCTTTACGCAGCCGGGAGCAAAATTCCTCTCCCGGCTGCGCCAATCGGGGCAGCTTCTATAAACTATACAATCAAATCATTCTACATCTTTCAGTGCTTCCAGGTTTTCTTCTCCTGTCCGCACTTTTACTACCTGCTGCACATTATATACAAAGATCTTTCCATCTCCCACATGACCGGTGTAAAGAGTTTTTTATTTTTCCGGTCTAATGCGGATTTCTCCTGCTCTGAGCAATTCTCTGTTTCCGTCCTCATATTCTACCAGCAGCCGACAGTCTTTATCAATCTCCAGGGCTCTGGCCCCTTTCTCTCCCTCAGGAGTCAGGATCTGTATCCGCTTTCCCAAAACCATGCTCCGCTTCCTGTACTCCTCAGCATATTCCCCAATTTCTTCTTTTGTATATATATCCATCAGCCGGTTTAAGAAGCCTGCCGCCAACTGATTCTTCCCATCACTTTTTCTCTCCTGGAATACCGATCCCGCAGTCTCTCTAAGTTCCTGTGGAAATCCTTTTTCCGGCGGATAGACATTAATGCCGATTCCCAAGAGCACATATTCCAGGCTGCCATTTTCCAGACTGACTGAGGCCTCGGTAAGAATACCGCTGACTTTCTTTCCGTCTATATAAATATCATTGACCCATTTAATCTGAGGACTTCTGTGAGAAACTTTTTCTATAGCCTCACAGGCTGCCACTGCAGCCATTGTAGTAAACTTCACTGCCTGAGCGGGCCCGCAGTCTTTCGGTCTGAGAAGGAGACTCAGATAGATTCCCGTATCCGCCGGAGAATAAAAGCTGCGCCCTGTTCTTCCTTTTCCCCTGGTCTGGGCTCCTGCTACCACCGCATATCCTTCCCCTTTTCCCTGGGCTGCCTTTTCCCTCAGATAATCATTGGTTGAACCTATATCTGGCAGTATTTCCAGCTCTATATAGGAATGTTCGGGATTTAAATATTTTTCTACGCCCTGAATTGAAAGAATATCCGTAGATACAGAAAGACTGTAGCCTTTATTCTGGACTGCCTGGATTTCATAGCCTTCTTTTCTCAGACTGTTTACAGCTTTCCACACTGCAGTCCTGGAAACAGCAAGCCTGGCGGCAAGCTCCTCTCCGGAAAAAAACTTACCTTTGTCTGCCTCAAAAAGTGCCAGAAGCTTTTCTTTTGTTCCCATAACGTCCCCTCCAGATCAAGAATGTTAATAGAATTATATCATAATTTACGCTGCGCTCCCACTCCCGGAGTTCTTCCTCCCGCAGGCCCGTTCAAATTCTTTCAGTTTTTCTTTTGCCGTCCGGCTCACATGCTGAGGCACCTGGATTTCTATCCGGGCATATTGGTCTCCTTTTATGGACGGATTCTTCATAGAAACGATTCCTTTGCCCTTCAGGCGGATCTTGGTTCCTGACTGAGTACCCTCCTGAATCTTACACACTACATTTCCATAAATAGTAGGCACAACTGCCTCACCGCCCAGCACAGCAGTGCTGAAGGGGATTTTTACTGTGGTGTAGATATCCAGGCCTTTTCTCTCATATCCCGGTTTTTCTTCTACTGTTACCTTAAGGAGCAGATCCCCTGCTTCTCCCCCGTTGGAACCAGACATTCCCTTTCCTCTAAGCCGGATACTCTTGCCGGTTTCTATGCCTGCCGGAATCCGGACTTCCAGTGAATGGGTACGGCCTGTAGATGGTTCCTGCAGGCTGAGGACCTTTTTGCACCCGAAAGCGGCTTCCTCAAAGCTGATATTCACAGAAGCGGTCATATCCGCCCCCTTCTGAGAACGCTGTCCGCTGAAGCCGCCACCATAACTTCCTCTGAAGCCTCTGCTGCCAAAATCTCCGCCGAAATCATGACTGCTGAAGCCTCCGAAGCCGCCGCCATAACCATTTCCGGAAAAGCCACTGCTTCCGCCCTGGAACATATCGCCGAAAATATTTTTGAGAATGTCATCCATATCTTTGGGGTCTCCCTGAAAATGATATTCCCGGTAGTTTCCATCTGGTCCGCCATAACTGTAGGCCCCTGAGGCTCCCGGTCCATTTCCTGATGCCCCTCCGTCAAAAGCAGCATGGCCAAACTGGTCATATAGTTTTCTCTTTTTGTCATCGCTTAACACATTGTATGCCTCTGTAATCTCCTTAAACTTCTCTTCGGCTTTGGGATTTCCGGCATTTGTATCAGGATGATATTTTTTTGCCAGTTTCCGGTAAGCCTTTTTTATCTCATTAGCGTCTGCACTTCTGCTAATGCCTAAAACCTCATAATAATCTCTCTTTTTATCCATTATAACCACCCTCTGTTATAAGAAACGCCTCCCCTTTGAGCAGAAGTCCAAAAGGGAAGCGCAAAATTAAAATGTTGCTGTTTTGAAAAGCCTCTCTGACAGACTGTTTTTTTGTTCTATTTGTAATATAACACTCATATCTGGCTATGTCAAGGCAGTTTCATATTTTTATTTTATGTTTATAGCTTCTTATTTCTCTTCTATGCTATACTGATAATATCATGATAAAGGAGGGTATCTGTTCTATGACCCTGGACGAAATTCTTAGCGGAGAATCTAAAAATATTGAATACAAGGTTGAACTTCCAAAGAAAAGCGAAAAATACATGAAAACTGTTATTGCCTTCGCAAATACCAGCGGCGGTAATCTGATCATAGGTGTAGACGATAAAACAGGAGAAGTTACAGGTGTAGATGAAAAATCTGTTTTCCAGATTATGGACAGTATTGCCGATGCTGTCGCTGACAGCTGTGAGCCTCAGATTATACCTGATATTTCTTTTCAAAGTATCAATGATAAATGTATTGTGGTCGTCACTATCTATCCAGGAATGCACCGTCCTTATTATCTCAAGAATCAGGGAAAGCAGCATGGAACTTACATCCGCCTCGGCGCTACATCCCGCCCGGCGGACAGCACCAAAATCCGAGAATTGGAAATCGAGGGCAGCAGCTTTTAAGTTGGAAAGTTTTAAAGAAAAACGGCTCTGATCTTTTGGCTACCAATGCATTTGCATTACTGACCGGAAAATATTTTCCCTTTGCCAAAATTCAATGTGCTTTATTTAAAGGAACAGAAAGGGATTTCTTTATAGATAAGAAAGAATATGATGGCTGTCTGTATGAACAGATAGAAAATGCCTATCAATTTGTTCTCCGTCATATTAATTTAGGGGCTGAAATCAACGGTCTGGTCCGAAAAGACACCTATGAACTTCCCGTAACTGCTATCCGGGAAATGATCGTCAATGCCGTATGTCATCGTAACTATATGGATAATTCCTGCATACAGGTCGCTGTCTACGATGACCGGATAGAGGTTACCTCTCCCGGTATGCTTTATGGCGGACTTACACTGGAAGAGGCCGTCAGTGGCCGTTCTAAAATACGGAATCGGATTATTGCGGATATATTCAGCCGTATGGAGATCATAGAGGAATGGGGGACAGGAATCCGGAGGATTCTTCATCGTGCATAAGAATATGGCCTTCCTGAACCTGAGTTTATGGAAATCGGAGATACCTTCCGAGTAAATTTATTTAAAAAAGCCGATAAAAAAGCCGATAAAAAGCCAATAAAAACCGATAAAAAAGCCGATAAAATCCTTCTGCGGCAGCGGCTTATTTTAGATTATATTGAAGAAAACGGCTTCATTACAAACAAGGAGGCACGGGAAATTTTGGGATTAGCAGATTCCACAACTAAACGTTTTCTGAAATATATGGTGGAAACCAATTTATTACTGGAAAAAGGCCAACGGAAAAGCCGGAAGTATATCAGAAAATCTGTCTTCTTTCTCAAAGCATATTTTTCACATTTTTCTCTATTTTTTCCAAAGTCTTATACAAGTTCTCCATCTCTTCCTCTTCAAGCTCTCCCCAGAGGACCTGGTCCAGCCAGGCAAATTGTTTCTGCACCTGTGCTGCCTTTTCTTTTCCCTCCAAAGTCAGATGTATCAGGTGAGCTCTTCTGCTGGATGGATTTACCTTCCTCTCTATAAGTCCTGCCTTCTCCATTTTATCCAGGGTCCGGGACATAGTAGTCACATCAAACATACAGGCGTCTGCCAGCTCTCTCTGGCTCATCTCTCCCTGCTCCAGAAGGCAGTTCAGGATTCTGGGCTGCCCCTCTCCCACAGTCAGCCCCAGTTCCAGAAATCTGGGCCGCATCAGCTGTCTTCTTTCCAGATCTAATCTGTGAAGTATCTTTCTCACACTGTTTTTTTCCATATTCCTCACTCCAGTTCAAATTGTCCGGTATATAACTGATAATAACGTCCTTTCAGGTCCAGAAGCTCTTCATGGCTGCCTCTCTCAATGATCTCCCCCTTTTCCAGGACCATGATCGCTTTAGAATTACGTACTGTGGACAGCCTGTGGGCAATCACAAACACCGTTCTTCCCTCCATAATGGCATCCATTCCTTTCTCTATGAGCCTTTCTGTCCGGGTGTCAACAGAGCTGGTGGCTTCATCCAGGATCAGCACCGGCGGTTTTGCCACTGCTGCCCTGGCAATAGCCAGCAGCTGTCTCTGGCCCTGGGAAAGATTGCTCCCATCGCTGTACAGCATAGTATCATATCCCTTTGGAAGCCGCCGGATAAAAGAATCCGCATTAGCAATCCTGGCTGCTTCTTTTACTTCTTCCAGTGAAGCGTCCAGCCTTCCATAACGGATATTGTCTGCAATGGTCCCGGTGAACAGGTGGGTCTCCTGGATGACCATAGCCAGGGAGCGGCGAAGGTCATCTTTTTTTATATCCCGTATATCTATGCCGTCATAGGTAATAGTTCCTGACTGGATTTCATAAAAACGGTTAATGAGATTGATAATGGTGGTCTTTCCCGCTCCTGTAGAACCTACGAAGGCTATTTTCTGCCCTGGTTTTGCGTACAGAGAAATACCATTTAAAATCTTCCTTTCCGGCACATAACCAAAAACCACATCATGAAACCGCACATCTCCCTTTAACGGCACCAGTTGTTTTGTATCCGGCAGTTTCCATGCAAACCTGCCTGTATACTCCTCTGTCTCTTTCAGAGTTCCATCTTCCTCCCTGACTCTGCAGAGAGTTACCTTTCCCAGGTCTTCTTCCGGTTCTTCCTCCATCATCTCAAAAATCCGCTCTGCCCCGGAAAGAGCTGCCAGGAGGAAATTCACCTGCTGGGTAAACTGGTTCAGAGGCATGGCGCTCTGGCGCACGTAGACCAGATAAGAGGCCAGACTCCCGATGTCCAGCAGTCCCATAAGAGTAAAGAGCCCGCCCACACAGGCAGAAACCGCGTAGTTTACATAAGACAAGCTCACAATGGTAGGAACCATCATGCCAGAAAAGGTCAGGGCATTGGTAGA
Source organism: Blautia sp. An46 (assembly GCF_002161645.1). Classification (NCBI taxonomy): domain Bacteria; kingdom Bacillati; phylum Bacillota; class Clostridia; order Lachnospirales; family Lachnospiraceae; genus Blautia; species Blautia sp. An46. The sequence goes on along the minus strand of NZ_NFIF01000007.1, from coordinate 125,574 downwards.
CTCCTTTCTAAGGTTCTCGTTCATCTCGCAGAAGGCCTCAAAATCCTTTTTCTCATGGTTGAACACTTTCTCTACCTTCAGCCCTGCAGTCATTTCTTCCACAAATCCATTAATCTTCCCCAGTTCTGCCTGCTGCCTCTGGAAGTATTTCTTGCTTCTCTGGCCGTTAAACTTAATAAATACAAACATAATAAGGAGAAACGCCACTACGATCAGGGACAGCTGAAGGCTTAATACCATCATCATGACCACTGTACCGAACAGCATCATAAAGCTCTGTATGATCATGGCAAAACTATTGTTCATTGCCTCCTGTACCGTATCCACATCGTTGGTAAAGCGGCTCATAAGTTCCCCATGGGTATGGGCGTCAAAATACTTCAGCGGAAGTTTCTGTACATGGGCAAAAAGATCTGACCGTATTTCCTTTACTACCTTTTGAGCAGAGCGTATCATCAGCTGATTGTATCCCAGAGTGGCAAGGGCTCCGCAGATATACATCACTGCCATTCCGGCCACTGCCAGAAGAAGCCCCTCTCTGTTACCAGGGAGGATAAATTTGTTGATCACTGGCTTCAGAAAATAAGTTCCCATAATATTTGCTCCCGCGCTGACAAACACCAGAAGAGCCACCAGCATGAACATCCACTTATGCAGTCCCAGATATTTCATAAGGTGGAGAAGTGTTTTCTTTGTATTCTTCGGTCTTTTATATCCTACATATTTTGCCATTACAGCTCCACTCCTTCCTTCTGTGAATCATAGATCTGCCGGTAGATCTCATTTCTCTCCAGCAGGGCTTCATGGGTTCCTATATCATTTACCTTTCCATCATCCAGGATAAGAATCTGGTCTGCATGGCGCACAGAAGAAATCCTCTGAGCAATGATGATCTTTGTCATATCCGGCAGATATGTTTTCATTCTTTCGCGGATTTTCCCCTCTGTAGCCGTGTCAACAGCACTGGTGGAATCGTCCAGTATCAGCACTCTGGGGCTCTTCAGCAGAGCTCTGGCAATGCATAGTCTCTGCTTCTGCCCTCCGGAGACGTTTACTCCGCCCTGCCCCATTTCTGTCTCATAACCCTGGGGAAGCCTGGAAATAAATTCATCTGCACAGGCAAGCCTGCAGGCCAGTTCCACTTCCTCCTGGGACGCATTTTCATTTCCCCATTTCAGATTTGAGAGAAGGCTTCCGGAAAACAGAGTGTTCTTCTGAAGCACCATGGCAATGGCATCTCTTAAATGTTCCATAGGATACTCCTCTACTGGTATTCCATCTACCCGGACGGTTCCTTCCTCTGCCTCATAAAGCCTGGGGATCAGCTGGACCAGAGTTGTCTTGGCAGAGCCTGTCTGCCCGATGATCCCCAGGGTCTGTCCCGGCTCTATATGGAAGGAAATGTCGGAAAGTACATACTCTTCAGCATCCTTTTTATATTTAAACCATACATGGTCAAATTCAATTTCTCCCCGTTCTACCTGAATGTTCCTGGACTTTTCATCTGTAATATCTACTTTCTCATCAATCACTTCCATAATCCGGACTCCTGAAGCAATAGAGCGGGTCATCATCAGAAATACATTTGAAATCATCATCAGAGAATTCAAAATCTGGAGTACATAGCTGAGAAATCCCGTCAGCTCCCCTACTTCCATTTTTCCTGTGTTGATCAGTCCTCCGCCAAACCAGAGGATACTCAGGATCGTCCCGTACATGACGAACTGCATGGCAGGCATATTCAAAGCCGCCAGCCGGAAGGCCCTTTCCGACTGTTCCTTCAGGTTCTCATTTCCTTCCTCAAACTTGGCATTTTCGTAATCTCCTCTTACATAAGCCTTTACCACACGAACTGCCGCCAGGTTTTCCTGTATGATCCGGTTCACATTATCAATGGCCTCCTGCATGACACCATAAAGAGGGCGGACCTTCATAGTGATACAAAACAGCAGACAGGCCAGAACAGGAAGGGCTACCAGAAATACCACCGCCAGTTCCCGGTTGATGGAAAAGGCCACGGCTGTAGCCGCCACCAACATCACCGGCCCTCTGCAGAAAGGCCGCATTCCTGTGGAAACGGTATTCTGAATATTAGTCACATCGCTTGTCAGCCTGGTGACAAGGGAAGATACCCGAAAATGGTCAATATTGGAAAAGGAATATTTCTGAAGCTTCTCATATTCTGCCCGGCGGAGCTCCGCACCCAATCCCTGTCCTGCCAGGGCCGCAAACCTGGCGCTTCCCACACCCAGGATCAGGGCAATGATACCGCAGATAACCATCTCCAGACCTTTTCTGAAAATATACTCTTTGTCCCCTGCAGCCACTCCAATATCTACCAGGTCCGCCATAATAAGGGGAACGATCAGCTCAAAAACAGACTCTGCACTGATACAGATAAGAGCCAGCAGCGCATATTTTTTATACTGATGCATATAGGAAAAAAGCCTTCGAAGCATAGTTGCACCTCCAATTATTGTATATACAACTATTGTATGTCTCAATTAAATCCATGTCAATCTTTACCTCTTCTCAATCTCAAGGAGCTTGAGGACTTTGTGTGCAGCAGCTCCTATAGAATAAAACGGAGCTATTGCATTAATGAAAACCGGGAATATTAATGCAATAGCTCCGTAATCTGTAATTTATTTTTCCTGAGTCCTGGTACACTAGTGTACTGACACGATCATTTTCAAACTAATGACGCTGGATGGATCTTTCAGTCTCCAAGACGGCGGAAGGAAGCCACTGCTGCCGCAATGGACAATGCTGGAGAATAAAATGGAATCAGCGTAGACTGAAAAGCATGATACAAATCTGATTTTCCCGGCCATACAGTACCGATCACCTGGTTGTGTTCGTCCAGCTGATGGAACCAGGAACCATTGACATGATCCATGACCGTCTCGTCCAGATACTTCATAAACTCTGCGTAATACTGGCCATACTCCGCTTTTCCTGTAACGTGGTACAGCACAGAGGAGGTATTGATCGCCTCTGCCAGAGTCCAGTGCATACGGTCATGGACTACCGGTTTGCCTTCCCAATCTGTAGTATAAACAATACCGGGAGCTCCATCTGCGTTCCATGCGTCTTTCACTGCACGGTTAAAGAGATTTTCTGCTGCTTCTATGTACCTGGCAGCTCCCTGAGTGTCTTCCTTATATGTAGACAGAGCCCACTGTGTGATCAATCTTGCCCATTCAATACCGTGTCCCGGAGTAGCCCCGTATGGCTTAAACTGATCTGCCGGCTGATCCTTATTACATTCCAGATCCGGTGTCCAGTCTTTGGTGAAATGCTCCGGAATCCTCCACTGGTTATCTGAAGCCCATCCCAGTACATGGTCAATGATCCTGCCCGATCTCACTCTGTATTCTTCCTTTCCGGCAGCATCAGCTACCGCCAGAAAAGCCTCTACTGTATGCATATTGGCGTTCAGTCCCCGATAGTCATCCAATACCGTGAATTCTGTATTCCAAGTATCACAGGAAAGTCCTTCTTCCTCATTCCAGAACCGAAGATCATAGAGCTTCAGGGCATCCTCTAAAAGTTCCTCTGCTCCCGGTCTTCCTGCCAGAAGTGCCGATGTTGCTGCCAGGATCACAAAGGCATGGGCGTAACACTGTTTATTTGGAAGGATCTGGTCCTCTGCTGTAAGGCCTGCATACCAGCCTCCGTTTTCGGTATCGTGAAGTTCTTCACGAAGACCTTTCAGCCCTGCATCCGCCAGCTCCTCGCTGCCCGGGTGTCCCAGAAAAGTGCCGATACTATATACATGGGTCATCCTGGAAGTGATCCAGGTCTCACGGTTTCTTTCCTTCCAAGGGGTTCCGTCATCTCCCAGATAATAGGAACTGCCCTTGGGAGACGGAAATCTGTGTCCGAAGTTCAAAAGGTTTTCCCGGATCTCCTCCTGAAATTTTTTGTTTTCTTCTGTGTCAATCTGATATTTTTTCAATATCTCGCTCATTTTCATTACCTCGCTGCTTTCTTCATATTTTAACGGGTCCCAGAGCCGTATCTGCTTTTGCAGGTGATCCTGGGTCGGCTTTCCAGCTTTTTCGCCCTGATATCCTGATGTTTTTTTATTATACTATCCCAGCAGCAAGGCTTCAATTGAATTCTTTCTCGAAACAGTGAAAAAAAAACGGGGATGTCGCATTACAGCCACGCTTTATACAATTCTTCAATGGATCGGAATATATAATCCGGCCCGTATTCACAGGCTTCTCCTTCCTCTCTTGTGGCCTCTCCTGTAAGGACCAGAGCGGTTTCCACACCGGCGTTATGGCCGCAGAGGATATCTGTGTAAAGCCGGTCCCCCACTACCAGGGTTTCCTCTCTGGAGAAATGGTTCAGCTTCAGGGCATAATCTACCATGGCAGTGCCCGGTTTTCCAAGATAGATTGGTTTTCTCTTCACCGCATGTTCCAGCATCTGGCAGATGGCCCCGCAGTCCGGCACATAGCCGAATTCGATAGGGCACACATAGTCCAGATTAGTAGCCAGGTAATCTACCTTACAGGTGCTCAGGACCTGACAGGTGTCCTGTATCTTTTCATAGGTCAGCTGGTTGTCATAGGAAACCAGGACACAGGCAATATCCTCATCCATACAGTCTGTTGTTACATGGATCTTATTCTTTTTCAACTCCCGGATCAAAGATTTGGTTCCCATCACATAGATCAGCTTTCCGTCATAGTGCTTTTTCAGATACTGGACCGTGGCAAAAGAGGCGGTGACAAAATTGGTATAGTCTGTCATCACTCCCAGTTTCTGGAAAGACAGGATATAATCTTCTATACTTCTTGTAGAATTATTGGTAATAAAGACAAACTGTCCGCCGCTGTTCTTCACTGCCTTCAGAAATTCTCTGGTGCCGTCGATCAGCCGCTGTCCAATGCACACCGTGCCGTCAATATCCAGGAGGAAGAGGCGCTTATCTTTTATAAATCCATTATCCTGCAGCATTTTCCACCTGCCTTCTCACAGTAAGGGCAGTATCCGGATAATTGGTGATCACGGCTTCCAGATCTTCCTCTATGAATTTTTTCATATCCTTTTCACGGTTTACCGTCCATACCCGGACTTTCAGGCCGCTTGCCTTATATTTTTCCAGAAAGTCCGCCATATACAGATGAAAAACTGCCGGGTGCAATCCACATACCCCTGTATTCTGAGCATACTTTTCCACATCCAGCATCACATCGCTGTATAAATAAGCGGTTTCCGCTTTCTCGTCCAGGCTCCGTACCTTCTGCACGCTGTAGTGGTTAAAAGAAGAATAGATCACCCGGTCTTCCATGCCTGCTTCCTTTACGATCTTCATAGTCTTTTCTTCAATATCCGGATACCAGAAGATTCCGGTCTTCAGTTCAATATTCACTTCCATCTTTCCCGGCTTTACCAGTTCCAGCACTTCCCTTAAAGTAGGGATCTTTACCCCTTTATATTTTTCCATATGATTATGGAAAGAAAATTTTTTCAGTTCTGCCAGGGTATAGTCTCTTACATAGCCTTTGCCCGTGCTGGTCCGGTCAATGGTCTCATCGTGGATCACCACCACTTCCCCGTCTTTTGTAAGCTGGACATCCAGTTCGATCCCGTCTGCTCCCTGCTCCTGGGCCAGATGAAAAGCCTGAAGCGTATTTTCCGGCGCATATCCGCTGGCGCCTCTGTGTGCAAATACTTTTGTCATAATTCCTTTTCCTTCTTTCCGATATTTTGTCTGACTGCTTATCCTTCCAAGTCTGAGGTACAAAGAAGACCGCCCGTAAAGGGGCGGCCCTCATTTACCTGTCTACGGCTATTATAACATGATGTTTCCAATGTGCAAGGTTGGGAAATTCTTTATAAAGATCCCCCGTCACTGCTCAGCGGCTTCTCTTTCTCAGCCATTTACCAGATTGTATTCCTCAATGGACTTGTTAATGGTATCGGCCATATTGGATACAGCTTCATCTACATCCACCTCGCCGTTTAACATACTCTCAATCTCTGACTCCACAGTTGCCCTTGCCTCAGAGAAGACGCTTAACAGTGCTCCTACATACTCCGGTGAAGAATCATGGAGCTGGTCGATAGCTGTCTGGAACTGAGGATACTGAGCAATGTTATCTTTGAATACCTGCTCTTCCTGAGCTGCAACAGTTACAGGGAAATATCCGGTCTGTGCATTCCAGTAAGCCTGAGACTCCGGAGAGATCATAAATTTCACAAACTCCCAGGTAGCTCTTAATTTCTTAGGATCGTTGTTGTTCAGTGCCCACAGAGAAGCGCCGCCGATAGATACGCCGCCCTGGTCTTCATCTGTAATAGATGGGAAGTAAGCGGTACCTACTTCAAATTTTCCGTTTACATCCTGAAGGATCTGTTTCAGAGAAGCTGTAGATGCCAGAGTAATGGCAGATTTTCCTGCGGAGAAATCTGCAAGACCTGCATCTCCACCTTTACCAACGATAGGCGCATATCCTGCGTCAGAAAGATCTTTCCATGCGTTCAGGATATTTGCAGCCCCGCCGTTCTCATCAAAAGCAACTGCTGTAGCAGCCTCTTCTCTTCCGTTTCCATTGTTTGCATAATCAAGGCCCTGTTTTCCCAGGAACTGTTCAAAGAACCATCCATAGATAGACAGAGACATAACTTCTCCGGCACCGCCTTCATTCAGCAGCTGATCACCGATCTCCAGAATTCCTTCCAGGCTGGTAGGAATCTCTGTGATCCCTGCCTGTTCAAACATATCTACATTATAATACATAAGAGGAGTAGAGGAATTAAAAGGCATGGAATAAAGCTGATCGTCAATAGTATAGTAAGCTGCCAGGTTCGGCTCGATCTGGGAAATATCATATCCATCCTCATCGATCATCTCCTGCATAGGGATGATCCAGCCGGAATCGATCATGAATCTTGTACCGATCTCATATACCTGTACCAGGTCAGCTCCCATGTTTCCGATCTGGGCGCTTCTCAGTTTATTCAGGGCGTCATCATATTCACCCTGATACTCAGATACAACAGTGATGCCCAGTTCGTTCTCTTCATTGAACCGGTTTACCAGTTCATCAATAGCCTGGCCGTTTACACCGCCCATAGAATGCCAGAAGGTGATCTCTGTACCGTCTACCTCATCGGCTGCCGCCATTGTCACTGTTTCTTCAGCGGCTTCGCCCTCTGCAGAATCTGCAGTGGTATCACCTGCCGCCTGCTGATCAGCAATGCTCTGTCCGCCGCAGCCAGCCAGTGCGCCTGCTGCCATAACGCCTGTCAATAATAAAGATACGATTTTTTTCTTCATTCTTACTCTCCTTTTTTCAATTAACCTTTTACCGCACCGGAGAACATACCCCGGATCAGCTGTTTCTGTCCCACAATAAAGATAGAAATTGAGGGAATAATAACAATTACCACACCTGCCACCATCATAGTCAGTGACTGGGAATCCACACTGTTCAGCATACTGATACCGATCTGAACGGTTCTCATCTCATTAGAACCGGTTACCAGCAAAGGCCACATATACATATTCCATGCATTGATGAAGGTGTATACAGCCATTGCTCCGATAGCAGATTTTGTCAGCGGGATCAGGATCCGCACAATAAATTTCAGATTGCTGCATCCGTCCAGTTTCGCTGATTCATACAGAGAAATCGGGAAGGACATATAAAACTGACGGAACAGGAAAATTCCCATTGCTGATGTCAGGTAAGGCACGATCAATACAGGATAAGTATCCAGCATTCCCAGATTACCTACAGTCAGATAGTTTGATACTATTGTTGCTTCCCCGGGAACCATCATAGTCGCCAAAACGATCATAAACAGTACATTCCTTCCCTTAAACTCCAAAAAGGAGAAAGCAAAAGCTGCAAGAGAACAGGTAATGATCTGCCCGATAGTAATGGAACCTGCCATAACAAAGGAGTTAACAATAAATCTCAGCAAAGGTACATTTACAAATGCATCTTGAAAGTTCTGCAAAGTAGGATGCTTCGGAAGAAGATTCAGCTCAGTGGTAAACAGTTCTCCTGAAGGCATAAATGCAATGCTGACTGCATAAAGCAAAGGAAGCAGGATCAAAAGTGCAAATATAATGTTTCCTGCCAGAAGGCCCCCTGTACGGATTCTTCTCTTAGTCAGTGCCTTGGCATTCATTTCCTTTTTTAAAGCCAGAAGCTGCTCTCTGCTGATAGTTTTCTGGCCGCTGATGGTAGCTGCATTACTAGACTGACTCATTAGTAGCTTACTCCTTTCTTTTCAAGTCTGAACATAATCAGTGTAATGATCATGATAATAATAAACAGGATCACGGACTGAGCTGCGGCACTTCCGAAACGGTAGTTAAAGAAAGCGTCACGGTAAATGGAATACACGATAACATTTGTCGCCTCGTCCGGGCCTCCTTCGGTCAGGATCTTGATCTGTCCAAAGGACTGAAATGCCTGGATAATATTTACAACCAGTGTGTAGAACATGATCGGAGAAAGTCCCGGCAGAGTCAGGCTGAAGAACTGCTGTACGCTGCTTGCTCCGTCTACGGAAGCTCTCTCATAGATGGTCTCATCAATATTGCCCAGTCCTGCTGAGAAATACAGGAAATTAATACCGCTGTTCAGCCAGGCAGTCAGGATTGCCACACAGACCAGGGCAGTGTCGGGATCATTCAGCCAGTTAATATCCAGCCCTGTAAGTTTGTTCACAATACCAACAGTAGGGTGGAGCATGATCTGGAAGATCATTGCCGCAGAACTGGAAGCAATAGCCATAGGCAGGGCATATGCGGTACTGAAAGCCCGGATTCCCGGGAAAGCCTTGTTGCACAGAACCGCTGCGATCAGGCCCAGGAGCATGCCCCCGATAACTACGATCACAACAAAGATCAAAGTTACCTTCAGACTGTTTCTGAATGATTCAGAAGTAAGAAGGTCTATATAGTTCTGCATCCCTACAAAAATCTTAGCCTGTCCCATTCTGTCTGTCAGGAAAAGGCTGAGATAAATGGTCTTGAAAAAGGGATAGAACAGGAATATGGCGAACACCAGCATACATGGGATCAGATAGCAGTATGGGGTCCAGTTTAATTTTTTCTTCTTCCCTGTGTTCATTACCGAATCTCCTCTCTGTAATAAATGTTTTCTTCTGTATCTTTATCAAAGATGTGGATCCTGTCCGTGTCAAAGTAAAAGTCCGCTTTCTCTCCGGTCTGGGTCTGATTCTCCGGACTTAACCTTACCGCATGGGTTTTGCCCTGGGCGTCAAAGTAAAGAATAACCTCAGCTCCCAGCATTTCTCTGGCAGAGACAGTTTCTTCCAGCCCCTGGGTGTCCATGTGGATGCCTCTTTCCTTTGCCTCTTTGTAATCATAGACGTCTTCCGGACGGATTCCCAGGACTACCTTTTTGTTCATCTCTCTCTGTCTTGCGACTTCCGCTTTCTCGCCTCTTAAGAAGACTTTCTTTCCAAGCTCGCTGCCGCCCAGATAGACCACAACTTTTCCCTCTTCCTCTCCTACATAGGCGTCGAAGAAGTTCATGGAAGGAGAGCCGATAAAACCTGCCACAAAAAGGTTTGCCGGATTGTTGTAAAGCTGGATAGGTGCTTCTACCTGCTGCACTACACCGTCTTTCATAACCACGATCCTGGTTCCCAGGGTCATGGCCTCGGTCTGGTCATGAGTTACATATATAATCGTCGTTTCCAGTTCTTCATGAAGCTTTGCCAGTTCTACACGCATCTGGGCTCTCAGTTTTGCATCCAGGTTGGACAGGGGTTCATCCATAAGGAAGGCCTTTGGTTTCCGGATAATAGCGCTTCCGATAGCCACTCTCTGTTTCTGACCTCCGGAAAGGGCAGCCGGTTTTCTGTCCAGAAGATGTTCGATCTCCAGGGTCTTGGCCACTTTATGTACTCTCTCATCAATTTCCTTTTTGGGAACCTTCCGGATTTTCAGAGCATAGGCCAGGTTCCCATACACGGTCATGTTGGGATACAGCGCATAGTTCTGAAACACCATGGACAGCCCCCTGTCCTTTGGTTCATAATAGTTGCAAAGGTCTCCATCGATCCACAGTTCTCCGTCGCTGATATCCTCCAGTCCTGCGATCATGCGCAGCGTGGTGGACTTGCCGCAGCCGGAGGGACCAACAAAGATGATGAATTCCTTGTCCTGGATATCCAGGTTAAAGTCTTTCACTGCAAAGTGCCCTTTGTCATACTCTTTACATACATTTCTTAATGTAATCTCTGACACGGCGTTTTCTCCTTCCTTCTTTTAAATCTTGTAAATTTTCTACACGCATTTTTTTACTCGAACAGTTGATATTTTAAGCAGTAAATTATTTTTAAACTATCGCATTTGTAGAAAAACTACGTAAAATCTCTGTAAAAGCCTCCCGCCCGGAGAGCTTTTTACCCTATGGTCTCAAAGGGGTGCTCGACAAATTCGCATAAAATGTATAAATGTTCCTGACATACGATCAATGCAACAGCTCCATAGAGTCAAAGACCCTCGCGGCAGTCGCCAAATGGACATGCGAGCATGCCCGCTTGGCTCGTTGCTCGCGGGAATAAAAAAGCGGATATTTTTACATCCTTTCCTTTCTGCTCTGTACATCTGGAAGGAATGTAAAAATATCCGCACTTGGGGACAAATATGAAAACTCTTATTTTACATCATATATATTACTTTCTCTATTATTCAAATCTATAGTACCGGTTAATATGAAAGTAATATTCTTCATGGCGGTCTGTGATTCCTGAAGGTGAAATTCTGGACATATCCATCATATAGTCATGAAGTTTCTCTTTGAATGTTCTTCTCTCTTTCTTTTCTTCTCTCTTATTGCTCATAAGTCAATGCCTCTTTCCTTTTATTCATCTTTTTCAGCTGAATCTTAGCACCAATTCAGGGCGACTTCAATAGGTTTCCATGGAATTCTCCCTTTTGCTCTTTTCTGCTTTATTATGGTAATCTGTTCAAAATCATATCTGCTCTTATCAGCGGATGTTTCATACATTTTTTATGCACTTTGTTTCTTCTTTCCCTCTCCCACCGTTTATATGACCAGACATCTCCAAATTTTTTTGTATTTTTTTCGTGTCGATGCATGTCACATATTGCCATATTTTAAAAAAGCTTTATAATAATAAAAGATAAATTTTATCTGCCGGAGATTCTTCCGGAAATCCCGACTGAATTTTGAAGCATAAATAAATAGTATAATAATATAGAAGTAAAACGAGGGGACATATATAATGCAGAAAAGGAAAAAATATCCGCTTTCCCGGCGGATACGGAGATTTTTCAAAAAACAGTTCCGAAATCCTCGAAAACGGCTATTCCTGGAATTGGCCGCTGTGGCAGTGATCATCGGAATTGTTATTTTTATTGCCCTGTCAGGGCAAAATATTGCAACAGATGATGTTAAAGAGGGAGTTGCTTACATAGAAGGACTGGAGGCCACTGACACTGCTTCCATTGAAGAAGAGTTGAGGCAGCTGCGCAGAGCTGAACGTAAAGCAGCTCTGGAAAGCGGCGACCTGGACGTGTGGGCGCAGTTCACTGATATAGCCATTATGGGCGATTCCAGAGCTATGGGATTCTCTTCTTATAATCTGGTAGATGAAAGCCATGTTTTTGCTGCTTTAGGAGGAACTATCCGGGACATTGACACTTATACTGACCAGCTGGTCAGTTTAAACCCCTCCAATATCATTCTTTGTTATGGTCTTAATGATGTTGGATATTGGAGCAGCGTAAATGACTATCTCTCAGATTTGGACAAGACCATTGAAGAACTGCAGACCCTTCTTCCTCAGGCTATAGTTTATGTAAACTCAATTATCCCTGTTACCTCCTCTGCTCTTGAAAGCTATAGTAAGGAAGTTTCTGAAAGGATACAGGATATCCCAGATTGGAACGAGGCCATCAGCCAGCATTGTGAGGATAACAGTATTCCTTATATCGATATTACAGAAGAAGTAGAAACCCACAGAGATCTCTATGATGTGGACGGAATCCATATGCAGAAAGCCTTTTATGAATACTGGGCTATTGATATGATCACGGAGGTGACTGAAAATGAATAATAAGTCTATCTCTGTATTAACAATCATCCGCATCGCCATGGTTGCGGCTCTTCTGGTCTTTGTTATTGTCCTCCAGGCTGGAGATAAAAGCAGCAGCGCCTCTTTGGAAGCTGTTACAGAAAGTGTAGTAGATACTCTGGATCTGGAGGGAATGCAGGAAAGCAATAACCGGATGTTCCAGAAATTTTATGGACTGAACCCTGAAGATTATGAAGGTGTTACCCTGTACTCCCCTGCCAGTAATATGGATGCTCAGGAACTTTTGATCATTAAATTAAAAGACAACTCTCAGGCAGAAGCTGTAACCGAAGCCATTAACACACGGCTGGAAACCCAGATGAACAGCTTTGAGGGGTATGGGATTGAACAGTATGCCATGCTGGAAGACCATGTTCTGGATGTACAGGGAAATTTCATCCTCTATATCGTACATCCCGATGCCGGACAGGCTGATGAAGCCTTCCGGAACAGTTTATGATAAAAATAATCAGAAAGGATATTAAAATATGATATTCAGCAGCATTTTCTTTCTTTTCGTCTTCCTGCCCATAACTCTGCTTTTGTACTTTCTGGTGCCCTGGAAGCTGAAAAATGCAGTTCTTCTCATTGTCAGTCTGATTTTCTACGCCTGGGGAGAACCTGTATATGTATTTCTGATGCTTTTCAGCATTGTCTTTAACTATATAAGCGGAATTGAAATCCATAAATATCGTGAGGATGATAACCAGAAATTTCTGCGTTTTAGCTTCTGGTTTACAGTAGCAGTCAACCTGGCTATTCTCGGATTCTTTAAATACTATGGATTCCTGCTGGACAATATAAATGCCATCCTTCCTGTGGATATTCCCTACCGGGAGCTGGCACTTCCCGTAGGTATTTCCTTTTATACCTTCCAGACCCTTTCCTATATCATCGATGTATATAAAGGGGAGGTTCCGGTGCAGAAAAACTTTATAAATTTCGGCACTTACGTTACCATGTTTCCTCAGCTCATTGCCGGTCCTATTGTCCGCTATGCAGATATCGATGCTCAGCTTGTCCAGAGGCAACTGAGTCTCTACAAATTTGGTCAGGGCGTTGCCTGGTTCCTGAGAGGTCTTGGGAAAAAAGTCCTTCTGGCAAACAATATCGGTATGACTTTCGACGCCATTGTGGCTATTGCCCCTGATCAGCGTTCTGTTCTCACTGCCTGGATCGGGTGCCTTGCTTACGCCATGCAGATCTATTTTGACTTCAGCGGTTATTCTGATATGGCAGTAGGACTTGGAAAAATGTTTGGCTTTGAGTTCGTACGAAACTTCAATTATCCATACATATCCAAAAGTATTACGGATTTCTGGAGAAGATGGCATATCTCTCTGAGCACCTGGTTCCGGGAGTATGTATATATTCCCCTTGGAGGCAACCGGGTATCCAGACTGAAACATGTACGGAATATCCTGGTGGTATGGATGCTCACAGGTTTCTGGCACGGAGCTGCCTGGAACTTTATGTTCTGGGGTCTTTACTATGGTCTGCTCCTTCTTCTGGAAAAATATTTCCTGGCGCCTAAACTTCAGAAACTGCCGGATATAGTCCAGCAGATTTATTCCTTTGTGCTGGTGTTATTGGGCTGGGTACTGTTTTTCTCTTCTTCCCTGACAGACGCTTTGGCGTACCTGGGAAATATGTTTGGCATCGGCGGCCATGGGGTCATTGATTCTACCGGTCTGTACTACCTTGCAGGAAATCTGATTCTTCTGGTAATCTGCTTTTTCTGCGCCACTCCCTTTGTGTGGAAGAAATTCCGAAAGTTGGCTCTGAAGCCGGGAAATTCTCCTTCCATAGGGGCTGTTGTAGTCTACACTGCCATATTTGTTTTTTCTATCGCCTACCTGGTGAACGCAACTTACAATCCTTTCCTTTACTTCCGATTCTAGGATTAAGGGAAATACTTTTATAGAAGGAAGCATTCAGTTATTATGAAAAAAAAGCGATTAACCCCTGAAGAAAGGCAAAAAAAGAGGGCCAGGATATATCGGCAGAGAACTGGAAAAATTTATTTCAGGATTACCTGTATTTTCCTTCTTTTCATGGTCCTTGCTATAGTTCTTAACATCTTTATGCCGGACAAAAAATATTCGGAATCTGAAAACCGCATGCTGGCTCAGGCTCCGGAATTCTCTCTGACCAATCTGGCCAGCGGCAAATTTATGACGGATATGGAAGATTATGTCACCGACCAGTTCGTTTTCCGGGACCAGTGGATCAATCTGAAGGTCCTGGAGGATATGGCCCTGGGAAAAAGAGAGTCTAACGGTGTCTATATAGGAAAGCAGGGATATCTTATGCAGGTTCCTGAAAATAATATAGATGATGATTCTGTAAACGATAACTTAAATGCCATCCGGGAATTCGCCCAGCGCCATGAAGACGTGAATACGGTTATGAGTCTGGTTCCCAATGCTGCCTATATTCTGGAACAGCTGACGCCTGCCAATGCGCCTGTCCGGGATCAATCCCAGGATATTGCCCTGGCAGAGGAAACTGTAGGTGATGTTCTTACCTTTGTGGATCTGACAGAAACCATGTCCTCTCATCGGGACGAGGCTATTTATTACAAAACAGACCACCATTGGACCAGTCTGGGGGCCCGATATGCCTTTGACACCATTTACAGCGCCCTTGGGATTTCAGAGCCGGCACAGGACTATACCGTTTACCCTGTATCTCATACCTTTTCCGGAACCCTGGCCTCCAAAAGCGGATATGACAGATCTCGGGACACCATTGACATCTATGTTCCCCAGGATGTAAGCACCGAATATGTAGTAAACTATGTGGAAGAGGGCGAAAAAACTGCTTCCATGTACGAGAGCAGTGCTTTGGAGCAAAAAGATCAGTATGAGGTCTTCTTTGGAGGAAACCACAGCCGGATCGACATCACCACACCTGTGGAGGAAAACAAAAACCTCCTGATTTTTAAAGACTCTTACGCAAACTGCTTTATCCCTTTTCTCCAGCCCTACTTCCGCAGTATTATTGTTATAGATCCCCGTTATTACTATGACGATGTGGATCGGCTGGTGACAGACAACAGCATCACAGATATTCTCTTCCTTTATAATGTGGATACTTTTATGACAGATACATCTCTGGCAGACAGCCTGGAGCCCATGCCGGAGTCCCAGACAGACAGCACAGCAAACGTAAGTGATTCAGAAGATGCTGGTGCTGCGGAAGATACAAACGGTACGACAGATACAAGCGATACGGAGAATGGACAGGCAGAAGGCGCAGATTCTAATGGTACTGATGCAGATGAGGAAGCGATTATTCCATAAAATCAGGAATTTTACTGCAAAAACGCCCGGCAGGTATTCTCTCATATTGGCATATAACAGTCTCTCGCCGGAAATATCAAAAAAGAACGGTTAAAATCTGATTTGCGTGATCTTAACCGTTCTTTTTTCTGCTCTATGCGGTTGAAATTGGAGTTTTTGAAAATTTAACCGTATTATTGGCACCTGGTTTTACAGACTCCTCTCACACTCGAACCCACACAGCCATTTCCCCTGGCGTGCGGTTGGTCCATGCATAGTAAGGAATAAATTTCAATTCTGCATCTTCGAACTGTTTTCCTGTATAAGTCCTGTACAGTCCTTCACCTTCCCATCCATGAGAAGAAACACGTTTGCCTTCCGCCTTGATGGTCACTACTCCTTTCAGCAGTTCCGGCTGGAATTCTGTGCAAAATTTCGGTTCTTCCTTCAGATAAATCTGCTGGAGCTGAGGCCCATTGTCTGCTTCTTCCAGACAATAGACCAGAGGTCCTCTCATAACCACCGCCTTTCCAATATCTTCTCTGACTTTCGGGTTGGCTTCTACCAGTCGAACCGGCATATCCATTTCCAAAAGAATATTATCTTCATTTTTCCATACTTTGTTCAGCAGAACATAGCCTTTTTCCGGAACAGCTTCCACTTCTTCTCCGTTAATCTTCAGGCTGCAGCTGCTGCACCAGCCGGGAATCCTCAGGGCCAGAGTAAACTCTGTATTCTCCTGATTTTCTATAGTAATCTTTACCTGACCATTCCAGGGGTAATCTGTCTCAAAAGTAATCTGATTTTCTCTGCCGTTCTTTCTTGTATTCAGGACTCCTCCCGTATACAAGTTTACATAAAGTTCATGTTCATTTTCCTCAAAAGCATATCCTGCCAGAGATGACAACAGTCTGGCAATGTTTGGCGGACAGCAGGCACAGCCAAACCATTTCTGTCTTACAGGTTTCACATGGCGCTTATGGTAATCCTTCTCACAGGCCTCTGGAACAACCTCCAGGGGATTCACATAGAAAAAGCTCTTTCCATCCAGAGACATGCCGCTGATCACCCCATTATACAGGGCTCTTTCCATCACGTCTGCATATTTTCCATCTTTGGTGATCTCAAACATTCTTCTGGCAAAGAAGATCAGACCAATAGCCGCGCAGGTCTCTCCGTAAACAGTATCATTAGGCAGATCATAGTCAAAGGTAAAAGCCTCTCCATGCTCTGTAGCTCCAATGGCTCCTGTCACATACATCTGACGGTTCACAATGTTCTCCCACAGCTTTTCACAGGCTGCAAAAAGTTCCTGGTCTTCTGTTCTGGCAGCCACCTCTGCCATTCCGGAATACAGATATACGGCTCTTACTGCATGGCCTTCTGCCTTATCCTGGTCCCGCACTGGCTTTCCTGCCTGATAATACTGCTTTTGCATATAAGTATCATCCCAGAAGCATTTATTCCCATTCTTTTCACACTCCTGGTCAAAAAACAAAGGCTGCTGACCTCTCTGGTCAATAAAATATTTTGCCAGCTTCAGATGCTTCTCATCTTTCGTGATATCATGCAGGGCGCAGAGAGCCATCTCTGCTACCTCATGGCCTGGATACCCGGGGATCTTGCCGTCTTCCATGCCAAGATGGTCATAGACGCAGTCTGCATAGCCGATAGCAATATCCAGGAATCGCCTTTTTCCTGTAGCCTTATAATATGCTACTGCCGCCTCGGTCATATGCCCCAGACAGTACAGCTCATGATGATCCATAAGATTGGTAAATCTTTTTTCCAGACCATTGATAATATAGTAGGTGTCCAGATATCCGTCAGGCTGCTGGGCCTTTCCAATCAGCTCAATCGTCTCGTCTGCAGTTTTCTCCAGTTCCTCATCTGGGTGCCACATCAGGGAATATGCCACTGCTTCCAGCCACTTATAAACATCACTGTCCTGGAAGACCATGCCCTGGAAAGTTCCTTTCTCAAGCCCCGCAGCTACCCGGAAGTTCTGGATGCAATAACTAGGTTCCGCATTTTCAATCCGGTCATTTAGAGCCTCCCACTGATACGGGATCACATGATTTCTGATAAGTTCCATATATTCTTTCCAGAAGCGGTCCTGGATTTTCATATGGTCTGGCGCTACAGGTTTTAATTTTTTCTCAAACATTTTCCTTCTCCTTTCTTTTAAGGTGGACATTTTACCTTGTCCTGTTTTTTCACTAATGGTATTATAGTTTATATAAAACCTTTAAAACAACTGACATTCTTAAAGAAAGGGTGGACAAATCCAAGATGTTATATTGTACTGCAAAAGCTTCTTTTCCTGCTGAATTTCTCTCCTGCGGCAATCTGGTAAGTGACGGAGGCTTTCTCCACCAACGCCGGTGTATCGACGCCTTTGTACTGATCCTGGTCTGCCGGGGAACACTCCATATAAATCAGAGCGGCAGGAACATAGATGTTCACGAAAATGAAACCCTGCTTCTTTTCCCCTGCCAGATCCACTACGGTTATGCCCCCAGTGAAGGAAAGCTTTCCTATTATTGGGTGCATTTTCATATGACAGATCCGGAAAGCCGGATCATTTCCAAAAAAGAGCTGTTAAACTTCCGTAAAGACCGGTCCAATCCCCTTTTATCTCCTTTTTCTCCTTCCGCAGAAGCTTTTATCCTTCCTGAATCCGGAAGGCTCTCTATGGAAAAACGGAGCCATCTTCTCTTTGTCCAGCTCCTGGATATTGCAAAGAGAGAAAACTACCAATCTTCCTGGAAGACCAGATACGCTTTGAATCTGCTTTTGCTGGAGCTCTCCTCCGAAACCCTTTCTCTGGACCGCATCCTGGAAGACCAGGCTCCCGGAAAGCTCCTGGATATAATCGAATGGATCCGCAGCCATTATGACCAGCCAGTTACTGTAGAGGAACTTGCGGCCCGCTGTCATTATCATCCCACCTATCTTACTTCTCTTATGAAAAAATATACCGGCTATTCTGTTAATACTTATGTAAATCACATAAGACTGTCCGCCGCCAAGAATCTTCTCTGTCAGGGAGAATTCCTGTCTGTATCCGCCATTGCCCATACCTGTGGTTTTCCAGATGAGAAATACTTCATGCGTCTGTTTAAAAAACAGGAAGGAATGACCCCAGGCCAGTACCGTCAGGCTTTCCGCCAGAAAAGTATTAATGCAAGATAGTCTGAATTTTCTTGTATCTCCCTCGCTTTAATGTTATAATTTATTAATACATTAAACTAAACACTTCTTAGACAAAGGGGGACTGTTATTATGAGTATTGAAAAGGAACAGGTTCTTCAGGCTCTGGAAAAACATTACCACAAAGCCGTAGCTCTCAGTCTGGACCTTTCGGATCATCCGGAGCTGCCCTATGAAGAATATGAATCCAGCCGAAAAATCGCTGAAATCCTGAAAGAAGCTGGCTTCCAGGTAACCTATCCCTATGCAGGGTATGATACAGCTTTTTGTGGTTATCTGGATAACGGCCAAGGGCCCTCCGCTGCTTTATTAGTAGAGTATGACGCTCTTCCCGGAATCGGTCACGGCTGCGGCCATAATCTCCACGGATCCTTGTCTGTTCTGTCTGGTCTCGGACTTATGGAGCTGAAAGATTCTTTTAAGGGAAAGCTCTATGTCATCGGAACTCCCGCCGAAGAAGAAAACGGGGCCAAAATTGGGATGGCTGAGCAGGGAATTTTTGACGGCATGTCTCTGGCAGCCATGATGCACAGTACAGCAGGAGGACTCTCTGTTCCGGATATGGACGAGCTCAGCCTCCGTTGCTATGTGGTAGATTTCCATGGAAAAACTGCTCACGCAGTAGGGGCTCCCTGGGAGGGAAAAAGCGCCCTGGCTGCTGGAAGAAAATTTCTGGACCTTATTGATGCCAGACGGGAATGCTTCACCCCAGATGTCCATGTAAACTCTGTGATACTGGATGGAGGCAAAGCACCGAATATCATCCCTGACTTCTGCCAGATTCGCATGGAATTCCGCACAGATTCCATGAAAAAACTGGAGGTCATGGACGAAGCTATCCGCAAGTGCGCCAACGCTGCTGCTATGGCTTTGGACTGTACGGTCACTCTGACTCCAGGGCTTTCTGATTTCTTTGACATGGTGCGCACTGTTCCTCTGGAAAATACTGTGGCCCAGCTTCTGGAAAAATACGGTGAAAAAGTAGGACCTATAGAAGCCCCTTCCGGCTCCTCAGACGTGGGAAATGTCAGCTACCGCTGTCCGGCAATCCAGCCTCTGATCGCGGTCACGGAAGAAACAATGGCTCTTCACACCGCAGAATTCCGTAATGCCTGCCGTACAGAGGCCGCTCATCAGGCTATGCTTTCAGGGGCAGCCGTGCTGACGGAGCTTTTCCTCAAAATT
The DNA here is from genome assembly GCF_002161645.1 of Blautia sp. An46. NCBI lineage: Bacteria > Bacillati > Bacillota > Clostridia > Lachnospirales > Lachnospiraceae > Blautia > Blautia sp. An46. The sequence continues at coordinate 105,781 of NZ_NFIF01000007.1, read as the reverse complement.
TATAATGAGCCGGAATTCTGTGAAAAAGTAAAAGAATCCTGGGAAGCCGCCCTTAGTCGAAAGAAAGGGTAAAAGCTGAAGAAAATCAAAAAAGATCGGAGTATTATTCATATGGGAAGAAAAGTAAAAAAGAAATTTCACCTGCCTCACATCTATGTGCTGCTGGTGAGCTTTATCATTGTATGTGCTGTAGCCACCTGGATTCTTCCTGCCGGGGAATTTGACCGGGAGGCAAATGAATCTGGAACAGAACTGGTAGTTCCGGGAACCTATCATGAAGTTGAACAATCTCCTGTTGGGCCTTTTGAAGCCGTAAAATCTATCTACGAAGGCATGGTAGCAGGAGCAGATGTTGTTTTCTTCGTATTCGTGGCCTACGCTTCTATCGGATTAATCATTGCCTCAGGGGCCTTTAATGGCCTTGTAGCCTGGATGCTGCGGATTCTAAAGGGAAATGCCCGAGTCATTATCATTCCTATTTTTATTACCCTTATCGGAGCCGCTTCTTCCAGTATCGCCGTATTTGAAGAAATGTTTCCCTTCATCCCTATATTCGTAGGAATTGCCATTGCCATGGGATATGACGCCATTGTAGGTCTGGCCATTGTGGCTCTGGGTACTGGTCTTGGGTACAGCGGCTCTATTATGAATCCTTTCACCGTAGGCATGGCCCAGGAAATTGCCGGAGTTCCCCAGCTTTCCGGTTCCGGATACCGGCTGATCTGCCATCTGGCCATGATCGTGGTGGCTTCTATATTTACTATCCGCTATGCTTTAAAGATCCAGAAAGATCCTACTAAGAGTCTGGTCTACGGCGATGATTTCAGTCATCTTGCCATGTCAGAAGATGATGTACATAAGCATCCCTTCGGTATCCGTGAAAAAGGCGTTCTGGCTGTTCTGGTAGCCGGTATCGTGGTGATCGTCTGGGGTGTAAAAGTCCAGGGCTGGGGCTTCGGAGATATTGCAACCACCTTCCTGATCATGGGCGTCATAAGTTCCTTTATCATGGGCTGGGGACCTAATACCATTGCAGAGAAAATGGCCAACGGCTTTAAAGATATTGCAGTAGCCTGCCTGATGATCGGTATTGCCCGGGGTATCCTGGTGATCCTTCAGTCCGGTCATATTATCGATACTGTAGTATACGGACTGTCCATCCCTCTGACCAACCTTCCGGGCTGGCTTTCTTCCATAGCCATGCTGATCGTTCAGACTCTGATCAATTTCCTGATCCCTTCCGGCTCCGGACAGGCAGTGACCAGTATGCCCATTATGGCGCCTCTGGCTGACCTGGTAGGTATTTCCCGTCAGACCTCTATCCTGGCGTTCCAGTTCGGCGACGGATTGTCCAACGTCCTCTGGCCTACGGCTTCTGCTCCGATCATCTGCGGTATTGCTGGAGTAAAAATCGAAAAATGGTGGAAATGGTTTGTTCCCCTTTTCCTGTTAATCCTCCTTACCCAGGCAGTTCTGGTGGCAGTTTCAACTGTTGTTTGGCCTGTATGATATGAAAGGGGCTGTCGCATTAGTCATATGTCTCATAAAATACAAAAATATTCCTGATATATGACTAATGGGGCAGTTTCTTATTATTTTATAGTTTACATACATTCTCCGGCTTTCCTTCCAGATAAGCAAACACATTCTGGAAGACAATTTCTGCCCTTCTCAGCATAGATTCCTCAGAAATAAATGCCTGATGAGGCGTCAGCAGAGTATTCTTCCCATGAAGGAGAGGGTAATCCTCCGGAATCGGAGGCTCCATGTCAAAAACATCCACACAGGCAAAGCCCAGCTTATCCTCATTTAACGCTTCTGCCAGAGCCTTATTATCCACAATGGGACCTCTTGCACAGTTGATAAACACAGCGTCACTCTTCATTTTTCCGATTTTTTCTTTATCAATAAATCCTCTTGTCTCATCATTTAAAGGCAGGTTCAGAGAAATGATGTCGCTTTCTGACAGTACTTCATCCAGAGACCGATACTCAATTCCCATGTCAATGGCCTTCTGAGACTGACTTCTGTTATAGGCGATCACCTTTGCCCCAAAGGCCTGGAAAAGTTCCGCTGCTCTGGTTCCGATCTGTCCCAGCCCGATGATTCCCACCGTTCTTCCACAGATTTCTCTGCCGCCGATTCCCGCGCTGGTGCCTCCTTTTCTCACTACATCATTGGCTTTTGCCACGTTTCGTAAAGCGTCTACTGCAAATCCCAGGATCAGTTCTGCCACAGTCTCGTTAGAATATCCTGCTGCGTTACACACAGTCACACCTTTTTCTTTGCATGCTTTGGTTCCTACATGATCGATTCCTGTAAATGCTACAGAGATCATCTTTAAGTCCTCAGATGCGGCAACTACTTCATCCTTATATGGGTGATTGGCGATCATAACGATCTCACAGCCTTTAGAACGCTCCTTCAGCTCCTCCGGATCTGTGGTCACCGTATCATAGCTTACAAATTCATGGCCCAGGCTGCGGATCTTATCGCCATATGCCTGAATGGTCTCTTCTGGTACTCCGATAGGTTCTAATAATGCGATTTTCATACTTCTGTTCCTCCTAATTTTCAGACTTCCAATGTATTTAAAAAATCTGACAAATCTTTTCTCTTATTTTAGCAAAAAGAACAGGAGTGCGCCAGTAGTTCTTCTACTGGTCCTAAACTCTTCCATGCCAAAAATGAGAATTTTTTAAATCTCTTGTCTCACTCCTATCTTTCCCCTTATAATAGGGATAGTCAAAGACTCTTGCGGCAGTCACCAAATGGACGTACAAGCATGCCCGCAGGAATAAAGATTTAATAAGGAAGTCCCCTATGAAACCAGAAGGATACTATACCTCGGGACAGTTTGCCAAAATGGCCCGCATTTCTGTGCGTACTGTCCGTTTTTATGACAAACAGAATATTTTAAAGCCTTCCTACGTCTCCCCGGCAGGATCCCGTTTCTATACAGATAAGGACTTTGCCCGGCTTCAGCAAATCCTGCTGCTGAAATATCTGGGTTTTTCCCTGGAAGATATCAAGGAAATGACCATCGACGACACAGACTATCACTTTACTCTGAATTCTCTCGCCCTCCAGCAGAAGCTGGTCCAGGACCGGATCGAACAGTTACAGCTTGTAGAAAAAGCTATAGAAGATACTACCAGGGAGATTCAGGAAAACCGCAGTATTAACTGGAGCCATATGCTGGATCTGATCCACCTTACAGGAATGGAAAAAAGTCTGAAAGGCCAGTATCTGAACTCAAAAAATATTTCTGACAGAATCCGGCTCCACAGCCTTTATTCTCAAAATAAAGAGGGGTGGTTCCCCTGGCTGTTCCGAATGTATCATATCCAGGAAAGAACGGATATCCTGGAGCTTGGGTGCGGAGACGGCTCCCTTTGGTCTCAGAACAAGGAAAAGATTCCAGAAAATATTTTTCTCACACTTTCGGATATCTCCGATGGTATGCTCAGAGACGCCAAGAGAAACCTGGCGGGAGGAGATCCCCGTTTTTCCTTTCAGGCTTTCGACTGCCAGGAAATCCCTTTCCCTGATGAAAGTTTTCACACAGTCATTGCCAATCACGTACTGTTTTACTGTGATGATCTGGATAAAACCTTAAAAGAGATCCGACGGGTATTAAAGCCTGGCGGAATTTTCTACTGCAGTGCCTATGGAACCCAGCATATGTGTGAAATCAGCCGTCTGGTCCAGGATTTTGACAGCCGTATTATACTTTCTGCGGACAAGCTTTATGAAAAATTCGGCAAAGAAAACGGTCCTTCTATTCTCAGTCCTTATTTTTCAGATGTAGAGTGGCACCGGTATGAGGACAGTCTTCTGGTCACCCAGGCGGAGCCCCTTATAGCCTATATCCTGTCCTGCCATGGAAATCAGAATCAGTACATTCTGGACAGATACAAAGAATTCCGATCCTTTGTATCCAAAAAAACTGCCGATGGCTTCTATATCACCAAGGATGCCGGCTTTTTTGCCTGCCGCAGTAAGTCAAAAAACCCGATGCAGGCATCGGAGTATTAGACCCTCGCGGCAGTCGCCAAATGGGCATGCAAGCATGCCCGCTCGGCTCATTGCTCGCGGGAATAAAATATTTCTTAAAATTGGAAAATAGGGGTTGAAGGTGACGTAACGTCATCTTATATAATAGATTTAACATAAGGTCAGGAGCCTTAATCCTAATCTTATGAACATATCCGTTTATAATCGACAGCTTATGGAAAACTAAAGAACAAAAATAACTAATATACAAAGGAGATTATCTCATGAAAGGTATTATTCTTGCCGGCGGTTCAGGAACCCGCCTTTACCCTTTGACCATGGTAACATCCAAGCAGCTGCTGCCAATTTATGACAAGCCTATGATCTACTATCCTCTGTCTGTTCTCATGAACGCAGGGATCCGGGATATCCTGATCATTTCTACCCCTCAGGACACTCCCCGGTTTGAGGCTCTTTTAGGAGACGGCCACCAGTTTGGCGTTGAACTCTCCTATGCCGTACAGCCCAGTCCTGACGGACTGGCTCAGGCCTTTATCATCGGCGCAGACTTTATTGGAAATGACTGCGTAGCCATGGTTCTGGGAGACAACATTTTTGCGGGCCACGGCCTGAAGAAAAGGCTGAAAGCAGCTGTAGAAAACGCAGAAATGGGCAAAGGCGCCACAGTATTCGGTTACTATGTAGACGATCCGGAGCGTTTCGGTATTGTAGAGTTTGATGAAAACGGAAAGGCCATCTCCATTGAAGAGAAACCGGAACATCCAAAGAGCAACTACTGCGTTACCGGACTGTATTTCTATGACAATAAGGTTGTAGACTATGCGAAAAACTTAAAACCAAGCCCCAGAGGAGAACTGGAGATCACAGATCTGAACCGTATCTATCTGGAGGCCGGACAGCTAAATGTAGAGCTCCTGGGACAGGGCTTTACCTGGCTGGACACTGGTACTCATGAAAGCCTGGTAGAAGCCACCAACTTTGTAAAGACCATGGAAGACCATCAGCACAGAAAAATTGCCTGCCTGGAAGAGATTGCCTACTTAAACGGCTGGATCACCAAAGACGATGTTATGAAGGTATATGAAGTCCTGAAGAAAAATCAGTACGGCCAGTATTTAAAAGACGTTCTGGACGGCAAATATCTGGACAGCCTCCACTGATTTCCCGGAATTCTTCTTAAAACAGTTTTCCGGATGAGCGGGTTTTTGTCATAAATCCGCTTTATTAAAAATATCATTATAAAAGGAGAACCATTATGACCATTATTGTTACCGGCGGAGCCGGATTTATCGGAAGCAACTTTATTTTCCATATGCTGGACAAGTATCCGGACTATCGGATCATCTGTCTTGACTGTCTGACTTATGCAGGAAACCTTTCTACTCTTGCCCCTGTTATGGACAATCCTAATTTCCGTTTTGTAAAAGAAAGCATTACTGACAGAGAATCCGTATATAAATTATTTGAAGAAGAGCATCCGGACATGGTGGTAAACTTTGCCGCTGAAAGTCACGTAGACCGTTCCATTGAAAATCCGGAAGTATTCCTGGACACCAATATCAAAGGAACTGCCGTACTTATGGACGCCTGCCGGAAATACGGGATCCAGCGTTATCATCAGGTATCTACAGACGAAGTTTACGGAGATCTGCCTCTGGATCGTCCGGACCTGTTCTTTACAGAAGAAACCCCTATCCACACCAGCAGCCCTTACAGCTCCTCCAAGGCAGGAGCCGACCTTCTGGTACTGGCTTACCACCGTACCTATGGCCTGCCTGTGACCATCAGCCGCTGCTCCAATAACTATGGACCTTACCATTTCCCGGAGAAGCTGATCCCTCTGATGATCGCCAATGCTTTAAATGACAAGCCTCTTCCTGTATATGGAAAAGGTGAAAATGTAAGAGACTGGCTGTATGTGGAAGACCACTGCAAAGCTATCGACCTGATCATCCACAAAGGCCGTGTAGGAGAGGTCTACAACATCGGCGGCCACAACGAAATGAGAAACATTGACATTGTAAAACTGATCTGCAAGGAACTTGGCAAACCGGAAAGCCTGATCACTTACGTTGCAGACCGGAAGGGTCACGACATGCGCTATGCTATTGACCCAACTAAGATCCACAACGAGCTGGGCTGGCTGCCGGAGACCAAGTTCGCAGACGGCATCAAGAAAACCATTAAATGGTATCTGGAAAACAGAGAATGGTGGGAAACTATCATCTCCGGTGAATATCAGAATTATTATGAAAAAATGTATGGAAATAGATAGGAGGACATGCTCATGAAAGTATTAGTTACAGGTGTTGCCGGCCAGTTAGGCCATGACGTGATGAACGAACTTGCAAAGAGGGGCTATGAAGGCATTGGATCAGATATCAAAGATACCTACAGCGGTATCCCCGACGGCACCGCCGTTGTAACTATGCCTTATGTTCCCATGGACATTACAGACAAAGCCTCTGTAGAAAAAGTATTAAAAGAAGTAAATCCTGACGTAGTGGTACACTGTGCTGCCTGGACTGCCGTAGATCTGGCAGAAGATGAAGATAAAAAAGAAACTGTTCAGAAAGTAAACGCCGATGGTACCAGAAATATTGCTCTGGTGTGCAAAGACCTGGGCTGCAAGATGGTGTACATCAGCACCGACTACGTCTTCGACGGCCAGGGCACTCAGCCCTGGGAGCCGGACTGCAAGGACTACAAGCCTCTTAATGTGTACGGAGAGACCAAGCTGGCCGGAGAACTGGCAGTTTCCGAAAACCTGGAAAAATATTTCATTGTCCGTATTGCCTGGGTATTCGGCAAAAATGGCAAGAATTTCATTAAGACCATGCTGAATCTTGGAAAAACCCACGATCAGCTCCGGGTAGTCAGCGACCAGATCGGCACTCCTACTTACACTCTTGATCTGGCCGTACTGCTGGTAGATATGATTGAAACAGAAAAGTATGGCTACTATCATGCTACTAACGAAGGCGGCTACATCAGCTGGTATGATTTCACAAAAGAAATCTTCCGTCAGGCTATTGAAGCCGGCCACAAAGAGTATGAAAAGGTGACCGTAACTCCTGTGACCACAGAAGAATACGGCGTTTCCAAAGCAAAACGGCCTTTCAACAGCCGTCTGGACAAGAGCAAGCTTACTGCCAACGGCTTTAACCTTCTTCCAACCTGGCAGGATGCAGTAAAACGCTATCTGGCTGAAATTGAATTTTGATGCTGTCAAGAATCAGGATTCTTTGTTCCGGCAGAATTTTTATCAAATTTATCACAGAACTTTATATAAATAAAGGAGGATTTCATGGGACAGATCAAAGTAACTAAATGCCCTATTGAAGGGCTTTGTATCATAGAACCTGCTGTTCACGGCGATGACAGAGGTTATTTTATGGAAACCTATAATCAGAAGGACATGGAGGAGGCAGGCCTTACTATGAACTTTGTCCAGGACAACCAGTCCTGCTCCACAAAGGGTGTATTAAGAGGCCTTCACTACCAGAAACATTTTCCCCAGGGCAAACTGGTCCGGGTCATCAAAGGAAAAGTCTTTGATGTAGCTGTAGACCTTCGGACCCACAGCGAAACCTACGGCAAATGGTTCGGCGTAGAGCTTTCTGAAGAAAACAAAAAGCAGTTCTACATTCCCCAAGGCTTTGCCCACGGCTTCCTGGTACTCAGCGATGTGGCCGAGTTCTGCTATAAGTGCACAGACTTCTACCATCCCGGTGACGAAGGGGGCATGGCCTGGAACGATCCGGAAATCGGTATTGAGTGGCCGGAAGTTACCGGAGAATATAAAGGCACTGCTTCTGCTGAGGGGTATTGCTTAAAGGATGGAACGCCGTTGAATTTAAGTGAGAAGGATCAGAAGTGGGACGGGTTTAAGGATACCTTTAAGTTCTAAAAATATTTATTATCTATTCCCATATAGTTTCCTTTATATGGGAATAGATATATCTTATAATTGTCTAAAGTTTTGCTCTATACAATTCTTCTTTTTCGTTCTTGAAGACACCCCTGATTGATGATAAACTGTTTCTATAAATGAGACAGAAAGGATTATTTTATCATGAAATTGTCTGTTCGTATATTAGACATTGATGAGCATATAACAGATTTTCATTTATCTGCAAATCCAGACGGTACTGAATGGAAACAGTCAGAAACCGAATATGCCGGGCCTGATTTTCTCCTTATCTTTTATGTAGAACCTGCCACATTAAAAATCAAAGATATCAAGAAAGGTCCAAATATTTGCAGCACAGATATAGAGCTCCGTCAGCAGTTTTCAGAATTGCTGTTTGAAGAGAGTATTGCCCGAGACATTACAGAAAAAGAAGGTTTTGACAATGCTCTGGAATCAGAAACAGAAAATTTTGAAAAATTTAATCCATATAATCCTAAATTGATTCGCGTAGATCAAAAAAATTTTTCGATTTTTCAAATTAATCAGATGATACAGAATGGAGATATTGACTTGACTCCTGATTTCCAGCGGCATTTTGTATGGAATGATATAACAAGGAAGTCTCGGTTAATCGAATCTCTGCTTCTCCGAATTCCACTTCCTGTATTTTACTTTGCCCAGGACGAAGAAGGTCTCTTTCAAGTCGTAGATGGCGTGCAAAGGCTTACTGTCATCCATTCTTTTATAAATAATGAATTTCGTTTAAAAAATTTAGAATATCTATCCGAGTGTGAAGGAAAATGGTATAATAATCCGTCTTTTTCAAAAGACAGCAGCCTTAATAATATGTATATCCGAAGAATCGATCAATCACAGCTTTTCATAAATATCATCGATCCTCAGACTCCATCCAAGGTAAAATATGATATTTTTAAGCGTATAAATACCGGTGGAAAAGCTCTAAACAATCAGGAGATCCGCAATTGTCTGGCGGTGCCAAGAACCAGAACTCTTCTCCGCTCACTCTCTCAGAGTGAAGAATTTTTGACTGCTACAAAAGGAAGTATTAGTCCTGTCCGTATGGCCGATGAAGAATTGATTCTCCGATTCATTGCCTTCTACCTAATAGATACAGGAAACTCTACGATTAAAGAGTATCGGGGCGGAATGGATGAGGTGCTGGATGAAACCGTCAATATCTTAAACACTGCACCTGCCGAAATCTTTTCCTCCATACGCAAAAATTTTATAATTGCCATGACAAATTCTTACTCTATCTTCGGTGATAATACATTTCGAAAAGTCCGTAATATTAATAAATCTTTGTTTCTCGGTCTCAGCAGGGTTTTAAGAAAATATTCCTGTCGTGAAGTAGATACATGGAATAAAAAGTCTATTCAGTCTGCTCTTCAGCAGGAAATTGAAAGCAACTATGAATTCAGCAATGCCTTATCTATGGCTACAAATGATGCAAGAAACATATTTATCGTATATCAGGCTCTTCAATCGATAATCAAAAACAATATATCTTAAAGGGAGCGCCCAGCAGGAAAGGAGGAACCCTCTATGTTGAAATCTTTTAGTATAGAAAATTTTAAATGTTTTTCTCAGCGAAGAACTTTTTCTTTCGGGAAAATAACTGTCTGTGCCGGTATGAACTCTGTAGGAAAATCTTCCCTTATTCAGAGTCTCCTTTTGGTACGACAGATCTATGACAATACTCTTCTATATCAAAATACAAACATTAAGGAACTTACTATTCAGCTAAACGGAATATATGGGCTCGAACTCGGCCAAGCCGAAAGAATAAAGTCTTCTTCTGAACGGGATAATATACTGCTTACAGCCGATAATTTTGAGTTTCGTCTTTCTTCCAAAGATCAGTATCCACGACAGCTTTTTGTTCCTCTCAAATACAGTTTAGTTGCATTTACCCCAATAACCGGATTGTTTGCCCCTGATTTTTATTATCTAAACGCAGAGAGATTAGGTCCAAGAAACTATCAGCAGATACTCCCTGAGACTACTACCGGCTGCGGAATTCATGGAGAAAATACTTTTCATTTTATCAGCCAGCACCTTTTGGAAAAAATAGAGGAAGAACGGCAGTTTCCTTTTTCAGAAGACAAAATCACTGCAACTCTAAATAAGCAGTTAGAATATTGGATGGACTACATTATTCCTGGGATTGAACTGAATATAAGTGAATTATCAGAACTCGGTCTCAGCAACCTAAGTATTCGACAGCCGGTTTTTGACACCGACTTTACAACACCTTACAATTTCGGATTTGGTATTTCCTATGTTCTCCCCATTATAGCAAACGGTCTCCTGTCTAAAAAAGGCTCTATGCTCATCGTAGAAAACCCTGAAGCACACCTCCATCCCTGCGGGCAGTCACGTATCGGCTTTTTCCTTGCCTATATCGCTTCCGCCGGTATCCAGGTCGTAGTTGAAACTCATAGTGAACATGTGATCAATGGTATACGTATAGCAGGTCTCAAATCGCAACTCGCACAAGAAGATATCTGTATCAACTTCTTTTCTGTAGACTATAAGAATAGCCAGCAAAAGGTACAGCAAATTCCCCTTGATGAAAAAATGGATATTTTAGAATGGCCGGAAGGTTTTCTTGATCAAGAAGAAAACGACTTACGTACTTTACGCATACTAAGGAGGGAAAAATGAAAGCAAACTCTATCTGGACGCAAGAAATTTCCTCTGAATTTTCGCGGCAGCCTGCCGGGAAAATAGAAGAGCTTCTGGAATTGATGACTTTTTCAAAAGAAAACAAAATTGATCAGTTTATAAATGACATCAGCCTTTATGACAATCCTATCTTTTCCAAGTGGATATATTCCACAGATTGTCATGAATTAAATGATATCAAAAGAGAACTTCAAATAAAAATTGCCCGTTCCCGCCACGTCGATGATATTCAACAAAGCCAGCTCTTAAGGGCTATTGGAATCCTAAGCACGTCCAAGACAGTCGGTATTGATTTTGAAAATCCTTCTGCCTTTTTTATCTATAATCAACAAGGCTTTATTCAGGCATGCCGTGAATATTTAAAAAATGAAGATGAATCTGACTTTATAGATGATATGTTATTTTGTTTTCCTAATCTCTATTTTCATCCTTCAGTAAAAACCTCTTTGCATACTCTAAACAGGAATTTTCGTGATATTCGCAATGAAATAATTGCACATCTTACTGCTTTAGATGATTATTGTAAAAAGTTTCTGGAAATGACATATGAACACAAAGGCTATCGGGAAATGGCCGCAGCATTTCAAAAAGATACCCATATTGAATGTTCTCCTCAGGCCTCAAGAGACCATGTTAAATCTTTAAAATATTCTTTTACCAATACAATTACCAACCAGACTGAGGAAATCACCTGTGAACTGCATACGAAGTTCCGTAAACATAATATTAATCGTCAGAAGCAGGACCGTATTTACTTTGCCCCTCCCCGTCCTGAAATTTTAGACGGAAAGGTTATTATTGTACATATAGGGGCTCATCTGTAGTAAATCTCAAGCTGTTTTTTCTATAAAAATCCCCCTTTTTCCTATTGAACCGGAAAATCTCAAACTCTATAATGCAATTAAGAAATAACAAATCGGGAGGTTTTGATATCATGAAATACTACGTTGACGCCTCCGTCTCCAGAAGCGGAAACGGAAGCAGAGAATACCCTTTCAAAAACATTCAGGAAGCTGCCAGTCTGGCGAAAGCCGGAGATGAAGTCCTGGTATATCCGGGCGTTTACCGGGAATATGTAAATCCCGTAAACGCCGGAACCGAAGACGCCAGGATCACCTACACTTCCGTGGAGCCATTAAAAGCTGTGATCACCGGAGCAGAAGAAGTGAAATGCTGGGAACCTTATGAAGGGAAAGAAGGCGGCGGTAATGTATGGGTCGCCAGGATCCCCAACGGCCTTTTCGGAAATTACAATCCCTACACCACCCTGGTAAGGGGCGACTGGTTTATTGCCACTTTCATCGCTCACACCGGAGAGGTATATCTCAATGACAAGTCCTTATACGAAGTTACCGAGCTTGATAAAGTTTTAAATCCTGTAAAATCCAGGACTTCCTGGGATCCTGATTTTTCTGTTTATACCTGGTATACAGAGCAGGACGCAGAAAAAAATGAGACTGTGATCTACGCCAATTTCCAGGGTGCAGATCCAAATAAAGAAAATGTAGAGATCAATGTGCGGAGAAACTGCTTCTATCCTGACAAAGAAGGGGTCGGCTATATCACTCTGTCCGGCTTTACAGTAACCAAGGCAGCTACCCAGTGGGCGCCTCCAACCGCTTACCAGGAAGGCATGATCGGTCCTCACTGGTCTAAGGGCTGGATCATCGAAGACTGCGAAGTATCCCACTCCAAATGCTCTGGCATTTCCCTGGGAAAATATAGACAGCCAAACAATGACAACAAATGGCTTACCTGGAAATTTAAAGACGGGACCCAGACAGAGCGCGACTGTATCTGTCAGGCCCAGAGAGAGGGATGGACAAAGGAGAATATCGGCTCTCATATTATCCGGAGATGTAATATCCACGACTGCGGCCAGACCGGCATTGTGGGACATTTAGGCGGGGTATTCTCACTCATCGAGGACAACCATATCCACCATATCAATAATAAGCAGAACCTGGCAGGGGCAGAGATCGGCGGAATCAAAATGCATGCTGCTATTGACGTTATTTACCGGAGAAATCATATCCACCACTGCACCAGAGGTCTGTGGCTGGACTGGCAGGCCCAGGGCACCCGTGTGACCCAGAACCTGTTCCATGACAACTGTCTGCCTCTTCCCGACGACTGCATAGATCCCAGTGATCCCGGCATGGGGGAGGATATCTTCATCGAAGTATCCCACGGCCCAACTCTGGTAGACAACAACCTGCTTCTTTCTGACCGCAGCGTAAAACTGGCCACCCAGGGCGTAGCCTTTGTCCACAACCTGATCGCCGGGGCCCTTACTGCTGTAGGAAAAGGCACAGACAACGGAGCCCTTACCTTATCTTCGCCAAGATATACCCCATACCATGTTCCCCACAGAACAGAAGTGGCAGGATTTATGACCTTTCTTCATGGAGATGACCGTTTCTACAATAATATTTTTGTTCAGCAGCCAAAGCGTCCTGGCATGGTGAAGATCTACGACTATCTCCAGGGAGAAGGAAAGAACGGCTGGGATGACGGAAACTTAGACGCAGGAACCTGGATGTTTGACAACGGATACCAGCTCTACGAAGAATGGGTAAAAGAATTTGAGGGTTACTGCGGCATGGGCAGTCCGGACAGTGACCGGTACTACATCCACCTTCCTGTATGGGCAGAGGGAAATGTATACTTAAACGGTGCAAAACCCTGGAAAAAAGAAAAGAACTGCGTGGTAGACGATACTCATAAAGTTACCCTTTCCCTGGAAGAAAAAGACGGAGAATGGAAACTGAAGACCAACCTCTATGAACTCCTGCCTGAGATTACAGCAGGCACTATCAGCACCGAAACTCTGGGAATGGCCTTTGAACCGGAAGAATCTTTTGAGAATCCCGACGGTTCCCCTATCACCTTCAACGAAGACTATTTCGGAAACCACAGAAGTCTTCATCCCTGTGTGGGACCTTTTGAAAATCCGGATGACGCCGGAAAGAAGCTGAATTAACAGTTTATCACCTCTTTAAATAGCATAAATAAAGGAGCTGCCCTATGAAACAAAATCCAGAATACATAAGTATTCCTGACATATGTCTCATATGGCAGCTCCTTCATATCTGTGTATCAAACCTCAACGAAGTGTTCCCTGCTTTTATGCTGCTTCTTTCTTTTTCTCGTTCCTCATGGTCCAGAAATAATAAGGGATCAGCGGGATCAGCGCAGCGATCCAGGCTGCCGGGTCAGACATGCACACAGCTCCGAAACCGGCGTTTCCAGCCACCAGGGCCACGATCCCCCATCTGGCCAACAGCTCAAAGACTCCTCCCATCATAGGAACAAGCCCATAACCAAGGCCCTGAAGAGCGTTCCTGTAAAGGTAAATACTTCCCAGGAAAGGATAGCACCAGGCCACCGTATTGAAATAAATCTGAGCCGCATGGATCACATCCGTCTCTGATGGATCCACAAAGATCAGCACCATATATTTTCCCAGGAAATAGATCACCGCCATAATTACAAAACTGCACACCAGGATCATGGCCTGGGTCATATATACCCCTTTCCGCACACGGTCCATCTTTCCTGCCCCACGGTTTTGTCCCACAAAGGTTGCTATGGTAGCCCCAAAGGAAACAAACACCGTACAGATAATATTCTGGATCTTGCTGGCTGCGGAAAATCCTGCCATCGAAACCGGTCCATATACGTTAATAGCGCCCTGAACAATAATAGTCCCGATGGCCGTAATGGAAAACTGCAGACCCATGGGAACTCCCAGGGACAACAATTTCCTGATCACAAAAAAAGAAAATTTAAAGTCTCTTTTCTTCAGCTTCAGCACATCAAATTTCTTAATTATGTAAACCAGGCACAACACTGCGGAAATTCCCTGAGCGATCACCGTGGCATAGGCGCAGCCTTCCACGCCCATATGGAAAAACACGATAAATCCGATATCCATAAATACATTCAGCACTGCGGAAATGATCAGAAAATACAGAGGAGAGCGGCTGTCTCCCAAAGCCCGCAGCACTGCCGACAGAGCGTTATAGGCACAGGTAACAAAAAGTCCTGCGTAAATGATGGCCATATACTTGCTGATATCTCCCATCAGCTCCTCCGGGGCATTCATCAGCCTCAGGATCGGCTCGTTCAGGAACAGCAGCCCCACGGTCATAATTACTACAAAAAACAGACATACATAAATAGACATGGCAATAAAATGCCGCATTCTGTTCAGACGCTTAGCTCCGAACCATTGAGCCACCCAAATGGAAAAGCCGCTGGTCAGTCCGTTCAGCCAGCCTGTCACAAAAAAAATCAGGGAACCTGTGCTTCCAATGGCCGCCAGGGCGTTTACTCCCAGAAACTGTCCTGCCACAATGGAATCCGCAATATTATAAAACTGCTGGAAAATATTTCCCAGACACATAGGAATCATAAACTTAATGATCAGTTTTATAGGACTTCCTGTTGTCATATCATTTGTCATAGCACTATACCTCCTAGCGTATCCTTGGGGCAGCCACGTTGACGTATAAAGGCTACCTGTAGTCTCGTATAGCTGTATATCCGAAACTTTAACACGTAATTTATTGTACACTGTAGAGATATTTTATGCTTTTTTATAAAAAAATCAAGATAGCAAACAAAATTTCTTTGTAAAAAATACGGAGGAGAAGGCTATCTGCTAATGCCGTTTTTTATGATCCTGGAGTTTGATATAACTCCGGATCCCGTTTTGGCATTTAGCCTTTAGATACTGCCTATCTCTGTGATTCTTCTATCATATAGCCTGCCCCATATTCCTCCAGTATCTCCTCATACTGCTTCCTGGCAGTGTCATATCCGCTTTTCCGTCCAGCCATATAGCAAAAGATCCCTGTAACAGCCAGTACAAGAATAAGGAGTGCAGCCGCAGCAGGCTTTCTGTATGCCCTCAGCCCTCTCCTGAGTCTTCCTAAAATCATACTTGCCGGTCCCTGTTTTTCCACGGCTTTTTTTGCCTTTCTCACTCTATCAAAAAACTCTGCTGTTTCCTCTGTCCTGTAGGGCTCCAAAGTTTTTTCTCCTATCTCGATTTCCTTCATTTCTGCCAGATTGTGCCCGCATCTTTTCGCCACCCTCTTCCTGGCATCTTCCCCGTAGAAGTCTCTGGCTTTCCCTGTCAGATCGCCCAGAATGTTATCCAGCATTGCCGGATACAGGACTTTTTCTTTCCCTTCCTGCATAAAAACCTGAAGGATATCCACCAGGATATCCAGGATAAAGTATGCTTCCTTTCCGCGGCTGCCGGGTTTTTGTATAAAATATTCCATGTTCCTTTCCAGAACATCCAGCATTCCCGTGAGGAGCCGTTCTGTTTCTTTCGTCTCGCAGGCGGCGATAAACTCTCTCAATTCATCCAAAAGAGCCCTCCAGTCCTCTCCCCGTGTCTTTAAAAACAGCCCCGCATTTTTTTTCGGCTGGTCATACAACGCAAAAAAACCATCTCTTCTTTTATTTATGATTTCATCTCTGCACCGTTTATACTGCTGGATAAAATCACTGTAGCTGTTGCTGTTTCTGATACATTGTTCAAAATCCTGGTCTTTTTTTCCCTTCATGTCTCTCCTACCTCTTCTCCAAAATTTCTCTGATCTGATCCAGCTCCGCATCTGGGTTTTCATACCAGCTCACTGCGTGGAGATGATACAGATTCCATCCCTTTGTCCTGAGGATTTCCGGAAAGATCAGTTCTCTGTCCCGGATCCTGTGCCGGAATTCCCGAAAATGATCCAGAAGGATACCCAGGATATATTCCCGGGGATTTTCTTCCGATACAATACCAATATCCACCTTGCATTTGCCGCTTCCGATATTCGTATGTACCTGATAGCCCATTTTCCTAAGTTCTCCGGCGATGGTTTCCGTCAGCCCACGGTTCTTTCGGTCTGCCTTCTCCTCTCTCCGGTCATATTGGATAGCTCCCCGGACATAGGCCAGGAAATCCCGCAGATCTTTTACTCCGGGTTTGTCGGACTGCCCCAGCATTTCCGGAAGCATGCTGGTAACCACCCACATTCCTTTTCTTGCCCTGGTCAGCATTACATTCAGACGGCTGCCTCCTTCACTCTGATTTAAAGTTCCCAGATTCACAGAAAAATTTCCCTTCTGATCCGGCCCGTATCCGGTAGAAAGCACAACATAATCCCACTCTTTACCCTGGCAGGACTCCAGGTTTACCACACTGACAATCTCATCAATATCCCGGCTGTCCTCAAGGTCTTCCATGACCTTCTGCATCAGAAGTGTCTGGATAAGGTTTTTCTGTGCCAGATTAAAGGTAATCACCCCTACGGTCTCCCCGGAATTCCTGGGAATCCCGGCACAGATCTTCAGCACCTCCTCCACCGTGCGCTCCGCCTCCAGCTGGTTGGTAGCTGTTCCGCCTCTGTCATAGCATCCATCCTGGACATAGACATAGCTGAGTCCCTGAAGAGGCGCTGTGTTACAGGAAGGGAACGTGATGATCTCGCCATTATAGTATTTATAATTTGAAAAGGCGATGAGGCTTTCGTATTGGCTTCTGTAATGAAATCTCAGCAATTTCCTGGGCATAGAGGTACTGATAGCATCCTCTAAAATGGAGTCCACGGTTATCACATCTCCCATATCGTCCTGCTGGGTTTTTTTGAAAAATCTGGTAGGGGTCAGCTGCTTTTCATCTCCGAAAACGAAACAGCGCTGTCCGTGGGCAATAGCCGGCAATGCCTTATAAGTAGGCATCTGGGATCCCTCATCGATGATGACCATGTCAAACTGGGGAAAATCCCAGGGCATATATTCTGCTACAGCCGATGGATTCATCAGCATACAGGGAAAAAGCCGGCACAGATAGTTGGGAACCTCCTCGAAATATTTCCGGATAGGCGCCGCCTTTCCTCTTTTCCTCACCATTTTATTGATCTTACCAACCTCCGGCATATCCGTGGCGCCATCCTCTGGCCGCGGAAGTCTTCCCATCTCCAGGCATACCAGATTCTTTTGCAGCATCTTTCTGGCGTTCTCCGCATTTCTTCGGTATTTCTCAATTGCCAGTCCATACTCGATGCCCCCTGCCTCCCGCAGTTCCGGAAAACAGTCATAGATCTTATGAATATTGTGTTCGCACCAACTTCTCTTAAAGATCCTTCCGATCTGCTCTGGTCGGATGGAGCCATGCTCCACACCCTGGCGGATCCGTTCCACAAAGTCCTCCATTCCCACTGCTTTTGCCTTCTTTTTCAGCCCCTGATAGTTGTCCAGAGTCTTAGAGCTTCTGCCTTTTTTCTTCCACTCCTCAAAAAGCACCAGCTTCATCTCGTCAGGATGATCTTTCTGAAATCCTGAAAGATTGCTGACGATCAGATCTTCCGCTGCGCTCTGTGCCTTCTGGAATGCATGGAAGGTTTCCATGAAGCTTTCTGCTGCCGGCTTCAGTTCCAGGGGATCAGATTCTGCAATCTTCTCTGCCATTTTCTTTATCCGGCGGATCTCTGTCTCCGGCCGATTCATCTCAGACAGACGGTTCTGCAAGATGACATATTGCTCTTTCTCCCGTCTGCTCCGGCTGCTCTCTTTTTCATCCCGGAAGCAGGGAGCAAGATCCAGATTGCGGATATATCGGCGCTTTTCCTCCAAACTTGAGAGATTTTTAAAGTTCCGGAATTCATTATTGGACATTACCGGTGCAAGGAGTTCCCTCAGATCATTTTCATAGTTTTTCTGTATAAGCCTGAAAAAGCCTTTATCTTCCTCTTTTTCCAGGAACCTTAAGATTTTATCTCTGAGAGCTTCCTCTTCCTCGGAATTTTGTGTAAACACCGCATCTAGCGGTTTATGGAACACTGGAATCTGCCGAAGGACAGAGGCGTAAGATCCTATGATCTTGATTTTTTCTTTATCCGGACACTCTAATGGCAGTTCTAGCTTTTCTGCCAGCGTCTCCATGCTTTCCAGCAGCTTTTTGCCTTCCCTGGATGCTCTGTCCACGGCTTCCTCCACTTCCGGGTCACCTTTTCTGGAAAAATTCAGATACTGGGTATAGTCCTGGCCGCCATTCCAATATTTCATGATTTCTGCCAGAATCTCCAGGATATCTTCCGCCTCTCCCATGTCCTCCTGGCCGACAGCATCGTCCAGCGGCAGGATCATCTCTGAGGGATCACAGGCTCCCTGAAGCTCCAGGAGTTCCTCCAAGGATTTTCCGCACTCCCTTTTCTCCGTCATAAAATCATACAGCTTCTTCAGTTCCTCCCCTGCCGTGCGGTACCGTTTTTCGTACTGTTCCTGCTTCTCTTCCCAGTTATCCCCGTAATATTCATACTGATCCAGATAATTCAGGGTATCCAGAATCTGGCGGGAAACATCGGAAGCCTTATGTTTTCCTTCCACGATCTCCAGGCAGAACTTTCCCAGGCCCGCCTGTTCCATCATTCGTTTTTCCACCTCAAGGGCCGATACTTTTTCCGATATAAATAAAACCTTCTCGTCTTTCCTCACAGCCTCCGCCATGATATTAGCAATGGTCTGTGATTTTCCGTTTCCTGCCGGCCCAATGACCACCTGGGTCTTTCTCTTAAAGGCACTGTCAACAATCTCTTCTTGGGAACTGTCTGCGGGAAAAGCATAGATAGTGTTCTCATCTGCAGGCTCTTCATCCAGCTTATTGTTCCAAAACATATTCCCCTGTAGAATGCCCCGGACAATCTCGTGCCGGGACAGTTCTCCGGAAGCAAGGCATTCCCATATGGCTTCATCAGGAATGGTATAGAGGGACAGCCGGGCGGTATTCTCCGCCACTGTCCATCCCTTCTGTTTTTCTACTCTGTACTCCAAAAGTTTCATCTGCATTCCATACTGGTCCCCCGGCTGATTCAGCAGGTCTGCAATATCAATATTATAATCTTCCAGAAGCATTCCTTTCAGGACCGGATTAAACCGGATCCCCTCTGGATCTACCTTCAGGCAGTATTCGCCACGTTTGCTGAGATATACTTCTGCTGGGCACAAATACAAGGGAGCTCTCCCATTCTCATCAGAATCCGCTTTATACCATAAGAGTTCATTCACCGCCAGATAGAGGCTGCCCTTTCCTGTCTCTCTCTTCTTTTCCAGATCCCCTATGCGAAGTCTCTGAAAGCACTCGCTGATCTGTTTTTCCTCCATACCGTTCTCGCTCAGATATTTCTTTATCTGCATGTCCAGATTTTCATTAGTATAGCCGTACTTCAAAAATAGCTCTGTGTTGATGGGAAATACCAGTTCACTGCGATCCTTCTTTCCTCTGAGGAGACGATTGCTGAAGGTAATGTTCATTGCCTGTTTCCTCAGCTTAGCCAGCCTTTCCCTTTCTTTCTCTGTTAGTGCGGCGGCAGATTCCCCTTCTTTCTCATCTCCGGTATTACAGATAGGTTTATCCACAAAGGCAAATACCGGATAAATTCCCTGCTCCCTGGCCTTGTGTACATCCTGTATATAATACAGCCGCTCCATATTTCCGGCAGCAATCTCACAGGCCTGGGAAAAAGGAGTCCCGGTACCATCTGTCATGGTGGTGCATTCAACGGGGAGCAGATCCTCCCGCATCTGGGCCCGGTCTTTTTCCGTAAGAGAATCCTTCATCACAAAATGCTGGGAAAGTCCTGTGTGCTCATTGCGCCAGACGCCAGAAAAAGCGTGGCCATCGATTACCACCAGAACTCCGTGGAGAGAAGCCGCCTCCAAACAGCTGGCGTAGAGGATTGCCAGATCCAGACAGGTTCCCTGCTTCACTTCATCGTGAAGAACCTGATGGGGGATCCGGATTTTCTGCCCCGCCTGTTCAAAGCTTGGAGGGCTGGATATATAATGGACATTTTCATCCTGCATCGCCCGGTAGATGCATTCTGCCTGACGGCAGACATCCTCCGCTCTGCCACTCTGATAGCCGCTCATAAAAATCCCGTTTTCATCTGCATATTCCCCTGCCCGCTTCAGGACTTTCATCACATAGGGATCATTGGGCTGCATAAAAGCCGGAAGGGTATAGGCGTGATGCCAGCCATCCCAGTGGAGATAGGGTTGGATATGAACCGGGACATTTTTAAATCCCAGGATCCGGTCCTGCTCTTCAAAATCCAGGATTTCTACCTGGATTTCCCCTTCCTTTGCCTCGATAAACTCTTGTCGGAAGCATCCGTGATTCAGCTTCAGCGGGGGAGCAGCGATCTGGGCCTTTCCGTTTTGCAATTCTATTTCGATCTTATATTCATAGATAAATTCTGGAACGGCAGTGATCCTGCATACCGCCTTTTTCATTTCCAAATCCTGGATCTCAACCTTTCGTACCAGCAGTTCTCCGCCCTCCGCCGCCGCATAATTGATCTGTTCGATTGCATCTACTGTTACCACAACACTCATAAATCTTTACCTCCTGGTATTTTCTGTCCGGAAGCCACCGGGTACCAATTCCGTATCCAGCAGCACCTTCCCTTTTTCGGCGATGTAGGCTTCCAGCGCTCCTCCACCTGCCTGACTGTCCTTCACCAGAACCGGCGTATAAGAAAAATGTTCAAAACGCCTGGCTGCAAGGATCTTCTGTTCTTCTGCCCGCTGAAAAACGGTATTGGTCACCAGAACCAGATAATTCTCCGAGGGAAATCCCTGTTTCCGGTCCTGTTCCGCTTTTTTTTCCAGAAGCGCCAGGCTCATAAACCACAGATGATCTATCCGCTCCCTGGATTCCTCATAATCAGTATAATAGATTTTTTTCTGATCCACCTGATCAAAATCCATGGCACAGGTTATCCCGTCAAAAAAGACAAAGGCTTTCCTGATTTCTGCCTCTTCTCCGTTCTCCCAGTTTAACTTTTCCTGAAGATACTCCAGAGATCCGTTCACCTGATGTCCTCCTTCAGATGCCGCCTTATATACACAAAACACCACATTTTTGTATCGCCTCTCCACAGAAAATTCTTTGGAAAACATGGACGCTATTCTTTCTCTTCCCACCTTTTTCCCTCCGTCAATAAACTGAAACTTTTCGCATAATATCCAGGATCACTTTTCCAAGGAGCTTCTCTCCATCTGCACTTAAGAGGCTTCGGATCTCCAGGAAGGTTCCGGATTCATTCCTTTCATTCTCCTCAGGCTCTCCGTAGCGGTTTCCCAGATCAAACTTAGGCGCATAACGGTTGCTGTACAAAAATCCCACGGCAAACCGCAGGCCTTTGTCCCGACAGCCCTCTACATGTCGGAAATCCGGTCTCACATCCTCTGGCATAGAGTCTGTGATCAGAATAATCCCCCGGTTAGCAGAGGACGCGCTGTTTTTTCCAAGTTTTTGGAGTGATGCCAGGATGGCCTCATTAACAGGTTCTGCTCCACTGTCTGAACCCCCCTGAAAATTCAGTTCTCTCAGGTGCTTTAAAAATTCCTCCTCGCTTTCTGTAAACGCACCCTTTTCAAACCGATCCACCTGGATCTGATCTCCCAATACCGTAAGGCCGTAGCGCAGGACAATACCCTTATACTCCCTCCTCTTAGATTTCAGAAGATTCATACTGTTTTCAAGGACATAGTAAACCTCCGGAAAAATTCGGGCAAAAGACAGCGTTGTGTCAAGAATATAATCAATATAAATGCAGTTATCTTCCGGTTTTTCTACTGCCATTTTTGCTTCTATGAAATTTTTATGCAATGCACGTCTGGTCTTTCTCTCATCTGCCTCCCCCTTCTTTCGAGCCTCTTCTTTTTGAAACATCCGGGTTCTTCCCTCTGCTTCCTGCTTTCCGTCCTGGGATTCCTGCTGGGATTCCGCTTCCTGCTTCCGGTTGTTTTCGCCGTCTCCCCGGTCTTTTCTTTTTCTTCTGGTGTTCCAGAGCCGGTCCACCTCTTCCTCTGTCATTTTCCAGGAGTTGACCTCTTCTTCCCGTGTCAACAGTTTTTCCTCTTTCAGTTTGATTATTTTCTCATATTTATCCATCTGTTCTTCCTCTTAATCAATCATAAAATCCAGTGCAAATCCATCGGTTCTGAACACATCCCCGTCATGGATCTGAAAGCTCTGATCCTCTCCCTCTTTCCGCAGTTCCGAAAGCAGCGGTACGCAATAAATATTCCCATCCAGATTATATACTTCCATCACCGGCCGATTCTGCACTTTAATGTCGCAGACCCGGTGATTTTCCAGGCTGAACGTATTCCGTATCCTGTCCACTGAATCCGCCGCCCCCACGCGGACGGTACTGGCTGCCTTGATGTCCATGGGTTTCTTCAGAAGAGCCTCCTCAGGAATCTTCTGCTGATAAACTTCCTCCCCTCCGTAATATCCGATGAGAAACCGCTGCATATCCCTCAGAATATCCGAAATATTTTTATATCGTCTGTTCAGAGGAGCCACCATTTTCTCTATGATCCGGATAAAGTCCCTGTATTTTTCCTGCCTAAATTTCTCCGGGATCCTTTCCATTTTCAATCCGTAAGCCAGCTTCGGATCTTCGATATATTCCTTGTCTTCATCCCCCTGAAAATAAGGTTTTCCCCGGAGCCAGAAACAAAAGACTCTTCCCAGTGCATAGATATCCATCTGTATATCTGTATCGCTCATTACAAAAGCCCTGGGATCCGTGTAGCCACGAGTACCGCCGATGCTGTTCATATAGCGGGTACCGTTTCCACTTGGCACATGGGCCCAATCGAAATCGCTGATATAGGCTCGCTTTTTTTCAGAGCAGATCATAATATTCTCCGGCTTTAGATCCCGATGCACATAGGGGTCCCTGTCTGAGATTTTCACATAATACTGCACGGCATACAGGATCTGGACCATATACCGGAACATTTCCTCTTCATTCAGCAGCTTTTCACGTCTCCGGTACTCCTCCAGATCCATCCCATGGATAAACTCTGCCAGTACGCCCCGGATACGCCCATTGCTGTCCTCCCAGCTAAAGGAACCATAGATATGTTCAATATAAGGATAATACATACGGAATTTTTCTTCCCGTCCCAGAATTTTCATGGCAAAATCATTGTTTTTTTCATAAGCATATTTCACAAAATATTTTTTACCGGCAGCCCCCTCCGGCAGGATCTGCTCTGCCGCCGCCGTATAAGTCACACAATCCCAGCCTTTTTCATTTCTCACCGGATCGGTGAGCAGCCGTATTCTTTTCTCGCCGATATCGATACAATCTCCCTTTTTCAACATTTACACCTCCCCGCAGACCTTATACAGGATTGCTGTCTGGTCATCGTCTTTATCCTCCCTCGCTCTCTCAAACAGATTTTTCAGGACCGTGTACTCTTTCTCATCTCCGATGATCTCCAGGATCTCCGGTTCCCGCATCTTCCCGAATGCCCCATCAGACCCGGCCAAGATCATATCTCCTTTCTCCAGCCGTTCCAGTACAGAGACACATATGTCGCTCTTTGCAAGTTCCTGGCGCTGTCCCAGGCACCGGTAAAGAATGTGGTCATTCTCGTAATACTCCTTTGAAAAACGAGGATACCTGCCCCTTTGAACGTCCTGCTCCGCCTTAGTCTGGAGAGTGGATACTAAAGTGAGTTCCTCCTCTCTGCTGCTGTAATAGTAAACCGGGGAATCCCCCACATTTACGATCACTCCGCAGGTGCCCAGAATCAATACCGCACTGAGCGTAGTCCCGGTTTCCTCGAAAACCTCCGCATGCCTGCATACTTCTCTGTTTGCTTCCAGAACTGCCTGTTTTGCGATCTCCCGGATCCGTTCTATATGATGAGTCATGGAAAAACCTTCCCTGTTATTTTCCATATAAATTTTCAGAAGAGACTCCCAAAGGTCTCTCATAAATCCTTCTGTCCCGTGATAAGAAGCTTTTTCTCCGTTCTGCAGTCCGCCCATGCCGTCCGCCACCAGCATGATCTTCAGTTTCTCATCATTCATCAGACTGTTCTCCGCAAAAAGCATCCGGTCCTGATTCACTTCATGGTCCAGCTCTTTCGACTTTTCTGTTCGATAAAAAATCCTATAATCTGCCATATTCCGTTTCCTTTCTTGCAATACTTCTCTTCGTTATGCTATAGTAAATCATATAAGACCATCTGATGGAGGGATTGTTATGTCACTAGAACTTTTGGATTTTTCGAAAGATTTTGAGGATTGTTCTTTTTTTCTCAGCGAAGATCATCTTACCTTTTACAAGGTCTGTAAAAATCCTCTGAAGTATTCTCTGTACCAAAAATCCTTTGACCTGGAATATCAGGCCATGACCCAGCTCGCCCTGTCTTCCCCCGGGGAGTCCTATTTTCCCCGCTACCGGGATACCGGCGACATCAATGGTCAGCCCTTCATCTCCATGGACTATATTCCCGGAAAAAACCTGGAAGAGATCCTTTGTTCCAGGAAAAACCCTGCTTTCCCGGAACCCCGTTATCTCTTTGACCGGAAGATCCTTTTTCATATCTGCTCCCAGGTCATAGAGGCTCTGACCCGGCTCTACCAATCCGGTATCCTCTACCTTGATCTGTTTCCCGGCAATATTTTAGTACGCAACAGGGATTTCGATATTCAGATGATCGACTTTACTTCCTGCTGCTATCTGGATCCCTCCCTGGAGGCATCCTCCTGGTCCGGGAAAAAGATTGATTTCCAGATTCCCTCCGACTATCCGCTGGAGCTTACCATCCGAAAAACTTTCCTGCTATTCTTTTCCCGCCTGTTCTATTCCGGTTCTGAAAACTACTCAGAAATTTTTTTTACTTCCTGCGAATATGGGAATTCAAACCGTGCTTTCTTCCAACGGGAGTTTTCTAATCTCCTGGGCCCCCTCTGGAAGCATACCCGGGAAGAAGAACAGGCCGCCCGCCTCCTGTCCTGTCTCCCGGATGAACAAGTGTTATCCGGGCAGTCCAGGGTGTTTGAGGATCTGGCCTTCTGGCTGGAGAAGCTCCGAAAAAAACTGGATATTCCCCTTTAAGCCCCAGCCTCACCGTTCCTGGAAAAGGTAGCGGTAGATCTGAGCTGCCGTATCCATCATGTCCTGTCCAAATTTCTGTGTTTTACACTGATTTACCACCACCACATATTCCGGATCCTCTGCCGGGGCAAAGCTGATCAGCCAGGCGTTATTCGTCCCCTCCTGATCTCCGTTCTCTCCGGTTCCGGTCTTACTGGCAATGGAATATCTCTGGTAAATCTCCTGGTTTTCCTCTCCTTCCACAACAGAAATATGGGAGGCAGTAGCCGCCAGCATGGCCTCTGTGATCTTATCCGCAGTCTCCCGGCCGGTGACTTCGCTTAAGACATCGGCTTCCCCTTTCTCCAGGGTCCTGCCTTTGGGGGTACGGATTTCTTTGATCATATAGGGCTCCATCATAATCCCGTCATTGGCAATAGTCTGCGCCTCCATGGCCCCGTAGATGGTAGAAAATAGGGTTTTCCCCTGGCCATAGGAGGTATCTGCCAAATCGTTAGGATCGTCTGGGTCCAGGCCCCAATTGCTGCTCACCGTTCCGAAATCCAGTTCCAGCTCCTGCCCGATCATAAATTTTTTCGCTGTTTCTTCCAGCTTCTCTCCCCCAAGCTCAAGTCCAGCCCTGGCAAAAAACACATTGGAGGACCGCTCAATGGCTGTATAATAGTTGATCTCATCTCCTATATTCCCATAGGAGTTCACTACATTCCTATCCTCCACAGAGAAGCTCTGGTCGGCGGCCGTAAAATCTTCCAGCCCGTTATCCAGCAGGCTGACCGCCGTGATCACCTTAAAGATACTGCCAGGCACCGCCAGCCCTTTATGGGATATAGGATAAAAAATCTCTTGCTCGCTGGGTGCCTGATTCATCTGGGAAATGCTGCTGTCCAGATCATTAGCATTAAAACTTGGCAGAGAAACCATCGCCAGAATCTCTGCGGTTTTGGCATCCAGCACAATGGCCGATCCCCGGTTTCCTTCTCCCACTTCCTGCATCAGAAGTTCATAGACCTGCATCTGGAGTTCATGGTCCAGAGTGAGGACCAGACTGTTCCCCTCAGTGGCATCCAGATTCTGTGTGCCGTACAACTGTTCTCTATAATATTCCATCAGCCGATACTGTCTCTGAGACTTGCTGATTTCCTCGCCGTAAATGATCCTTGCAGGTCCCGTATAGCCCAGCACCTGGGAGTAGGCATAATCATCAATATAGATGCTGTTCTGCCCCGGCTCTGCATTTTCCACCAGCACTGTATCGTTTCTGTCATAAACATCTCCAGGAGTGATGGTGTTGGCGTCCGCCTCCGTGATGGCCGCCTCTTTATATTTATCCGCTTTTTTATTGAGCCCTTCAATGTATCCGGAATCCCAGAAGGTCACCGCCATTTCCACTACAAAAATCAGTCCCACAACGCCATATGCCATTCTCCCTCTGGACTTTGTTTTTTTCTCATGCTCTTCTTCTGGATGGGAAAATACTTCTCTGAAGCCTTTGGAACCGTTCTTCCCAAATCTTTTCATAGTCTTCTCTCCTCTCCTGGTTATCTGCAGACATGACCAGCAAAAATCCCATCATCACCATACCGGTGGTCAGGCTGGTAAAGCCCTGGGAAACAAAATACAGGGGAATCCCGGTAATCGGAAAAAGCCCTATATTGCAGGCAATATGGACGATCCCTTCCATTGCGAACAACAAGGTGATCCCGGTGGCCAGGCCGCTGTAATAGAGATCCTCTTTTTCCCTGGCAATCTTCATTCCCTGGCGCAGCAGCAGCAGGAAAGACAAGATCATAAAAACCCCTGTAACAAACCCGCAGGTCTGTACCAGTTTTGCAAAAATCAGATCGTTATTCTCTTGGGGAATGGTAAAAAGATACCGGTCTGTATCCGGTCCCAAAGCACCCCCGACCGTCAAAGCTTTTTTCGCCAGAAGCCCCTGATAGCCGTCCCCCAGAGCATCCAGTTCCGGCTGTGCCATATAGTAAAACCGATTATACACTTTTCCAAGGGACGGGATTGCCTCCCGGAAAAGGATACAGGCTCCCGCTCCCAGTGCTACGCACAGTAGAACAAGAAGCAGCAGCCATTTGATATTTTTTCTGTTTCTGCTGTAGATCAGAAACAGGATCCCCCCCACAAGAAACATGATCAGAAAGGTCCCCAGCTCACTGAAAAGCAGCAGCATAGCCAATCCCAGCACCGCTGTATAGAGGATTGCCAAAAGCTCCCGGGGCAGCCAAAAGATCCTTTGATCCTTTTTTTCTTCCTTGCACAGGAGAATCACCATCACAAAAATATACAGGATCTTCACCAATTCCAGAGGCTGGACGCTCACCGGCCCCAGATCCAGGTTCAGGACAGCCCCCTGATCTTCCCTGTCCCCTGTGGTTTTTCCAAACAGGAACAGCAAAAGGCAGAGCAGCGCCTGTATCCCTGCCATCAGAGGAAGCACCCTGTCCATGCTGAGCAAAAAAGAAAACTTCCAGAACAGCCCCCCAAAGAAAATTGCCGCAGCAAATGCAATACAGCATTTCAGCACCGTTGCAGAGAGAAGTCCTTTATCCTCTTTCTGTGCAAACATCTGGAGAAGAAAGCCGAAGTTCAGCAAAAAGACCGTGAAAATCAACAAATACCGATCCGCATTCATCCGGAATATCATGTAACAGCAAAGCAAAGAGAGGGGGATCACCGCCAGGCTGATCTGAAAAAACAGCAGTCCCCGTCCCTTTGCCACCGCATACAGCCAGAAGACCAGTTCCACTCCCAGAAGGACGCAGAGGCTCTGCATATCATACAGACTTATTTTTCTGACAAATAACTTTCTTCGTTTTCTATACTTTTCTCTCATGTTTCTCCCGTCTCCTGTAAGGCTCAGATATCAAAATCATCCTCTGTATAAATTCGTTCCGTGTGTTTTCGGTTGGTATATTCCTGTTTCTTTTCTGCCTTTTCCCATGTCTCTGCTTTTTCTTTCTCTTCCGGATGGATCATACCCCGGGTCTTTGGCCCCACTTTCTGATCCATCTGCGGTGTCATGATCAGCAGCTGAACATCTCCGAAGCAAAAGATATCAGTGCCTCCCAGCTCCACCTCGTCCTCTTTGTCCATCCACTCATATTTGTCTTTTTCCGGATTATAATATTTTGTACTGTTGGTTTTCCCATAATTTGTGAGGGTGTAGTAAATCTCCCCGCCCTCATTGACTCTCCGGATCTTGGCCTGGTTCCTGCTCACATATTCCCGGTCGATGCACAAGTCCGCCCTGGAATCCCGCCCAATGGTAAAGACCGGCGACTTCATCTCATAAGTAGCCTTTTCTCCATTATCCTTGTAGATCACCCGGATCGTAGGGCCCATATACAAAACTGTTTTTCCCTTTTTATGATCTTTCTCTTTCTTCTTTTCTTCCTTCTCTCTCACCGACTTTTTCAATTTTTCCCAAAATCCGGAGTCCTTCATCAAAAAAGCAATGGCCAGAATAAGGATCAGAATAAAAAGTACGGTAATAATTTTTCCAATCATAATGTTCCTCCCTCAGTTCTTTTTCTATAAGTATCTTATCATGAAAAATTCTCTGTCCATAAAACCTTAATTTGTGCATTCCTCGCAGGTCAGATTCCAGACAGTGCTGATCCCGATCAGCACGTCTTCCAGATCCACCGCCGGAGTCTTCCCTGTCTGTCTGGTCGCAAAGAATTTCCCTTCTATTTCCGTAAGCTCCCCTACATCCAGAAAAGCAGCCCACAGATTATTGAGAAAATAGTAAGCCCCTGCCGGCCCGCCGTTTTCCCCGATATATTTTCTCACCTGATCCATGTCCTTCTGACGGATCCTCCCGGTGTATAATTTCCCTGTAAATACAGAAAAGAAAAAAGCTGCCAGGAAAAGGAGTTTTTCCGCCTGCTGCCGGTGGACAATCTTCCCCTGCTTCTCCTCCGGAATCTCCCAGTATCCAGAGAATTCCCGGCGGTATTCCTGATAGGCGGCCCTCTCCCTCTCAGACACTGCCCGTTCCCCGGTCTCCCACAGAAGCACGGCCATCTGCTCCGCACAGCGTCCATATACCTTCCAGGGAGTCTCCTCTCCCTGTTCAGAAAACTCTTCCCGGGTTTTTTCCTCCTGCCGGAGTATTTCCTTTCCCTCGCTGCACTGAAGGAAATACTCCAAGCAGTAATCTATGGGGGGAAATTCCCGGATATCCTTTTCCTGCCAGACCCAACATGCCGTCAGGGTACACAGCGCCAGCTTTTCCTTCAGAGAAAGCGCCACTGTCTCAGAATAACGGACAGAAAAATATCCGTCCTCCCTGGCTCTGTCCGCATACCAGGAGACAGAACCTGTTTCATCCTTTCCCTGTATCTCTCCCTCCCAGTGAAGAGAGTCTTCCGACAAAGCCGGCATGTTGGCGTTTTCCAGCATCTGGCTGATCTCCTCTCTAGAAAACCGCAGATGCATACACAGATCCACGATCCACCGTCTGGATACTCCTGCATCGCTGGAAAAGATTTTATGATAGCTTTCCCGGTAACGGGGGGCATAGATATTCACTCCCTGCCCCAGCGTGAGCCCGGCTTTTCCTTTTTTCTTCTTTTC
Organism: Blautia sp. An46; assembly: GCF_002161645.1. Classification (NCBI taxonomy): domain Bacteria; kingdom Bacillati; phylum Bacillota; class Clostridia; order Lachnospirales; family Lachnospiraceae; genus Blautia; species Blautia sp. An46. The sequence goes on along the minus strand of NZ_NFIF01000007.1, from coordinate 75,616 downwards.
ATACATGTTTTTCATTCGGATGCCGAAAGTCCTGGAGCCGGAGCAGAGATAACTGCTCCATTCCCTTATCAGACTGTAAAAAGCTTCCCGATCCCGGATCTGGAGGAGTTCCGCCTCCAAATTTTTTGTCACCTTCCGCAGAGCATAGATTTCCCGATCCTTTTTGTCCATACAGGTTTCCTCCAGGATCCTGCGAAGTTTCTTCCGCTCCCCGGGCAGTTCCTCTATCCGATAGATTCCCATAATCACCCCGATCAGCAGAGCGTCGTTGATATTCCGGCAGTACAGATACTTTCCATAATATTCCTGCAGTCTCTCCTGGACAAAATGATATCTTTTTTCTACTTCTTTTTCCGGATTTTTCTCTCCCGGGCTGTTATACTCTACCATTGCAATGGAGAGTACTGCTTCCAGATTTCTGGGAAGATTTTTCCCCTTTTCCCAGTTTCCTACAGAATTCCGGTGGTAGGTCATGCAGATCTCCTTCTCCCCGGAAAATTCGAAATGGCAGATCTGAGCTCCGAAAGCCTCCTGATTCAGGGCACTCTTCTTTCGTACCTCCCTGATCCATCCGGCGTATTCCCTTCGCTCTTCTCTGGGGCTGTCCTGTCTCATATATCCTCCCGGCTTTTCAATATCTGGGCATATTTTCCGTTAACTATATTTCTATGTGCAAAAATAAAATCGTTATCTTCTATTCGGGGCAGCTCTTCTTTCTCCCCGGTCTCTGCCTGTAAAGAAAACGCCCAGGGCGCCTTCTCCAGTTTGTTCTGCACTGTTTTTTTCTCAGGTTTTACATAAATCTTATTTTCCAGATTTGCGTGAACCTCCCTAGCTAATTCCTCGTCCGCATTTTTCTGGTCAAGCAAGTCCTGATACTCTTTATAGACTTTCTCACACTCCGCCTTTTTTGCAGCCAGTTTTTCTTCGTTTGCTTTTTGTAACTTATCCATATATACTTTGCACCTCTTATTCAGCTTTACCACTTCTTCTGCCTGCTCCAGGATTCCGCCGGTGAGACAGCCTGTTGTTTTTGACGCCAAAGAGACATTTTCTCTGGTCAGCCTCTCATTCCAGTCCAGCACAGCAAAAAATTTCCGGCAGACCTCTCTCAGGCTCCCTCTGGTCAGCCAGCCCATTCCTCCCGGGGAACGGATCTGGTCTGCGAAATCCCCGTACTCTTCGTATATGTTCCGGAATCTCTCACCCAGCTTCTCCCCGGACAGTGACGCTGATCTGCTCCGCTCCCACTCCAGGATCTGAAAATAATCGGCCACATCGGTCTCCCTGGGAAATTCCCTTTCCAGGATCTTTCTGCGGATGATCTTCTGAAATCCTTCAAGCTGTCCGTTTTCTTCCTCCTGACATCCCTTCAGAATGCTAGTCATATCCTCTGTGATCCTCTCTCTGTTTTCCACGGCCAGCCAGATCCGGCAGCAGTTTCTGACAGTCTCCGCAGGGTCTGCGTACTCTCGGAGATTTCTGGCGAAATCTTTTATCTCCGGCTCATCGCCCCTTTCCTCCAGATCCCTCTGCAGATTCTGGAAATCTTCTTTCTGAGTGATATCCATATTCTGCCACACAGAGTATTTCCGTATATAATTTCCAGTCATTTCCTGTTTATTGACAAATAGGATCTGTCGGTAAGGACTTCCCTCCGCTATATCCCATAGAAGCTTTTCATAATTTGCCAGTGCCTCCTGGCTGCAGTTTGGACTTCTGTAAAGTTCCTCCAGCCGCTCAAGAAGCCCCCGATAGGTATCTTCCTCCGGATATTGCCGCTTTGTCTGATACTGCCGCAAAAATCTGCACACACATTCCAACCATACCTTCCGGCATTCCTCTGGACAGGTTTCTATTCTGCGCCGCTGCGCCAGTTGTATCAAATCTTCCTCTTTTATCTGCCGGATCTCCGCCTGGATATCCCAGTTCCGAATAACCTCATTCATCTTTTCCCTGAAGGGTCTGGATTTGATTTCCACTCCTCCCTGGGTGAGCTGGTCGTATGCCCTGCGGATCTCTTCCCGCTCTTCCTCCTTTGCCTCCTCTGCGCAGCCAAGGAGCTTCTCCAGATGCATAGCCTGCTGGCTGCTCTCTATGCGGCCCCTGTTTTCTTCCAGATACTTCCGGTAGTCCTGCCAGTCAGCCAGCCTCTCCAGCCTCCCTCTCAGATATTTCTGCCAGGCTTCCTTATCCAGGTTTTCCATTGCTACGGTGATCCTGCTGCGCTCAGAAAGCTCTGCCGGCTCGTAAAGCTGCTCTCCTTTTTCCAGCAGATCCCAGCAGAAGGTTTCCTCTTCTTTCAGCTCCCGGTAAGCCTCCAGATAATCCTCCAGTTCCTCTGCACTACGGATCTTTTCCATATCCTTTCGGATGCCGGTTTTTCCTCTCTCATAAAAACTTCCCAGAGCTTCTTTTCGTATCTGTCTGGGAATGGCCTTGATCAAAATCTGATAATTATGCCGGTTTACTCCATACAAACTTTCCCCGAGAAACACCACATCCTGGATCAGTTCTTCCTTTTCTTCCGGTCCATAGCCTCCCACCTGGTCAAACTGAGGAGACACCAGCCACCGATATATCTGCACAAGCCGATGGTTATCCAGCTCCGCCCCCTGCCTCAGATAGTCCCGCAGCAATTTCCTGTGCCACCTTGAACGGCTGCACTGTACCAGCAGTACGTTCCATTCCTTTTCCATCTCTTCCACAGAGACAGTTTCTCCCTGATTCAGCTTCCTCCTCAGATACAGCATAGACAGCATCCGGGTCTGGATAGTTTTTGTATACCTGCAGTCATAGATCTCCTGATAAAAAGCCTGAAGGGACTCTTTCCCCTGCAATGCCCGATCTGCTAAAGTGATATATATATCTGGAATTTCCTCCTCCGCCCCAGAGCCACCGCACAGAGAAAAGGTATCTTTTCCTTCCTCTTCCTTGTCTGTAAAAAGAAAGCGGACCGCCTGGGCATTGTCCACAGTGTAAACCCCGCAGGAAATGTTTTTCCTGCAGCTATCCCGTTCTCCCCATACTACAGGGGCCAGCATACTCAGCAGCCAGCACACTTCCCTGGCGATCTGTCCATAGGCTTCCTCAGAATATTTTTCCCGGTCTATAATGAAGACCAACTGATTCTGTTCTCCACAAATACAGGGAAAACTCTTCCACAGAAGCTCTGCCAGCCTCTCCCGGTCAAAATGATATTTTTTCAGAAGTCCCCGGTAATCATAGCGGGCCTTTTCCAGCTCTGCCTGAGGAAGTTCCCCCGGTTCTGTCTCCCGCTGAAAGGGATATTCCAGGAAATACTCCTCCGGTTCCCGAATCCCCTCGGTCTGTGCGGGGATAAAGAAATGGCAAAGTTTATTCATCCTGCCATCGGACCCCGCCTGTGCCGGGCTGATCCCTACTCCTACAAATGTCTGAAAATCCTGGGAATACAAAATAAACTCTGTAGTCCGTTCTGTATGTTCTGTGTTAAAAAGGCCCCCTAATCCCAAACATTTATCCAAAAAGCTGTTCTGCAGACAGCTGGATGCGCAGACGCCCAGCCCTTTCTTGTATCTGGAAAGCTGGTTTTCTCCCCATGTATAAAACGCCTGTTCAAATTTCATATATATTCCGCCTCTCTATTCTTGCTCCTCCCATCCATTCTCCCGGAACCGGTTCCTCATACAGATCACCAGGGGTTCTTCCACCCGGATGGGATCAAATCTCCCCTTCAACCGAAAAACTAGCGGCCTTATTTCTTCTGTTCCGCACCCCAGGGAACTGATACAGTGCCAGGACACGGACTTCATGTCTTTTTCCATGATTTCCATCTCTCTACGAGAAAAGACGAACTGGGAACATACCTCCTGCACAATTTGCTCCCGGGCATACTGGATATCCTCGTCCAGGTAATTGTATTCCGGATCCCTGGTAAACAGTTCCGTCATGTGAGGAATCTCCCGCATCTGAGGGCTTTCCTGGAGAAGATCGCTTTTGATGATGGTGCAGCACAGATGCTGCTTTTTCATAAAACGTTTGTTCCTGTCCAGCATCTCTGGATCTGCGGTCATAGTGGCGTTCCGAAAATCCCGATAAAGGGCAAAGGGGCTTTCCTTCTCTTGCCTAGTACTCTGCACCATCTCTCTGTCTTCCCGAAGGAGTTCCTCCCCCCGGGCACGAATCCTCCTATTTTCTCTCTGAAATTCTCCCTGTTTCTGGATGGTATCAAGCAGATTGGCTTCTACCCTCGCTTTTCGCTGTCTCGCCGTCTCTGCAGGGAGCTCCACCTTCATGTTCTTAGGATCTATGAAATAGATAATGGCATTCATATTCAACAGCATCTGGATCCTGTTGTCTCCGGGATTCATAGCCCTTAAAACCTCACCAGAGTTGTCATAGATCCCCAGGAGCATGTTGTGCAGGATCCTGTTTTGATCTTCGTACTGGACTCGCAGGAAGACAGGGTTAATCTTTACGTAGCCATTGGGGGTCGGAGGCGGGCATTCCCCATGATCCTGGCACATTTTTTCACTCTGATTCTCCAGGCTTCTATACTGGTCATGGTCATCGTCAATGATATGGGCCGGGTAGACGTAAAGATTTGAACTGATAGCTCCCAGCCTTCTCCACTTTTTCTCCATCATGGCAAGAAGAAAGCTGGTCTTTCCCTCACCTGTACTGGACAGCAGACTGATGCTGTAGAAGTCTTCGATATCTTTATTATTCCACCCCAGGGGCAGGCGCTTGTGGCACCTGGGGCAGCAGGGCAGGGCCCGCATGATCTCCCCCGCTGCCTTTTTTGCAGAAGGGGAAAAAGAAAAGCCGTAGCTTCCGTCCTCATGAAGCTGATAGTCCAGCAGAAGCCCGGTCTCGCCTCCCTCTGGAACTTCGGTATCCTCCATAGCATCCGGACTGCCGTTTCCTCTGCCTGCTGCCGAGGTTTCATTCTGTTTTTCTTCATCCAGCCTTCGCAAGAGTTCCTGAAGCTGATTTTCCTGTTTTCCCGGGATACCCTCCTCCAGGATCATTTTTGCACTGGCATCCTTATAGGCTTTAAGTCTCTCATCTGTCTTCGCCTTAAGATAATGACTGCTCTCCAAAATCGTGCCTTTCAGATCCAATTCCGTATACCCATTTTGGTAAATCAGTTCGTAGGCCAGGTTGCTCATATCGATCCTGGCAAATTTTCCTGTTTTTTCATCTGTCTCAAAAGGACAAAAATCTAATCCCATACTATAGTCCTCCTGCTATTTCACTTCAATGGTCATAATGCCTGTACTCTCTGTATCGATGGTATATTTCCTTCCTCTATGCAGCAGCGCCTCCTTCACGGATCTGGCCTCCTGGCCGGAAGCCATCTCCCGGAGCCGGAAGGGGAACTCTCCTCTCAGGAAAAGACCTTCTTCCGCCTCTTCCCGGCTGCCGTAGACATAGACCCCCGTGGTTTCTCCTTTCAGAGCATCGCCCAAGGTAAGTTTCTCTCCGCCAGCCAGAAACACTACATCATCCAGCCTGTAATATCCGGTTAATGCTTTCCCCTTTTGTCTGGCTCTCTTGGCACCAAAATACTCACCCCACTCCAGGGTCAGATCGCAGGTCACAGGCCGGTTCAGCATTTCCAGGATCTCCATCTGCAGCCTGCTGGCTCTGTCTCCCAGTTTCTCCATCTTCCGATATCTGTCCCGGGCAATCCTGTCTCTGTCCGACAATTCCTCCTGTTCCTCCTCTGTACTCTGGATTTCCTCTTCCAGATCTTTTTTCATTTTTTTCAGTTCCCCTTTGGTTTTCCCTGTCATATCTGCAGACCGAAGTCCCCTCGGATCCGGAATATCCTCCAAATCTAAGATAAACTCGGGGCTTTCGCTGTTCCCGTCGGTGCTGCCCAGGAGTTTTTCCCCCTGTTTCAGAAGTTCTGGAACCTTATAGTCTTCCATCTGCCATTTTGTGAGATGTGCCTCACAATGAGCCCGAAAGCTCTTCAGCAATTGTTCCAGATTGGTTTCCATTTCTTTTTCCTTTTTTCTCCGGCCTTTAACCGTTTTTTCCGCCTGTTCGTACTGATCGATCATACCTGCCAGACGTTTTTGAAGCTCCCGGATCTGTTCCTCCAGTTTTTTCTTCTTTCTTTTTCCTCCTGATCTTATGATTAGAAAAGCAATAATCACACATACTGCAATAATAATATAGCCTGCCATTGTCATAGTTCCTCTCTCCCGTACCTCTCCTTTTATTGTGGCGATCGATTGAAGTCCTGTTTCATCCTGAAGGTTTATGGCAAATTCTATATCACCTTCTGTCTTGGCTGTGACCAGCACAAGACCGTCCTGTTCTTCTACTTCAACCGGATTCTCCTTATTTATCTGTGTAACCTGGCCCAGGGTCACCTGATCTCCATCCGGATCCTGGAACATATCCGCCTTTTCCAGGGAAAATGTAATCTCGTCCTGATGACGCGTGCCATAGTAAACCTCCTCCTTGTCATATGTCACAGGGGCTCTTCCTTCAATCTGTCCTTCTGCCAGCGTGTAGTTCAAATCGATCAGGTCTTGATACTTTACATTCAGCTTCACAGTATAGGCGCCGTAGTCATCTATAGCAAATTCTTCAGATTCCCAATTTTCCTCTGTCTGGGAAAAACTCAGGTTTTGTTCCTCTGTCTCACCATTGTCTTTCTTCAAAGTAACAGAAGCTGTAAGCTCCGCCCCGGAATTCATATGAATAACATCGCCGTTTTCATCTATCAGCTTTACTCTGAGAAGCAGCGGCTCCTTTCTATAAAGCTGCTCCGCCTTCTCTTCCTGTTCCGCAGAAATAAATTCTGCCTGAGCTGTCAAATATGAATAATACGCAAGGCTTCCATTTACCTCTTCTTTATTGTCACCAGTTATTTCCAGTGTCCAGTCTCCAGATGTGGGATTATTTACTGTAATATATGCACTTTTTCCATCTGTCCAGGAAGCAGCATCCTCCTCCGCCTCCGTAGGACTGTCCAGCACTGCCTCATACTGGACATTTCCGTCCATAAACAGCTGTATCTTGTTTATCCCCAGTTCCGGTACATAAAATCCCATCTTTCCTGAGGAATCCACCTCCACCTTCCGGTACTTCATATCATTCTGCATGGAAAAGAAAATTTGAGCAAACTGTGCAGTTAGTGTATCGATCTGATCTTCCGTAACCTTCTTAAACCGCTCCTGGTCATAGGAATTCTCTCCAAAATAATTTACCAGATTGCGGAGATACTGCTCATCATTTCTCTCCTTCTGCAGATAGACACAGTAGATTGGTATATTTTCCTGCTGCAGCAGCTGAGCCTGTTCCAGGGTTTTTTTGTCCGCCGCCTCCTTATAGGCAGAATCCTGGGCAAGATTTTCATTGATCCCATCACTGAATAAGATAACAAATCTTTGTCTGGACGCATCCTGATCCTCAAAAAGGCCTCTGGCTGCCTCCAGGGCATTCCCGATATTCGTATTTCGATTATTTTCATCCTGCCTTTTCTCATCTACAAAGCCCTCAAGTATCTGTCTGCCTCCCTCCTCTTTCTCCATAGGCGTAAGTCCTTTTGTCTTGTAGATGTCACCGGCGAAGTATACTCCGCCAATATGAATATCCGATCCCACAGCCAGATTACAAATACTTCTGACTGCCTGATCCCGGATTTCCTGCTGGCTCCACATACTGCCGCTGTTGTCGATGCAGAACACAACATCGATCCCCTCTCCTCCTACATTATCCGGGAGGACTCCGTTGGTATTCTCGTTGTCAGACTGATCTGCCATACAGATTCTGGGAAACATCAAGAATATAAGCAGCAAAATCAACATCTGCCAAAACAGTCTGACTCCTGTCTTTTGTACATTTTTCATATGCCATACTCCTCCATAATAACTTCCTTTGATTATAATGCTTCCCCTCTCATTTGTGATAAAAATTACAAATTTGGGAGAAAATTTGTAATAAATTTCACATTTTCTTTCAGATAATATAATTTTTATATTGCTTCTCTAAATCCGCCAGAAAATCAATATTCGCTTTTTCATATCTATTCAGTTCTTCTTCCTGTACAGTTTTCCCAGTCACCGGAGAATACCAGTTCTTATCTTGAAAATATCGTTCATAGTCTGTTCCTGTAAAGTCATAATTTTTCCTGGCATAGATCTCATTGATAGCATAGCGGATCTCCTGCACCGTACTCGCCGGATCCTGAGTGATCATCGTTTCGTAAAAATATCTTCTCTCTACCTCTTCCTGATTTAAGTAAGCCTGACTGCTGTCTTCAAAAATATATCCGCTCTCCGCATATTCCTTTGCACCCTCTCCCAGTCCATAGATGTCTGTCTCGTTAAGTATTTCCCCTGTATTATAAGAAATTTCCATCGAGTAAAAAGGAATCTCCGACCCCACCGTATACCAGTCAAAGCTTACAGTTTCATCAGTTTTATCGATAAATTGCGCTTCTGCATAGATGAGTTCTCCAATCCCCGGAAGAGCTGCAATTTTTTCTGCTTCACTACAGTTAATCGCCTCATAAGTTTCTCCATAGTCATGGGACACGTAGGGGCCTGCTGTCTCTACCGTACCAATACCTTCTATTTCCAAAAAAGTCCCATCTAGGAAATACATATCCCCGACACCCGCAGTCTTATGAAATTCTCTTATACGCCATACATCTCCGCCATCTAAAGAATAAACCTCGCCTCCATATACTTGGCACATCCCTCCCTGGAGGCCAAATACCGCATATATAAAATCCTGATCCTTGTATACCGTAATCTTATGTCCTATCGCTACATTATCTAATCCTGAGTAAAATCCTACATCTTCCCCTTCCCAATCATTCTCCCGGATCCTTTCAATCACTTCTTTTCCCTGTTCAAATATTTCATCCCGACATCCATTCCCCCGAATAGCCGTATACTCTTCTTCTGCACTTACATTCTTGCTGCATCCGAAAAATAATAATACACAGCTGATGAATAATGGAACTGCCTTATAATAATTTTTCCTTCTCATATTGCATTCCTCCTCACTTTTCCTTAGAGATATTGCTTTATGGTATCATCTTACTCTGCTCTCTTCTGACCGACAACAACCGTACTTTGTGCAAAAAAAGCGGGGCTGTCGCATTAGTCATATTCCTGAAATATGACTAATGCGACAGCCCTGCTTTTTTATTATTGCTTTTCTTAGATTTTATTCCACTGTCACCGACTTCGCCAGATTCCTTGGCTTATCCACATCCAGGCCCTTTGCCACACTGACATAATATCCCATCAGCTGCAGCGGCACGATTGCCAGGCTGGTGGTAAAATACTGGTCTGTCTTCGGCACATATACGGAGAAATCTGCCGTGTCTTCAATGTTATAGTTTCCATACTGGGTCAGTCCCATGAGATAAGCGCCACGGCTCTTTACCTCTACCATGTTGCTCACTGTCTTCTCAAACAGCGCTTTCTGAGTGGCCACGCCTACAACCAAAGTTCCGTCTTCGATAAGGCTGATGGTGCCGTGTTTTAATTCTCCCGCAGCGTAAGCCTCAGAATGAATATAGCTGATCTCCTTCATCTTCAGGCTGCCTTCCAGACTGATGGCATAGTCGATGCCTCTTCCGATAAAGAAAATGTCTCTTGCATTGGCATATTTGCTGGCGAACCACTGGATCCTTTCCTTGTCGTCCAGAGTTTTCTGGATCTTATCCGGAAGAGTTCCCATCTCCTCCAACAGAGCCGTATACCTGTTTTCATCAATAAGGCCTTTTATTTTTGCGGCCTGGACAGCCAGAAGATATACAGCAATCAGCTGGGTGCTGTAAGCCTTTGTAGTGGCCACAGAGATTTCCGGTCCGGCGTAAGTATACAGGATATAGTCGCTTTCTCTGGCAATGCTGGATCCTACTACATTCACGATTCCCAGCACCGGTACGCCTTTTTCCTTAGCCAGACGAAGAGCAGCCAGACTATCTGCCGTCTCTCCGGACTGGGAAACCACGATCACCAGAGAATTTTTTACCAGGATGGGATTTCTGTAACGGAACTCAGAAGCCAGGTCCACTTCCACCGGAATCTTTGCCAGACCTTCGATCACATATTTTCCTACCATTCCCACATGATAGGCAGAACCGCAGGCTACGATATAGATCCGCTCTATACCTGCCAGAGTCTCATCTTCCAGTCCCACCTGGGAAAAATCAATGCTTCCCTCTTTTACATAAGCGCCGATAGTATCCTTAACCGCTTTCGGCTGTTCATGGATCTCTTTCAGCATGAAATGCTCATATCCGCCTTTTTCCGCAGATTCTGCATCCCAGTTGATGGAAACCAGATCCTTCTGGATCTCTTCCCTGTCAATATTATAGAAATGGATCTCTGTTGCTGACAGTTCAGCGATCTCCATATTTCCGATATAATATACATTTCTGGTCCTATCCAGGATAGCCGGCACATCAGAAGCGATCAACGCGCCTGTATCGCTTTTTCCTACGATCAGCGGGCTGTCCTTGCGGGCTGCAAAAATCTTTCCCGGATAGTCCTGGAACATCACACCGAAAGCGTAAGATCCCCGGATACGAAGCATAGCTCTGGACATAGCCTCCAGAGGAGTTCCGGTCTTTTTATAATAATAATCTACCAGCTTAACAGCAATTTCTGTGTCTGTCTGAGAATAAAAACTATAGCCGGATTTCAGCAGTTTTTCCTTCAGTTCCTGATAATTTTCAATAATTCCATTGTGTACCAGGATCACAGAACGGTCGTCAGAACAATGAGGATGGGCATTTTTCTCGGAAGGTTCCCCATGGGTTGCCCACCGGGTATGTCCGATGCCGCAGGTTCCCGGCACTGCCATTCCTCCGTCTGTTTTCTCTACCAGGATTTTCAGACGTCCCTTGGCTTTTACAATCTCTGTCTTACCGGTCCCGTCATTTCTCACTGCGATTCCCGCAGAATCATATCCTCTGTACTCCAGCTTAGACAGCCCGCCAAGCAAAATCGGAGCCGCCTGCTCTTCACCTACATATCCTACAATTCCACACATAACATTCTCTCCATTATATTCATATTCAAAATTTATCCGGGAGTTTCCTCCCCTTTGCAGTCACATTTTAAACGAGTATATTCTACCATGTATTTCAAAATCTGTCATTATGAAATTCTGATTATAATCCTGTCTCTGCCCCAAAAATTGACTTTCTTTCAGGAATATGCTACCCTCAGTGTGCAAAAACAAAACGAAGAAAATTATATATAGAAAGGACGGATTATCATGAAAACATACTCCATCAGCGAATTATCTTCCATAGATACTTCTGTACTTCTTCCTCTCTATGAAGGAGCCTCCATTCCCCGGGAGTTTTCCGGGTATCTGACCGGCACCCAAGACCTGGATCTGGAAGCCGGAAACCTGTACCACATCCTGGCCCCCAAAAAGCTCCTGCTTCTGGGCCTTGGAAAAGCAGAGGAGATGACCCCGAAAAAGTTCCGGGAGACCATAGGCGCAGCTATCCGCTCAGCCAAAAAAGACTTGTGTATCTTTGTTGATTCCCCAGCCATGGAAGGTTTTTCCATAGAAGAGGCTGCTGCTGAGGCAGCTTTTGCCGCAGGTTTCAGTCAGTATGACTTCACGAAAATCGGAAAACAGCCGGAAAAGAAGCCGGAAATTGCCCTGATCTCTTCAGCAGACATTGACGCTGTATGCCAGAGGGCCCAGACAGCCGCATTCTGTGTCAACCATGCCAGAAATCTGGGGAACACGCCCAGCAATATTATGACTCCCGAAGCCCTGGCAGAGGAAGCCGCCAATATAGCAAAAGAGCTGGATCTGGAATGTGAGATTCTTACGAATAAAGAACTGGAAGAAATGGGGGCCGGAGCCATCCTGGGCGTCAACAGAGGCTCTTCCCACGGTGCCCGGCTGATTGCCGTGAAATATGAGGGGGCTCCCGGCGAGGATTATACTGCTCTGGTAGGAAAGGGCCTGACCTTCGATGCCGGCGGCTACAACATAAAAACCGGCACGCATATGGACGGGATGAAATTTGACATGTGCGGTGCTGCAAATGTTCTTTGTGCCCTGGAACTGATCGCCAGAAGCAAGGCAAAAGCAAATGTTATGGCTGTCATCGGCGCCACAGAAAATAAGATCGGTCCCGACGGCTACACCTGCAATGATGTTCTCACTTCCCTGTCCGGAAAGACCATAGAGATCACCAATACAGACGCTGAAGGCCGTCTGGTTTTATGCGATGCCATTACCTGGGCCCAGAAGCTGGGCGCTAAAAAGATCATCGATATGGCTACCCTTACAGGGGCCTGCGTAGCAGCTCTCGGCAAAAACTATACCGGAGCTTTCACAAATTCTCAGGATTTTCTTCAGGAACTGGAAAAGTATTCTCAGAAGACCGGAGAAAAACTCTGGCAGCTGCCTATTGACGAAGACTTCCATAAGCAGGTACTGGAAAGCAATGTAGCAGACATGAACAACTGCGTGATCGGAGTCGGTGCCGGCAGTTCTCTTGCCGCCGCCTTCCTGGAAGAATTTATTGACGAGGGAGTAGAATGGATCCATCTGGACATCGCCGGAAGCAGTGATTTCTCCGAGGGCAAGCCATATATGGCAAAGGGCGCTACCGGAGTGCTGGTACGGACTCTGGGAGAGATGTTTCAGTAAAAGGCAGTAATTTTTCAGGGAGTCAACTGTTACAAATAGTTCGCTCCCTGATTACTATAATCTGATGTACTCTGCTTTTATCTATAAAGGCTCTTCCCTCCCCTTCTCCCGGACTGTCCTGTTCGCTTTCAGCCTGTACTGCTGCGCTATTCTCATCCCTTCTGCCACCTGGCATGCCTGCTGATAATAATATCTTACAGCAGTCTGAAAAACATTCTGCCGCTTTCCTTCCAACAGGTCCCTGCTGAACTGTATTTTTTTCCGGTAAGGGATTTTTCGGCTCCCGGTCTCAATATAGTTCTCCTGGCTCTTTAAATTTACAACAAGCCTGGGATCCTTCCCTATAATCAGAAGATCGCCCTTCAACTGCACTTCTACATTTTTCATATTTCACCGCCTACCAATACTTTTTCCGTCTCCTTTTTACTGAAGGAATTTACCTCTATGTTCAAAAGATTCTCTTTTGACGGTATCGCCTCTTCATTATAAAACAAGGCGTTCCCTGTATCAAATATTGGCGCCATAGACACAAGTCTGTGCTGCTTTTCATCATATAAAAAGCCAAAATTATTAAAATGCCGGTCTGTATTGGAGCAGGAACAAATTCCAGTTCCTGAGAAGTAAACAGGGGCGACAGAGAACAGGGATAGTTCTTCCCTTCTATAACAGCCTTGTCAATCCTATAAGGAATATAGTTCTTCCTCATCTCCCCATTCACAGATGAAGAAGGTGAAAATTTAGAAACAGGAAAATCCAGATCCAGCTCTCCGGAATCCGTAAGGAGCTTTCCCAATTCATCGGAAAAATCATTTTCATAAAAGTTCAGATCTTTCCAGTAATATTCCCGGTCTACCGGCTGCAGCCAGTAATGGTCTGTCAGGCTCAATCCATAAGCAGACAGCATCAGAGACTGACTGGTTTTTTCATTCAGGGAATTTAATACCTGCCGGATCCCCTTCCTGGACTCAGGGATCGCCCTGGCTTTCCACCATTCTTTCACTCCGCCTCCATTGGCATCGCAGCCAAGAGGCAGTTCCTCCGGGATATAAATATCTAAAATATACTCTATGGAGCCTGTCATATTATCAATCTGTACCATCGCCACATCTAAGTCTTTATGTTTCAGAACATAAAGGCTTGATAAGCTGTCTTTTGATCCACTTCCGCTAAACTGCATATACTGACCTCCACCAGATTTATGACATTAGTGTAATACCTCCGCCAACGCCTTGTCCGCTTTTGAAGAAGCTTTCCCGTCCTTCTGGAATAGTCTTCACCTCCGCCCGGTTCTTCTCCAGAAACTCTTTCAGGATTCCTTTCCGGATACACTCTGTAATGGCACGTTCCACCGCCTCTGACAGGGGCAGTTCTCTGGCATATTTCCGCACCCGATCTACGTATTCCGCATAATCTTTCAGATCCCTGCATGCTTCCATCAGTTCCCGGTTATGATTCCGGTTGATGTTCAGCAGCACTGCTGTCAGCTCCAGCTGTGTTTCTTTCATCCTTACCGTATAGAGGTCCGACAGCCGCAGGATCTTCCGGTCCGGCTGAGGCTCTGCCCCGTTTTCATAACATCCCCGGGATCAAACTCATTTTGCAAGGCACGCCTCCTTGCAACTATATGTTAGCTGCATAATACTCTTTTTTGCTCTCTGTCAATTGGTAAATGGAGAAATGATATACCGAACGGATTCTTGAATTGTTTCTTGAAGTGTCTTTCAGACTTTCTATCTTGTTTTCTTTATGATATCCTATCTGTTTTTATAACAGCAGACGGAAATTTTTCTAAAAATTTCCCCTCTGCCGCCTTGGATTTTTATTTGATTTTGTACAGTAAAACCACAGCCATCCCCCGATCCCGGCTCCCAGGGTATTCCCCATCACATCGTCAATCTCACACAGCCCCAGTCCGGTAAATCCCTGGACCAGCTCAACGGTTAAAGACAGTAATGCTCCCGCCAGTATAATATACCGCAGTTTTTTAAACCGTGGAAAGTTCAAAGGCAGGGCAAATCCAAAGGGAATAAAAAGAAGGATGTTGTTCACGATCTGTATTCCCAGTCCCTCATCTCCCTGGGTAATGGTTCTCCAATAGGACCAGAATGGAAAGAACTGGAAACGGCCTCCCATCCGGCTGCCCCACTCCCGGCCGCAAAGAGTCAGCGCCAGTATCCCGGCCAGGGACACTGCCATAAGCCCTCTGGAAAGAAATGCTTTCAGGGCAGTGCTGTGACGCCGGGCCATTCCCCGCCTTTCCAGATACACCATCAGGCAAAACAGCACAACCGTCAGTATCAGGATATAAAGCCAGGCAGAAGACACCTGTGTTGTATAGGTTTTTATAAATTTTTCCAGTACCATACAGCCCTTCCTTTCCCTGTTTTATCTGCATTCTCTTTCTCGCCTGTTTCTCAGAATGACTCTGCTTATCTTGTATTGTCTTCTTTTATCTCCAGTATTGCGCATTCTGCTTCCCTTTAAACACAAAAACTGTTTCTACAGCTCCCGCCCCTCCAGAATCCTCGCAGGATTTCTCTCCAGAAGGATCCGGGAAGCGCTGCTTCCGTAGTATATGTCCAGGACTCTGGCCGTTTCTTCCAGATCCGGCGTCCGCAGCACCGGGTCATGAGCGTCTGAGGCCACCAGTCCTGCCATCCCCCGGCTAAGAAGCCAGTCTGCTGTCCTGGCAGCTCTTCTTCCCAGTTCTCCCAGGATGCTCCCCTTGTTTACCTGAAGGATTACTCCTCTTCTCCAGAATCCTTCCAAAGCCTCCGGCTGCCGCTTTGCAAAATCATACCGCTCCGGATGAGCCAGAACAATCTGATAACCCATGGCTAAGAGTTCATCTGTCCATTTTAATGCAGTAGTCCTGGAAATGTCAAAGAAAAATTCCACCAGCAGACGGCGGCTGCCGCCGTATCCGGGCAGGGGGCCTTTCCGCCCTGCCTTAAGAAGGGATTCATTGACCATCAGCTCCATGCCTCTGTGGACTTCCAGGGGGATCTGCTCCTCTTTCAGGGCCCGGCAAAAGTCCTCCAGTTTTTTTCCATAAATTTTCAGATATTCTTCCGGTTCATAAAAGGAAAAATCCCCGTGAGAGGTGGCGGAAACGGCCCGGACTCCGCCTGCGGCGGACATCCTGGCCATTTCCACGGACTCTTTCAGGGATTTTGCACCGTCGTCGATTCCCGGAAGGATGTGGATATGCAGATCAACCATTTCCTGCCTCCTCTTCATAAGCATTCTTCTGACCATAAGGCTGTCTGTAGGAACCGCCGCCGTAACCATATTTTCCATAGCCGTAACGGCCATATCTTCCGTAACCATAGCGGCCGTAACCGTATTCACTGACTGATTCCGGATAAGAATTAAACACATATCCTAATATCCTGGCGCTTCTGCCTCCCAGGAAGGACAGGCCCTCCCAGATCCGTCTCTGGGGAATAAAATCATATTTCACCACATAGAGGATCCCATCGGCATAATCTGACAGCATTCCTGCATCCTGGAACGTTTCACAGGGAGGGGTATCGATGATGATATAATCCATCTCTTTTTTCAGAGCCTGTATCAGCTCTCCTGTCCGGGGACTGCTGAGAACAGAAGCCGGCTGCTTCACGGTCCTGCGGCTCCCCAGAAACCAGATACCGCTTTTCTTCAGCTTCCGCAGGCCTTCCCGAATAGTTTTCTCTCCTTTTACAATATCTGCAAGTCCTGCGCTGTCCCGGATCCCGATGATCCCGGCGTCATCCTGTTTCCGCAGATCTCCGTCTATGAGAAGCACCCGTTTTCCTCTGGATGCCAGCAGCTCGCTTAAGTTCACTGCCAGTGTGGATTTTCCCTCCCCGGAAGCCGTACTGGAGATCAGCAGGACCTTGCCGCCTTCTTTTGCCATCATGTTCTCCAGACGGATTTCCAGGGCTCTGAGACTTTCCCTGTAACCAAAAGAGAGCCTCTTGTCCAGCACAGAAATCTTCTTTTTCTTCTGCTTTTTCCTTGCCTTAAAGCGAACCTGAGGGATCATTGCCAGGCACCGGAGACTGGTGATCTTCTGCATCTCCTCCGGGTTTCTGGCAGTCCTTCTGAAAAGAGCCGTAAGGCCCAGGATCAGAATTCCCGCCAGTGCGCCGGCTCCTCCTCCCAGAGCCAAGGTACGCCTGAGACCAATATGATTAAAAGGCTCTGTGGGAGTCTCTGGCTCATTCAGATAATTAAACTGAATGTCACCCAGGACAAACCGTGCCGTTTCCGGATAGATTTCCAAAGCTGTATCCAGGATCTTCCTGGCGTCCTCCGGATCCGGGCTTTCCACCCGCATGGTGACCATATTGGAATTTTCCACAGTCTCTGAAGTAATGGTGCCGTTTAAGGTATCTGTTCCCAGCCGCTCCAAAAGGGCGCTCCTGAAAAAGCTGCTGTCCAGAATATAAGGAAAAGTCCTGGACATCTGATCCGCTGTATTGCTGTTGTAATAAAAATTATAGGTGCCGTTTTCTCCGTCTCCGGTAGCTACCGTAAAGGTGGCACTGCTGGCATACAGAGGCTCATAACTCAGATTCTGAAAAGCATAGAATCCTCCCGCTCCTGCAAGGATCAGAATCAGCACCAGCCACCACAGTCTGGTAAAGCTTTTCCAGAAAGCCCCAAAAAGCAGGACAAGGTCAATTTCCATCTCATCGTCTTCTCTGTTTTCTATCTCTTTTCTCTGATCTTCCATACTTTTATCCTCTTTGGTCTCCTCTCCGGATGTTTTTCCCATAGTCTCCATAATCATATCCATATCCGGAACTCTGGGAAATCCAGTCTCTGTGAAAAGCATTCAGAATAAATCCTGAGAAATCACAGCCGCTCTGCCAGATCATATCTACCGTATCGTTAACTATCCGCACATCAGACCAGTCCTCCCGGACTACTAATAGCACAGTATCCGCTGCTTCCATCCAGACTTCTGCGTCAGTGGATACTGCCGTAGGCGGACAGTCTATGATAATATAGTCCATCTCCTGTTTCCACTCCCGGGCCAGAGTCTTCATAGGTGCCTCTGCAAAGACCGCAGCCGGATCTTTTGCGCCGGAAAACTGGAACAGCTCCCATATACCTGCAGCTTTATTGTAATACAGATTCTCCTTCCAGGAGGCCTTTCCCCTAAATACCTGCTCTACAGAAGTCCTTCCTGCACTTTTTTCCTCAAAAACCTTATACTGGGCAGGCTGCCGCAGATCCCCGTCCACCAGAAGCACCTTCTGGTGCTTCTCCGCCAGAGCCAGGGCAATATTAGCCGCC
The DNA here is from genome assembly GCF_002161645.1 of Blautia sp. An46. Classification (NCBI taxonomy): domain Bacteria; kingdom Bacillati; phylum Bacillota; class Clostridia; order Lachnospirales; family Lachnospiraceae; genus Blautia; species Blautia sp. An46. The sequence goes on along the minus strand of NZ_NFIF01000007.1, from coordinate 57,679 downwards.
ACTGTAGATTTCCCTTCATTTTCACTGATACTGGTGACCAGCAGGATCTTCTGATCATTCCGCCTCATATGATACTCTACCTTCGCCTCAGCTCTTCTGCTGGCCTCGGCAAAGTCCATGCTTACCAGGGGAGAATTCAGAAGAAGGGCTTTCTTGGCATTCTTCCTTCCCAGGATCCCCTTGCTCTCAAAGGGAATGATCCCCCGGACCGTTCCATCCAGAAGCCTGGAAGCGGAAGAAGGACTTTTCACCGTAAACCGGAGGAGATAGAAAAGACAGATCACTGCCGCCATTGCCAGCATTCCTGCTGCTGCCAGCAGATTCCGCCTGGCCATGATCCAGGAAGTATTGGAAGGTGAAGAAGGCACCTGAGGCTCCTGTAAAATCTGCAGGGAAGCGTTAGAGAACACATCCTGGGCCACCTGTTCATAATTTTCCAAAGCAGAATTGATAAACAGATACGCCTGCCGCGGATCCGGGCTGGACACGCTTAAAGTAAGCAGGTTGGTGTCTGTAATAGGAGTACAGGTAATATCTCCTGCGATTTCCTCTCCCACATCTTCTATGATCCTGGACCTTAGCGCCGAACTCTGAAATACCTCTCCGAAAACATCTGCCATCTGGCTGGTCACCGACAGAGAGGAATAGGCGCTGGTCTGTCCCTTCACTGTTACCACCAGGGTAGCGGTGGAAGTATAGACCGGCTCATAGATCAAAGTATGGACCCCGGTGATCCCCAGCCACAGAGACACCCCGATCACCAGGATCATCCATAGACTCTGAAGAAGCTCAAGACAGAGGCCTCTTATGCTTATTTCATCCAGTCGAAAAAGTTCCCGATTCATCTGCCTCCTCCTTTCACCCTTCTACGATCACAGTCAGCCAGGTTTCCCCGGAATTTCCCTGTCCGTCCTCTGCCTGATAATGGACCTCATAACAGCCTGGCGTCTGGGGATCCACATTGGATTCCGACGAAATAAGGCTGGTATCCAGATTATTGCCCTGGCTGTCCAAAAGTTCCTGAATATAAGCTGCGGCGTCAATACCGCTGCCCTGGTCTATATAAACAATCCCGGTATTCAAAACAATCTCCAGAGAATGCCCCTCTGCAGCCACCACATGGATCGGCAGATCCTGGGTCACCGTATCCCCCAGGCTGTTGCTCATCTCTAAAGTCGTGGTATAGCTTCCTGCCCTCTGATAATTTACATCTGTATCTGTCTGGGTGATCCAGTCAGAAAGATCCCCATCCAGCTGATCCTGGGCACCCAGCCGGCCCATCAGTTCATCATAGCTTCCTTCTCCCTCTGAAAACACCAGAGGCTCCGTCAGGGTAAACCTGGGAGAATGATAGTCGGTGAACCTTACCTGTCTGGTAAGAGAGGCAGGCTGATCAGCAGAGTCAAAGACCACATAGGTCATGTTGCACAATCCCGGCTCAATAAATCTGGAAAAAGAGCCTGCCACGATCTGCGAGGTCAGATCCCCGTCTTCCTGATCTGAGGCTGTAAGCCCCTCTAACAGCTGTTCCTGGGTATACTCACAGGGAATCTCCAAAATCTCCCGGTCACTTACAATCTCCGGTTCATTGGGATCCCGGTTCTGAAAAAGAACTACCCGGGATACGCCAAAGATTACCAGAGACAAAATAAAAATCATCACTACCCCAGCTCTGACAAATCTCATAACAGTTTCCTTCCTTTATTCTCAAAACTCATTCAGGAACTCCTGAATCTCCTCTTCGTCTACTTCCCGTACTTTTCCTTCTCCTACCTTATAAACCCGGCTGCACATAGAGAATACGCTGGGCCTGTGGGCGGCTACGATCACCGTCCGGTGAGGCTCCTTCTTAATGATCCTCCTGAGAACCCTTCGCTCCGTAGCCACATCCAGGGCACTGGTAGCCTCGTCCAGGATCATCACCGGTGCATCTGCCAGAAGAGCTCTGGCAATGGAAAGCCGCTGTTTCTGGCCTTCCGAAAACCTGGTGCCCCGCTCCCGGACCTCGGTATCCATGCCGCCATCCAGCTTCTCCACAAACTCCCAGGCGCAGGCAGCCTCCAGCGCCTCCCGGATCTCCTGGTCTGTGGCTTCCGGCTTCACCATCCGCATGTTCTCTGCGATGGTTCCGGAGAACATGGTATTTCCCTGAGGAATATAGCTGAACAGACATCTGGTAGAAGAAGAAGCCCGAAGGACCTGACCATCCGGATTCCCCACCTGGATCCGTCCCTTCTGGGGATGATAAAGACCCAGGATCAAATTTAAAGTTGTAGTTTTTCCCTGGCCCGAAGGGCCGATAAGCGCCACGATTTCTCCCGGCTCTGCCCGGAAATTCCCCTCCCGGTAAATCCATTTCTCTTCTTCATAGGCAAAGTCCACGTCTTCCATATGTACAAAGACGCCCTCTTCCTTTGCCCTGGCCTTGATCTCCTCAGCCTCTTCTTTATCCTCCATGGAATCCCGGGGAAGGCTGGTGATCTCCATGATCCGCTCTGCGCTGATTCCTGCCCGGATCACCATTGGAGCCATATTCAGGATCCCGCTGAAAGATCCCCTTAAAGACCCGGCCATAGACACAAACATGGTCATAGTGCCGTAGCTGATCTCCCCCTGCCACAGGCGAAAAGCTGCAAATCCATAGCAGGCATATCCCACAGCCTGGCCCACCAGGGAGGTAATAATGGTCATATACTGCTGAAATTTATTCTGCCGCAGAGCAATATCCACAGACTCCTGCTGAATCTTGTGGAATTTCTCCGTTACCCTGTCCAGCATGCCAAATGCCTTGATAAACTGCAGATTCTGAAAAGTCTCCTGATCAAAAACCGTCCGGTCGCTGGCTACATTCTGATTGTCTCTCTGAAACTGCCGCATACGCTTTGCCGAATATCTTGAAGTAATAAAAGATATGGGGGCTCCCAGAAGGGCAATCACTGCCATCACCGGATCATGTTGGATCACAATAACAAAAGCACCTCCAAAACTGATCAGTGTGGTCACCACGTTAGGAAGAAAAGAAAGAATGGTATTGGCCACCATTCCTGCATCTCCATTTACCCGGTATAGCAGGTCTCCCGACCGGTATTTGGCCAGCGACTCCCAGTTGGTCCGGAGTACCTGTTCATAAATATCCGCCCGGATCTCATTGGTCACCTTCAGACGCACCTTCAGAGACATCCTGGACTTTACCGCATTAATAAAAATCTGGGAAACCCCTACTCCCACATAGGTAGCTGCCACCCGGACAATCTCCATAGAATTTACTCCTGTGACAGCGTCTACCAGGTCTCTGCTCACCACAGAAGTCCCCAGAGACAGAACAGAGCCTGAAGCTCCCAGAAGTATGTAAACTCCTATCAAAAACCAATAGCGCCGGACATAGGCATACATCCACAGCAGTTCACCTATCAGCTGCTTCAGCCTGCCCTCCCGGATCCGCTGAATGATATGTTTTACGCCGCTCATAGATACTCCCCTTATCTGGATACAGCAGGCTTTCTGCCTGTACTTATCCGCCGGATCTTTCGTCCCGCAGACATAAAAATCCCATTCCCATATTCTGCATTTCCCCCGAATACAGGAATGAGATTCTGTTGAAAATTTTGACGCCCAAAACGATAAGTAAGTGTGTGGCAGGAATCGCTGCAGGCTTTTGTAGACTATGTACAGAGCTGCCCGGTATAAGTGAAATCGGGAATATTTGTCCATTTTCATGGTCAGTCTGCGCTGCTTTGAGCCTGTAGTCTCAAAGTCATGCTCGACAAATGCCCATAAAATGGACAAATATTCCTATTCTGCACTTCATGGAGCAGCTCTGAGGCACAGGTTATGGGAAAGCCTACGGCGATTCCTGGTTGTACTTTTCCGGCTTAGTTTAGGGTACTAAATTTTCAAGGTTTGTAATGTGTTTTGGTATGTATACGTCGTATATAACGTACATAATATATACATTGTTTATTTGCCGAAGATGGTCTCTTCGGTGAGCTTCACCGCATCCTCATCCGGGCGGCAGGAGAGTTCGTAGACTGGAAGCTTTGTAAGCAGGTGATCCAAAGTTTCCAGACAAAGTTCCATGCCATTTTCCAGCCAGGTTGGATAAATAATGTTATTGGATACAAGCTGTACCTTTTCAAATCCCGACAATTCCCGTATATAATTCTCCGAAGCCTGCTTCAAAATGATTAGGGACTGTATAGGCACACTGGTATTCTCGCAATAGGGCGATGAGCCATGCCAAGGAGTCCCCCAGCCGATAAATTCATCACCGGTATCCTGAACAAAGTTCATGTCACCATTAATGATTAAAGCATCTCTGTATTGATTCCAAAGTTCCGCCATAGTTGTCTTGCCAATGCCCGATGGGCCGAGGAAAAGCAGGCCCTTACCACGATAGTCTATCATAGAGCTGTGGATTTGAATCATATGGCGTTGAACGGCATGGGTGTAGAAAATTAAGTTAGTAAAAACGTTAAAACTACTTTTATTTTTTAGTTCAAAGACAAAAGTCTTGCTCCAATCATTATTCACCAAAAGTATATCATTTTCATAACGGTAACACCTATTTAAATCCTTTTCTAAGTAATATTCATTAATGTTATACACCTCTCTACCAAGCATGTGTTTAATTTGTACTACATCACTGCTCTCATACGTAATAAACTTACTCCAGCCTTTGTCTATTAAAAAAGGATCTATACTTATGTCTAATTTTGCAATAGAATAATGCATATCTCTAATACAGTTGTAAGCAGCCTTGTGCTCTCAGGATTCCATAATAAATATCAATAAAAGCTTGCTTTGTTGACGAGGGCCATGCACCTAAAATATCATTTAAATTTGTAGGCATTGTTGCCACCAGCCATTCAGTAAAGCCCGTAAAGTCCGCGGAATAGTTCCCTCTTCCACTATAATTAGACCATCCTGTAGACAAATAGTTATTTGAATCATCCCAGTACCAGCCAATCCCTGTATATCCACCACTACTATAACTTCCATCTGGATTTGTAGTAAAGTTCCAATATAGCCAATAAGTATTTGGCTGTTGTCCCTCTTCTTCATCTCCCCATGCTGACCCGGATGTTGACAATGTGCTAATTCCTCCATTTGCAACTTTTGCTTCTATTACTACATATCCTTCCATATTATATTTCCTCCATAAACTTCTTATATCTCTCACAAAATGCCTCTGTCACCGTCTCAGGTCCTCCACATTCGGCATTCAATGCCCCTGCACATTTGAAACATATCTTATTTGCCTCGCATGTATAGCATTCCTGGGGCCATCTTAGAGATTCTTCATATTCTATCAGTTCCTGCCATGATTCCTGAAATCCTTTTTTTAGAACAGGAATGTCCGGCTTGTCCATGAAACTGCAGAATCTCATCTGCCCGTTCCATGTGATCCAGTAGCCTAATCTGTAATCTTTACAATAGGTACATGGTTTTCTTTCTATATTAACAGGATTGTTTTCCAGTCGAGACCGCATCTGCTGTTTCCATACAGCCTCATTTTTTATGGAAAGCCTCACCTTATTAATCTCTCCTTCTTCATTTCTGACGGAAGCTTTTACCCCCGAAGTTGGAAACCAGTGCATACGATTCTGATAAGCATAAAGTGCCATCTTCTTTACGTCTTCCTGATTCTGGCTAATAATGGTACTTACCAGCTCTATGGGAATTTTCATCTCTTTCAAAACCTGGATTCCATGATCCACCTTCGTGAATCCTTCTTCCACCCGGCATACCTCTTTATAGACCTCATCACTTGATCCATAAAGGGTTATTTTAACTGCTCTGGGAGGGAACTCTTCCAAAAGTTTCTCTGCCTTTCCCTTGATCATGGAAGCATTGGTCTGTAAGGTAATGAAAAACCCCATTTGAGACAATTCTTTCCAGATAATCTCAAACTCCGGATGCATAAAAGGCTCCCCTCCAGTGACACACAGCCAGGTTGTTCCTGCCTCTTTTGCTGCCCGGGCTATGTTGATCCATTCTTTTGCCGTCAATTCTTTTCCATATTTAGGAATCTGCTCCGGTTTTAAATGTACATAGCACATTCGGCAGTTAAAATTGCATCTTGGGGTCAGCTCAAAAGTTCCGGAAATAGGTATTGCCTCTGCAAAGGCTTTCTCCCATACTGCTTTATAAAAGGGATCCAGCCATTCCATTCTTCTGCAGGCAGGCTCAAAGTCATAACTCATAAGGTATCCTTCTTCTTGTCTATTTTCACCGAAACCCTTCCTCTCACAGTGCCGTCATCTAAAATATTATTTATTGACAAGGTATTAAGAAATTTGTCAATATCGGCATCTGCCTTCTCCTCTGTCACTCCCGAATAATGCTCCAGGATTCTTTTCACTAAGTCTTCTTTCTCAAACTCATGGTCTTTCATATAATCCCACAAATAGGCTGCTGAGGAAGATATATATACAATATTGGTCACATCCTTGACCCGTTTCCCTGTCGGTACGATCACATACTGACCAGCCACTTCCCTGAGTATCAGTCCATCTTTTAATTTCATCCCATCACTCCCTGTTATATCCGCCTGCTTTCCTGCCTGAATTCAGCTCTCAGGAAAGCGTTCAAGGCGATCCTTAGTGCAAATTTCTGTCTTTTCCAGTATTCCGGGTTCTCCGATAGTTCTGTGTGACAGCCTCCATACCAAAGGTTCCACAATCATGGTTTCTTTTCCTTTTTCATAAAAGAGCGTCGTTCTTCCATCACAGAATACCTGGCCTCCGGGCAACTGTTTTCTATCAGTATCCACAATGCAGCTTTTTTTATTATACAGGGAAAATCCTGGAAAAACCATCACCCATTCTCCCCGTCGAAATGGGTGATAGCCAAAGGCTTTTCAGATATTTTTCTTACTCTAACATATATTGTTTCAGGCTTTTCCGGTTCCTTACATTCAGTTTCCGCATGGCCTCGGAGATATGGCTTTTTACCGTGTTTACGGAGATATTCAGGTGTTCTGCGATCTCCTGGGTTGTCCAGTTACGGGCTGCAAGCATGGCAATCGCAAACTCCGTTGTGGTCAGATCATCGGCTACATCATGGCCGGTTATAGGGTTATGAACTCTACGCCATCCGGAAGAAAAACGGTAAGTAATGTCGATAATTCTTTTGAAATCTTCTGGCCATTTGGGTTTTATAACCGCTTCCAGCATTGCGCCTAAAAGCCCATGGTGTTCTCCAAAGCCCTCAATGAGATCATCCGGCCGGGCCATTTCCCATGCCGTCAGAAGATGCCCTTGCGCCTGTTCGGACTGCTTCAGACTCATATAGTCCATAACTGCAACCAGGTGCAGGTAAATAGCAGGAATGGGATAAGCCGAGGCGCCCATAGCAAGTGTCGCCTCTACCGTCCCGGCGCTTTTGCTGTATTCCTTTTTCAAATAGAGATAGTGGGCCTGTACATACAAAGCAAAGGCCCGCAGTCCCGGCGGAAGCAGAGGCAGAAAGCTTTCAATCTCCGGCAGTTTATCCGGCATCGGCAGATGCAAAAGTACCGCCCCCGCCGATGCAACAAAGGCCGCTGCAGCCCGGAACTCTGGGGATTCCTTTCCAGCAGAAGCAAGGGCGGCATTCAGCTCATCAAGGGCAAATCTTGCCCGGGGAATACGTCCCAGAGACAAGTTGGCATAGGCATAGATCAGACAGGCAGAAAGTTTCGCCCCGATATCAGGGCTGGTAAGATACGCTTCAGCCTCTTTTGCTGCAGCCTCCGGCTGTCCGCTGAAATAATGATACTCTGCCAGAGCGATATCCCTCCGGGGTCCCGGGGTCATAGCCAGGGCCGCAGCCTGGCAGTTTCCCGGTACAAATGCCGTATTCATCAAGGGCATAAGGTTTGCGTGATTCAGCCGGCCGCCGGCAGATGTCTGCAGCGGAGGAATTTTTCCCTGCTGACGCATTCGTCTGGGATCGCCGGGCTTTTGTGCATTAGAAGGAATTGCCCAGGCTTTCCCGATCCGCTGTGCACCGGCTATTCGGCCTTCTGTACAATATTGGTTAATTCTCCTTTCGGACACCCCCCACTTTTGGGCCGCCTCCCTAAGAGAAAGATAATCTTTCATGTTCACACCGCCTTTATTTCAGATATTTTCACCTTCATTGTATACGAATATTCGTATATTTTCAATGTTAGGAAAACGGTGTAGCCCATGCTCCTTTCTGCCTGGTCTGCAGACTCCTTTGGGGCATTCGAAACAATCCTTCGTGCAAATATGCCGCTTTTTTACAGATTCCGGATTTTTCTTTTCGTATTCTGTTTTTGTCGCTATAGGATTTTTATATACGACATTTAAGTATACTCTGCCCGGTGTTACCGAAGTGTTACTTTTTATCTGTAAAAAGTATGTTTCTATTTTTAATCATTGAAAAATGTCCGACTCGGACAGATCTTTAAGACATCTTGGGATGTGATGAAATGTAATTAATTGCACCCTTTATACAAAGGGCAGAGCAGATATAAACTATAGCCTGCCCCCATCAAAGGGCTGTACCTATACGGATTTTCGCAGAAAATCATAAAGACAGCAAAACGGCCTGGGTTTCCTCAGCCCAGGAATATTCTCCCATATATTCTTTTGTCAGCATCCAGGCTCTCCTGGCAGTTTCATCTCCTTCCAGCAGCCGGTAATAATCACAGTCTACCTTTCTGCAGTCAATGCTGCACTCCCCTCTGTTGTTGCTGAATACGTCCGCCAGTCCATGCTCTGCAAAAGTCTGCCGGAGATTCATGATGGCTTTTCTGTACAGGTTTTTTACCCGGTCGTCATATTCCCGTCCTTCCCAAAGCTTGTCTACAGCTTCCCAGATGGTCAGACTTCCTCCCCGGCGGTCCACACAGAGGGCCAGCAGTTCCTTCGCCTTATTATTTGCAAAAAACACCACCTGTCCGTCTACAAACATATCAAATTTTCCAAAGGTACGCAGATATACCCGCTTCTTCAGTCTGACAGACAGCAGTCTGGCCCGCTCTATGGCTTCCGCTATATCTTTCCGGTCATAGGGCTTTGTCAGATAAAAGTCCGCCTTGATGCGGAAAGCATCCATAGCATACTGTTCATATCCCGTAACAAAGATAATCACGATCCCCGGAATGATCTCCCGGAGCTTCTGAGCCAGGACCAGACCATTCATAACCGGCATTTCGATGTCCAGAAAGGCTGCTTCCACCGGATTTTCTCTGGCATATTCCAATGCCTCTTCCGGATTGGTAAAGGCGCCTGCGATCTCCGTTCCTATCACGCTTTCCGCTTCCATCTGGAACTGCCTTACTCCCAGTCTTTCGTCATCTACTATGATTATTTTCATGTCCGTCCTCTTCCTTTCCGTAATACGAAGTCTTTTTTTCAGGAACCCGCAGTACTACTTTTGTTCCTTCCCCCGGACGGCTGAAAATCTCCATGCTGCCTCCTGAGATTTCCTGTATCCGGAAGCAGATATTTTCCAGCCCCATAGACTTGTTCTGCCGGTTCTTTTCACCTACATTGCTGCTGTCAAATCCAATACCGTTATCCTCTACCTCAATCACATAATCTCCGGATTCCTTATAACTGCGGATCCAGACAGTTCCGCCCTGGATTTTTTTACATATTCCATGCTTAACAGCATTTTCCACCAAAGGCTGAACAGAAAGAGGCGGCACCTGGAAATTCTGTTCCCGGATATCAAACACCACCTGGACTCGTTCTTCAAACCGGATCTTCTCGATATTCACATAAGCCTTCACATGTTTCAGTTCCTGTGAAAAAGGGATCACATCCACATCCTCCAGAGATCTGAGATTTTCTCTGAGGTAGGTAGAAAAATCATAAATTGTATTATAAGCGGTTTCCGGATCGATCCGTACCAGAGCCCTGATCGAATTCAAAGTATTATAAATAAAATGAGGCTTTATCTGACTGGTCATTAATTCTGCCTGGCTTCTGCGAAGCCTTTTCTCCAATTCCGCCCTTTCTCTCAAGCCGTAATAAGTCTCCAGCAGATCGATCCGAAAATGGTTCAAAGCATATAAGAGCATGGTCAAACGTACAAAAGGCCCTGCTATATTGTTAGATCTTGAATAAAAAAACAAGATTTCCACCAGCGCAGCTGCCAGGATCAGGCCCACACAGACAGTCTCCGATCCCAGGTATCTTCCCTCTTTCTTCAGAAAAGCCCTGAGATGTATCCAGAAAGCATATCCTGCAGTTCCTCCTGCAAATACCAGGATCCCGGGCATGATCCTCATAAGGTCCCAGATACCTGCCACAGACAGCCCCATGGTTCCGGCTCCGGCTATACCGCTGAAATAAAACAGTCTTCTTGTGATTTTCCCCTGAATGTTTCCCCATCTGACATAAAGATATCCATAGACAAACATAAGCAAAAACAGCAGCGCCATAATCGTCACATAGTATTTCGCTTCTACTCCCAGAAACACCAGAGGCATCTGAGACTCGCCGCACAGCCATACCGAAGCCAGGATCAGCAGCCCGCCCAGCAGTTCCTGATAAGAATAAATTCTGTATTTTCGCAGAACTACTGCCAGAACCTCTATGACTGCTCCGGCAATTCCGATCAGAATCCCCATTCGGAATATCGGGGTTTGCTTTTTTATAATAAAATCCAGCAGCTCACTATAGTTTCCATAATAAATCTCCCCTATCTGGCCGGAAAATTTCTGATATGGGGATCGGATCTTCACTGTCAGTGTTTTCCCCTCACAATCTTTCGGAAGCATTACAAAATTCCAATTTCCCGGAAGGGATTGTCCTATCAATTCTTTCTCCGGGTATTTATAGAGCAGCTCTTCCTCCATATAGACTTCCACTTCCTGCTGTCTGGATCTGAAAACAATTCCGCCATTCATATAAAATTTATCCGGTATTCTGTTTTCCAGTACCAGTTCCTGTCCCGCCGGCACCTGACGTTTTACCGGAAGCGTCACCTGCACACTTTCTCCGTTTTCTTCTTTTATCGTCCAGTTATCATTAAAGGAGGAAACGCCCACTTCTATATCCGGAATAACTTTATAGGAATAGATTTCCATAATCACTGCAAAAACAATCATAACCAGCGCCATAGCCCCGGCAAACTTCTTTTCCCCCATATACGGTTCTCCTGTTCTTTCATTTCCGGTCATTAAATCTATAATGACAGGTAATATTTTAGCATATACACAGATGAAAGAAAAGAAGCCAGAACCTATCTAAAAAGCTAAAACAAATTCACCCCTATCATGACCAGTCCCAATACTACCAGGACGACTCCTGTAACTCGGTTCAGAGTTATGGGGGCCGCCTTATTGGCAAACCGGGCTGCGATCTCTGCCCAGATCAGGGTAAAAATAATGCAGAGGGCCAGACAGCTTATATCCGGCAGTCCTCCGATGGCAAAATGGCTGACAGCTCCGGTAAAGGCTGTAAAAGTCATAATAAAAACGCTGGTCCCTACAGCTGTTTTCAGCTCATAGCCCAGAACAGAGGTCAGGATCAGCAGCATCATCATTCCCCCGCCGGCACCCACAAAGCCGCAGATGAATCCGATCACAATACCGCAGACAACGGACTGAAGCATCCGAACTTTCCTGCTTACTCCGTTCATAAGTTCCTTGGTGGTCATAACAGGGCTGGCAATAAATTTGACGCCCAGAAGAAAGGTCATGATCACAGAAAAGCTTCCCATCGTGCTATCCGGCATAAGACTTGCCAGCCAGCTTCCTGCCATGGTCATTATCAGAACAGCCGCCATCATGATCAGACCGTTGCGGATATCCAGATTTTTATTCTTTCCGTAAGTATAAGCGCTGGCAGCGCTGGCCAGCACATCGCTGGCAAGAGCGATCCCCACCGCCTGGTACGCCGGCATCCCAAGAAATGTGATCAACATAGGGCTGATTACTGCTGCAGCGCTCATTCCCGCAAATCCCGTTCCAAGACCTGCTCCCATTCCTGCAATGAAACATACAATTACTTCTAACAACGCTCTCATTCCTTTATCAATAAGTATAAGTAATAGTATACCACAAAGCAGGCAGCCGGGTGAACACTTATATTGAAGTTCCTTACCCTCAGTGTACAAGGAAAACTATTCTTTCTCTATATAGTCCTCTACATTTTCAAAGGTAACCTTGGAATAGGGAAGATAAATATATTTCTCATTTTCAAATTCTATATCTGACAGTCCGCTGCCGGAAACAAGGGCTTCTGTCAGTTTTGCCATGGCCTCTGCCTGGCCTTCCTTGTCGTTATACACGGTTCCGGCCATCTTTTTTTCTTTAATAGCCTCCAGTCCTTCTTTCGTGCCGTCAATGCCGAAAAATACGGGAAGGGCTGATTCTGTCCGGTTCAGTTTTTTGTAGGCGTCAATAGCCCCCAGAGCCATGGCGTCATTATTGGCCAGTACCAGTTCAATCTGGTTCTGATGCTGTCCGATCATCTGGAGCATACGGTTTTCCGCCTGAGCCTGATTCCAGTTGGCAATGCCATAGCTGAGTTTTTCAAGCTCCACACCCTTTCCTCTTAAAGTATCTACTGCGTTCTCCGTCCGGATAATGGCGTCCTGGTGTCCCGGTTCTCCCTCCAGTACCACATATTGAATCTTCCCGTCTTTATTCCTGTCAATCTGAGGCTCCGTCTCTATGGCATCTGCTGCCAGTTCACCCTGCATCACTCCGGACTGTTTTGCATCTGCCCCTACATAATAGAGCTTGTCCCACTGCATCATGTCTTCCGCCACCGGCTCCCGGTTAAAGAAGATAATGGGTATATCATTTTCTCTGGCAATATCTATGATCTCCGATGGGTCCGCCCGGTCCACCAGGTTCACACAAAGCACATTGCAGCCTGCATCTACCAGCTCTTTTACCTGATCGTTTTGGATCCGCTGAGAGCCGGCACCGTCTCTCACAGTCACTGTAGCCTCGAAAGAGCCCTTCTCCAGCTGGTTCAGTTTCTCCTCAAAACAGTCCAGCAGCTCACTGATAAATATATCGCTCTGATTATAACAAGCCACGCCTACCTGGGCCCGGGCAATTCCCGTCTGTTCTTCTGCTGTACAGGAAGCCAGCACCTGTATGCTTATACCAAAAACCAGCACTGCGGCTAAAACTTTTCTCTTTTTCATTCTTTATCCCTTCCTACTGGCTCATTGTAAAAAGAATCTCCTGATTCTCCTTTGTAAAGAGAGTATCTCTGCGGATCACTGTATAGTCAGTCTCCCGGTCCTCCATTTTTCTGAAAGAGTGTCCCAGCTTTTCAGAAACCTCCTGAAGGCTCTGATACCCTACATTAAACTCATCAGGAACCACAAGACACTGGGCAGCTCCTGTATCCAGATAATATGCCGCTTCAGTAGAGTTCCCAATTCCATACACAATGGCTCCGTGAAGGTCATTGGCTGCCGAGTATTCTCCCGCTGCAGTCAGGCTGGTATCATCCAGGGCGATAACAAAATCTACTTTGGGCAAATTCACCAGAGAATCTGTGCTCCCTTCTTCCGAAGTTCCTTCTACAGTCCATCCTACTTTAGTTCCCTGGTCTTTTAATGCTTCTTTAAATCCTGCCGCTCTGTCAAGGGATGCCTGCGCTTCCATCGTTTCCGAAATAATTCCCAGGGTTTTGCCCTTCAGATTGTCCCCGCAGTCCTTCAGAAGTTCCGCTCCCAAAGCTTTGCCCATGGCATAATTATCCGGCTGAGTAACCGGAAAAGAAGATTTCTGAGCCTCTCTGGAAGCCGTAGACTCCACCAGCATCACTGGCACTTTCTTTTCAATCTTTTTCAGCATCTCCTCTGTATCCTCTCCTGGAACCGGCTGCAATATAATGCCATCAGCGCCATTATCTATTTCCTGCTGGGCCAGTGCCTGCTGCTCTTCCAGTGTCATAGTCCCTTCTGTGCTTACCACAGACATTTCCATCTCCTGGTCTTCTGCCGCCATTCTAAGTCCATACCGAAAAGCTGCCCACTGATTATCATCTGAATTTTCAACGATCACGGAAACCTTCTGGAGTTCCTTTCCATTTCTTCCCATAAGCATAACTACCGCCAGGATGATGACCAGTATTCCCAAAACAGATTCTGTGAGGATAAACACTTTTTTACTGTTTTTCATTTTCTTTACCTGCATCTTCTATCTTTTTGATCACATTCTTACCGAAGAGATAACCTTTTTCCAAAATCTTCCGATTTTCCTCCGTATAGGGCACTGCCGGTATGACAATGGATACCACCGTTCCCTCATCAGGCTCGCTTTCCACCTTCAGGCCATACTCCTTTCCGAAAAGAAGCTGAACTCGGTTATTTACGTTCACCAATCCCACTCCGGAACCGTGTTTTGGCACTCTCGTGCTGTCTGTAAGAACAAATCTTACTTCTTCCTCTGACATCCCGATGCCATTATCTGTTACAGCCAGAATCACAGTCCCTTCTTCTCTTCGTCCCGTGATCCTGATCTCTCCACCCTCATCCATAGCGCTTACCCCATAGCTGATAGCATTTTCCAATATAGGCTGAAGGACCAGCTTCACTGTACAGTAAGAATAGATTTCCTCATCCACGTCAAAAACAACTGCAAAAGAATTCTTATACCTCACCTTTTGTATGTTCATATAGCTCTGAGCATGCTGAAGCTCATCTTTAATGGTGATCACCGTCCTGCCCTTGGACAGGCTGATCCGGAAAAGCTTTGCAAGCTGGGAGATCATAAAGGCCGCCTCATCATTCCTTTCTCCCTCTACCATCCAGGTGATGGACTCCAGGGTATTATACAGGAAGTGAGGATTGATCTGACTCTGAAGGGCATCCAGTTCACTTTTCCTTCTCTCATTCTGCTCCAGGACAATCTTCTTCATCAGGTCATCAATCTGTTCATAAGAGCTTTGGATGGAGTAGCCCAGGTGTCGGATTTCCTGAGAGCCTCCGATATAGATTTTTGGCTTCTCTCCTGCCTCATAATCCTTCACCGAGTCATTCAGTTTCAGGATAGGACTGGATATCCAGACGGATACCAGCCGGTTTACAAAGGCAAGCATCATGGCCATGAGCAGGATCAGCATCATAATAAAATACCGGATATTTACCATGCCGTGAGTGAAAGTAGAATAGGGGATCACTCCTACCAGTTTCCAGCCTGTATAGCTTATGCTGTTTACCAGTACCTTCCTGTGTTCTCCGTTAAAGACTTCGTCATAGACCCCTTCCTTGTACCCGGCGGCAGTCTGATTATTTTCATCAAAAATGCCGTCACTGATCTGTATCTGCCTGGGATGATAGATGATTTCCCCGTTGCTGTCGCAGAGGTAAAAATATTGTCCGCTGTTCTCTGTATTTATCTGGTCCATCATACGGGAAATACTGGAATAATCCATATCTACCAGAAGAACTCCCGCTCTGGAGTCTCCTCCATCGGTAATCTCTACCATTCGGCTAAGAGAGATCACCCAGTAATACCCCTTGGTGCCATCATCAAAAAGATTCTGGATATGAGGGGTGGAAAAATGCATATTTTCCACCTCCTCCATTGCCTGCTGATACCAGCTCTGACGGGTCACATTAGGGTCTTCTTTTTGAGAAGCCACAGGCTCTGCTGCCATTAAGCTGCCATAGTCGTTATATATGGCAATGCTCCTCAGATTATCCCGGTTAGCCTCGTAAAGCAGGTTCATTCCCTCCTGGATCTCGTTCTGCTCAGCGGAAAAATCACTTTCCTTCACCACGTTATAGTAAACTGCGTCTGAAATCTGCCGCATGCTTACCAGATAGTCCTCCAGGTTCTCTCCCGTCTGCTCCATCAGCTTCCTGGTAGTTTCCACAATCTCATCTCTGGATACATTGGAAAACCGGATGTACAGCACCACTCCCAGGGTCAGCATGACTGCCACAGAAAGCACAGAAAAGGAAATCATAAGGATAGACTGTATCCCTCTGGGCTTTAGCTTATTCAAATATTCAAAAAATCTATTCTTTACTTTCTCCATATTCCGTCCTGTATTTTGAGGGGGATACCCCAAACTTTCTCTTAAAAACATAGCTGAAGTAATTAGGATCCGTATACCCTACACTTTTCCCTATGATATAACTTTTTTCATCGGTTCCAATAAGCAGGCGGGCAGCCTGCTCCATGCGGTAATCTGTAAGGTAGCCGGTAAAGGACTTTCCTGTCTCCTTCTTAAATATAGTAGAAAAATAAGAATTGGATACTCCCAGGACCTGGCAGATGCTGTCCAGGGAAAGTCCCTCTTCCCCATAATGATTTTTCACATACTCCTCTGCCTTTGAAACAAAGGACTGGGTAGACCGGCTCCTGGCGGTAATCAGGTTTTCTCTGAAATAGAGGCTGATGTTTGTCAGCCACCTCCGCAGTTCCTCAGGCTCCATATCCAGAAGGCGGGTATAGATTTCTCTTGTGTCCTTCGAAAAAAGCTCCTCACCGATATGGTTATTTCCAGCAAATCTGTACAAAGCGCCTACCAGTTCCATAACCTCAATATTATGCTGCTGCAGAGACTTTTCAGGAAAGGACATCCGGGACAGATACTTATCCGCTTCAGCCCGTACCTCTTCTTCCGTCCCCAGCCGGATCATTTTAAAGAGATTTGACAGCTCTCCTTCATTATCCCGCTCCGGCTGCCTCAGTTCCTGAGGCGCTATCTCCCGTATATTAATGGCTCTGGAGGCTCCGTAGATCACCCGGTAGGAGACCGCTTCTCTTGCTCCCCTGTAGGACTGAGCCAGTTCCAGGATGTCTGCACAGACCTGTCCTATACCTATGGTGACTACAGCGCCGATGATCCTGTTGGCATACCGGCAGAACCGGTCACATTCATCTGTCAGTTCAGAAATCTCATTTTCATTCTCAAGCTGACAGAGCATAACCGTATTACCCAAATAGGAAAAACTTTTTGTCCGCCACCTTTCTCCCAGTTTCTCCTGGGCCTGTTTCTGTACAGAAGTGGCCAGAAGCCTGGGGTGCATATTTTCAGGAACCTGAGTAGAAGATGTATGAACCACAAGGCAGCAGTGCCAGGGGCCTTCAAATGAAATCCTGTAATCGGAAAGGTATTTTCCTGCCTCCTTCCTGCTGAGTCTTCCTTCAATCAAAGCAGAATAAAAGTCTGCCTGGAGAAGGGGAAGAGACTCCATATAATGTTTCTCCAAAGTAGCCACGTTCCGTTTCTCACTGATTTCCTGGTCCAGCTTTATCTTCAGCTGAGTAAACACATTGGTCAGTTCAATAGAGTTTACCGGTTTCAGAATGTATTCCTCTATCTCCAGATGAACTGCTTCTTTTGCATATTCAAATTCATCATAACCGGTAAAAAGCAGGATCTTTGTAGCCGGAAAGTCCGTCTTAATCCGATTGGACAGCTCCATACCATCCATATAGGGCATCTTAATATCCGTCATTACCACATCCGGCTGAAATTCTTCCACCATTTCCAGAGCCTTTACTCCATTGTTGGCATAGCCGATTACCGAAAAGCCCAGGCCTTCCCAGTTAATTTTTTTCATAATGACCTGTATTACCTCTTCTTCGTCGTCTACCAGAAGAACTGTATATATATCCATGTTTTTTCTCCAAATCCGTATATTTCCTAATTGTTTTTGTATTATAGCAAAAATTCTGAAAAATGTCAGTAATACTCCTGCATGTTAAAGCTTTTATCACAAAGAAGCCGGCACATAACCCTCTTTGGGGGGCCATGCGCCAGCCTCTTTAAGCAGGAATATAATTACTTTTTCTGAACGTATTTCAGACAGTCAAGGGTTACTGCCACGAGTATGATGATACCTGAGAATACGAACTGAAGGTTTGTATCAATACCCAGGATTGTCAGGGAGTAGGTCAGGGCAGTGAAAATAAGTACACCGACTACCACACCTGAAATCTTACCGATACCACCGGTAAAGGATACGCCGCCTACTACGCAGGCTGCAATGGCGTCTGTTTCCCAGCCCTGTCCATATGCTGCAGAACCGGAACCTACCATACGGATACATTCCAGCCAGGAGCCGAATCCGTAAAGAATACCTGCCAGAATGAATGCGCCTACAGTTACTGCAAATACAGAAATACCGGAAACAGAAGCTGCTTCTGGATTTCCGCCTACTGCATACAGGTTTTTACCGAAAGTAGTTTTATTCCAGATAAACCATACAATAGCGATAGCTGCTACTGCCCAAAGAATGATTGTTGGGAATCCGTTAATCTTAGGGATTACCATATTTGGAATGGTTGGTTCAATAGCGCCAAAGGATACACCCTTTGTAGCATATGTAACAATACCGAAGATCATCAGCATGTTTGCCATAGTGGAAATAAATGGGTGCATCTTGAACTTTGCAGTAAAGAATCCTGCGATGGTAGTAAAGATCGTACACAGAAGGATACACATAACCAGTGCAAAGATCATTCTCACTACGATAGGCAGTCCTGTAAAGTCAAAGATATGTCCGAAGACACCGCCAGTATTTATACCCTGATGCATAATAATGGTGGCAGTGGTCATACCCATACCAACCATACGTCCGATAGACAGGTCTGTACCGGCCAGGAGGATCAGTCCTGCAACACCCAGAGCCAGGAACATTCTCGGAGATGCCTGCTGGAGGATGTTCAGTACATTGTTGTAAGTCAGCAGCGGTGAGCCTTTTACCATAGGAGTGATGATACACAGCATGATAAACACCAGGATAATGGCGATATACAGACCATTTCTGAGGAGGAACTGCCTGCGGTTAAAGGTGTATTTATAGTTCTCCCACTTCTGAGCTCTTGCCTCTATAAATGTAAACTTTGACATACGGAGCATATCGATCAGGTGATACTTATGGGTATAGGCGGCATGTCTTCTGTCCTTAATCGCCTGGTAATCCTTTTCCAGCTCCATCTTCGCATCGAACCGGCGGTTTTTGTATACATAGTTCTCGTCCTTAATTTCCTGATGAGCAGAAAGTTTTGAGACGATTTCCTGGTGTTCTTTCGCCAGATCTGCGATCTTCTTATCATATTTTTCTTTTGCTTTTACTTTTTCCTGTGCGCAGCTTTCTTTTACCGGCTGATAATATTCTTTATCAAAATGTTCTTTCAGATAGCTTACGCCCTGGTCGATCAGTTTTGAAACCTCGTCTTTATTCTTGGCTTCTACAGCTTTTGCCTTTTCCAGCTGCCTGCGAAGTTCTCCCAGACGGTCCTCCCTTTCTCCTTTTGTAAGGCTGCGGTCTCTCTTCACCCCGTCTATGGTATTCTGGATAGCTACTACCTGATCGGTTCCATCTTTTCTCAGGCCGTCGATCTGCGCCTGAATCTTACCAATATAATCATCAATGGGCTGACGCAGCTTCATTTCCTGTTCAGCCGTCAGAATCCTGTCATTAGCCATATCTTTCAATCTCCCTCATATTTCATGCATAGGTATTTTGGTACCTGATATTACAGGTATTTTGCACTGAGCCTTAAAAGCTCTTCCTGATTTGTCTCCTTGGTATTTACAATACCGGAAAGATGTCCGTTTGACATAACGCCGATACGATTGGTAATGCCCAGGATCTCCGGCATCTCTGAGGAAACCACGATAATGGTCTTTCCCGCTTTGGCCATCTTAATGATCAGCTCATAAATCTCGTATTTAGCGCCTACGTCAATACCTCTGGTAGGCTCATCCATCATAAATACCTGAGGCTGGCGCTCCAGCCATTTTCCGAAGATTACCTTCTGCTGGTTTCCGCCGGAAAGACTGGTGATCATATCCTCCGGTCCCATACATTTGGTATGCATAACCTTGATCTCATTGGCTGTTGCCTTTACCATTTTGGAATCAGAAAGGGCAATACCAGATTTATAGTGGTTCAGGTTTGCAATGGTGGTGTTGAAGGTAAGATCCCCTTTCAGGAAAAGTCCGTTGGCCTTACGCTCCTCTGTGATCATGGCAAATCCATGATCCATTGCTTCCTTGGCACTGCCGAAATTCATCAGCTTATTGTTAAAGTATACCCGGCCTGCTGCCCTTGTCCGGACACCGAAGATGGTCTCCAAAAGCTCAGTACGTCCGGCTCCCACCAGACCATAAAGTCCGAAAATTTCACCTTCCCGCACATCAAAGGTAATATCCTGGAGATGAGGTTCGAACTTTGTAGACAAATGCTGGACAGAAAGGATCACATCCTTTGGCTGATTGTCCACAGGCGGGAACCGGTTCTCCAGGGAACGGCCAACCATGGCAGCGATCAGTTCGTTCATATTGGTGTCTTCTGCTCTCTTGGTCATAACCAGATTACCGTCACGGAGTACGGAAATATCGTCACATATTTCGAAAATCTCGTCCATTTTATGAGAGATATAAATAAGAGCGATTCCCTGTTCTTTCAGCATCCGCATCATTTCAAAAAGCTTATCCACTTCCTGTACAGTAAGGGAAGAGGTTGGCTCATCCAGAACAATAACCTTGGAGTTATAGGAGATCGCCTTGGCAATCTCACACATCTGCCTCTGAGATACAGACATATTCCTCATTGGCTGAGTAAGGTTTACTGTCATACCCAGTTTTCTGAAAAGCTCAGAGGCCTCTTTTTTCATTCTGCCCTCGTCCACGATTCCCAGAGAATTCACCGGGTAGCGGCCCAGAAACAGATTATCTACTACATTTCTTTCCAGACACTGGTTCAGCTCCTGATGAACCATAGCAATTCCGTTCTCAAGAGCGTCTTTTGGTCCGGAAAAACTTACTTCCTTACCGTCGAGGTAAATATTACCTTCGTCCTTCTGATAAGTACCGAAAAGGCACTTCATCATAGTGGACTTACCGGCGCCGTTCTCACCCATAAGGCCCATAACCGTTCCCCGGCGCACATTCAGATTGATGTGGTCCAGAACCCGGTTCCGGCCAAAGGATTTGCTCATCCCCCGTATCGATAAGACAATATCATCTTTCTTATCTGCCATTCTTTTTACTCCTGTACTATATATTTTTCGATGAAAGCCCCCTTCTGCTTTGAAACCGGCTTTCACTGTAAAAAGAAGCGGAGCTGCCGCAGCCGTATTCTGCGGCAGCTCCAGCCCTTTACCCTATATCATCACTGACTCAGTAAAGCTGTATAGGAAGCTGCGTTATCTGTCTTAACCATGTTGATAGCAAATGCATCATACTGGCCTGGATTTCCCAGACGGTTTGTGATATTGGATTCTGTCTGTCCGTCACCGCCGATATAGTCAATGTCCAGATTCATCAGATCATCATAGTTCTGAAGCAGAGGCTGATAAGTGGAGCTCAGGAAGTTATCAGATGCGTTGTAGATGTCCAGCCATACCTTCTTAGTTGGATGTGAACTTTCATCTAACTGATTGGATACAGGCTCATAAACCTTTGTAGAGTCTGTAAAGTCCTGATAGTTTTCAGCTGTAACTGCAACGTTTAATGCATAGTAGGAACGTTCTTCTTCGTTATATACATATACATCGTCAGAAAGAACATTTCCAGCCTCGTCTGCTGTTCCGATACCTGTGTCTACATCTACGCCGTCAAGAGCGTTTCTCAGAACACGAAGTGTCAGGTAAGCCTGTACATCTGCATGCTGGCTGATCGTTCCGCCATAGCCTTCAGCGATGGCTGCCACTGCATCGTTGTTTGCATCATATCCGAAAGTAGGTACATCATTGTCTTTTGACCAGGCATTGAACATGGACATTCCCATACCATCATTGTTAGATACTACTACGTCAATCTGATCACCGAAAGAAGAGGACCAGGTTCCGATAGCATTACCTGCTGTAGCAGCATCCCATGTAGCTCCTGCAGAGTTCTTCATTTCCTGAGAAGCCAGCTCACGGACTGTATAAGTTTTTCCGTTAACCTCAAGGCTGCCGTCCTGTACAGCAGAAGCTGAACCGTCTGTATTTGTTCCGATAGGCTCACTGTCGATGCTTCCGTCTTTTTCAACTCCTGTTCCCAGAGCTTTACGAACGCCTCTTGTACGGGCGATTGAGTCGTTATGTCCGATATCACCGATAGCCAGAACGTATCCGATCACACCGTCACCATTGCGGTCAATGGTATCAATATTTGCTTCAATATAATCTTTAACCATGGTTCCCTGAAGTTCAGCACCCTGGTTTGCATCAAATCCTACATAATATGTATCCTCATTGAAGCTCAGCGCAGCCATGTCCAGTTCTCCTGTAGAGCTGTTAGATGGCTGACGGTTAAACCATACCAGTGGTTTGTCTTTGTTTGCTACAGTTCCGGAATCTGAGGAACCGGAGCTGCTGGATTCTGCAGATGTGTCTGTTCCCCCTGATGAGGAGCCTCCTTCAGAGCCGCAGGCTACTGCTGAAAGCCCGAACAGAACTGCCATTGTCAGTACAACGATTCTTTTTTTCATATGCGTTTTCTCCCTTCCGTTTCACACTTTATGTGTGCCCTTTGTTTATATTGCCAGTATAAGGAAAATCCCAGAAAGAAAACATAGAATATTTTTCTGTGTACATTGAAATTTTTAAGATTCTTTACTGCATTTTCACTAAATCTTTTTCTATATTTAATGCAAAAAGGAAGTACAGACTGTAATTTATAGCTTACAGTCTGCACTTCCTCTAAAAAGTATTGTGCAAAAATTACACCTTTATCTGGCGAAAGCCAGCCCCTGTCTTATGTTTCCTGTTCTTCAATTATTGGAAATAGTACTGTCAGCCGATAAAGATCTCCCAGGCCTTCTTCCACACATCTGCCGCCCATTGCGTGGGTCATATTCTTCATGCTCTGCATGCCGATGCCGCTGCTCTCCACTTCTTCCTTTGGAAACCGGACATGGTTCTCGAAGGTAAACCCAGCCATATGTCTTTCTCTGGCGGAAGAAATCACCACAGGAAAAGCAGGATCTGCATACTTCACCAGATTGGAAGTAATATTATCCATGATCCGAAGGAGATATTCTGTAGAAATCCGGATTTTTGCTTCCAGCCATTCCACCTGAAACCGTACCTGGAATCCTTTTTGGTTCAGATAACTGCAGGTTTCAGAAAACAAGTCATAAAACAGCACTTCATAGAGTTCCGGCTCTTCCATTACGGTCTTCTTTTCTCCTGTGATCAGGGAATATTCAAAAAGATGATCCGTCAGCTGTTTCATGCGCCGGGCCTTCTGGTCAATCTTTTCAATATACTCTCTCTGCTGTTTCAGGTCTTTATAGGTACCTTTTTTCAGGATTTCCGTGTATAAGATAATGGAAGTAACCGGCGTCCGCAGGTCATGGGACATTTCAGTGATGATCCGCTGATTTTCCTGGACCATTTTTCCCTCCTGCTCAATGAGTCCTGCGAAAGATTTCCGCATGTTGTCCAGGCCGCTGGCCAGAGCGGCCAGTTCGTCTTTTCCTTTTATGGTGATCGGATAATCCAGGCTTCCCCCTTCCAGAATTTCAATCTCATCCCGAAGCTGGAGGATATAGGCCATTTTTCTCCGGATCCCATAGAGGACCAGAACAAGGAACAGGCCGAAGCACAGCAGCAGTTCCCCTGCCATCGCATAATTATAGTACTGATAAGCGTAGCCTCCGATCATATAGACCTCTCCTGTGCCATCAGAAAAGTTCACGGAAGAATGATAGTCCAGTTCATAATCCCGGGCTGCGATTTCTTCCTCCCATATTTCCTCCTCAGGGTATGCAGAGTCAAAGACCAGAATGTTATCCTTGTAGATCTGGACATACAGAATGTTCTGCTTTTTCACCCACTGGCTCAGGGCTTCTCCGTCTTTCATACTCAGCCCCTGCCTGTCCACATATTTCTGCAGCTTTTGGGCATACTTTCTGTTCTGTCCCTCCACATACTGAGGATTTTCAAAATAACTGCTGATCAGGCAGCTTACCCCATAGTCCAGTCCTGCAAAAACCGCCGCAGATATAACAGCTGAAAGGACTAACTGCCTGAGAAGCTGAAAATAAATCGAATTTTTTTTACTCATAATCTGCATCAAATTTGTAGCCCTTTCCCCATATAGTCTTGATATATTTCGGATTTTTAGGATCCTCCTCTATCTTCACCCGCAGCTTTCGGATATGTACCATAATGGTGCTGTTGCAGGAGTAAAAATAAGGTTCTTCCCACACACTTTCATACAGGTTCTGGGCAGAAAAGATCTTTCCTGGATATTCCATCATCAGCAGCAGGATCCGGTATTCCAGTTCTGACAGATCTGTCTCTTTTCCCCGGACAAAGACCTGGTTAAACTTCTGATGGACTCTCAGCCCCCGGCTCTCCAGCCAGGAATCCTTCTTTTCGTCCTCCGGTTTTACCCGTCCCATATAAATGTTGTAGCGGCGGAGAAGGGCCTTCACTCTTCCCAGAAGCTCTGCATAAGAAAAAGGTTTTGCCAGATAATCATCTCCTCCGGCCATCAGGCCGATGAGCTTATCTGACTCCTGGGCCTTTGCTGTAAGGAACAGCACCGGCACATTGGAAACCTTCCGGATCTCTTCGCAGGTACGCAGGCCGGAAATCCCCGGCATCATAATGTCCAGGATTACCAGATCCGTCTCCTGATCCAGCATCTCCAGCCCCTTCCTGCCGTTTTCCGCCTCCTGTACCCTGTAGTTCTCACTTTCCAGAAGAATCCGGACCCCCTCCCTGATGTCCTTATCATCTTCAATGATCAGTACTTTTTCTTTACTCATACACCGGTAAACTCCTTTCCCTTCTGTTATCTGCTTCTTCCCCTGTTATCTTATCATCTTTTTTCATTGCTTCCAATTTTTCTTTCGCTCTTTCTTCGTATTTTTTCCCCAGCTCATTCCAGGAAGCATAGGCCCCATCCTCTCTTCTGTCAGGGAGATCGAAGTTCTCATGAAGATAAGTTCCGATAAAATCTGTTACTTTCCAGGCGCCGGACAGATTCAGGTGATCCCCTTTGTCCAGACTGTCCCTTTCCCAGTCCATTCCCAGCTCTTCCTCTTTCAGGTTCAGGTCTTCGTACTTCAGCCCTTTCTGCCTGGCATATTCTTCCAGGGTATTATGTTTTTTATAATTATAATTGGCCGGAGAAGGTGTGCTGATCAGTACCAGTTCTGCCTTGTTTTTCACACAGAGCATCCGGATCTTTTCCAGATAATCCTCTACAGTACTGCTGATTTTTTCTTTCTGACTGGTCTCTTTCATATATGCCCCGCCCCGGTAAGGGTCCGTTACTTCCCGGAACTGGAATCCTTTATAGTTCTCCTCAGGATATTGTTTATCTGTAAGCACGGATTTCCAGATGTCATGATGGGTAAATAGAGGGAAGTAATAGCTTCCCATAGCGGCCAGGGTCATGGTCAGTCCGCTGTTTCCCCTCTGGGGCCGAAAGATCACATTGGTTTCTAAAAGAACCAGCCGGGGTTTCTGATTCTCAAAAGCCGTTTTCAGCATATAATAGCTTTCCTGGATATTCTGTCCAGACTGTCCTCCTACGAAAGCGGCAATGCCATGTTTATTCCACATCTGCATAGGCGAAAAAGCCGTGTAGCTGAGGCTGTCCCCAAGAATCAGCACATCTATGGTGTTTTTCGGTTCTTTCCTGAGCAGAAGGGCGCTTTTATTCCGGTAATGCACCCACTCCTCATGGTCAGCTGCCGTCTGGCAAACTTTCCAGGACACTCCGCCCAAAAGCAAAGCAAGGATCAGAAAGAAGAGAAACACTCTCCCCCTTTTTCTTAAATTGTTTTTAAAATCCTGCATAGATTAAATCCACCTGCTGATAGCCGATCCCATAGGCTCCGAAGATAAGAACGGACAGGATCAGTCCGTAATATACCGCCCACCGAAAAGGAGTTTTCATGTCCTGAAGTCCTTTTCCATTCAGCAGATTCCTTTCTTTTATGATACCTGCAGCTGACACAAGGAGGATCCCCCCAAAGATCACCATGTAGTCCCCTTTATCCAGTCCGAAACCGAGAAAGGTTCCGTCCCACAGGGTGTCCAGACGGAAGTCTTTGAAAATACTGAAAAACATAGTCATCCCTGCCTTCAGTCCGTTGGCACGGAAAAAAAGCTCTCCCACAAAAATGATCACCCATGTCTTCAGGATCCGGGGGATCTTCCAGTACAATGCATTCTGGTTGATGCCGAAAGCCCGTATCATCTGGTCACGGGCCGGTTCCAGAGCGCTGCCTGCCAGCAGTATGACAAAATAATACATGCCATAAAAAATATAGTTCCAGCTTGCCCCATGCCACAGACCATTGCAGAGCCACACAGGGAACAGGCACAGCGCTGTGGCGCCAAGACGGGTAAAATATTTTCCCAGATGTTTTTTTCCAAACCGGTTCCATTTTTTAACCATTCGGGATACCGACAGAGGATAAAACACATAGGTCTTCAGCCATGTGCCCAGGGTAATATGCCACCGGCGCCAGAATTGCGCCGCATTTTCTGATGCGAAGGGACGGCAGAAATTTTCCGGAAGCGTTACTCCGAAAAGCCGTCCGCTTCCTATAACGATATCCATACAGCCGGAAAATTCCATATATAACTGAAGGGTATATGCGATAGCCGCAAAGGCCACGATACTCCCGTTATAGTCCTGATAATGTTCAAAAACCGCCGTTACCAGCACATAAAGCCGGTCGGCAATGATCATCTTTTTGAAAAGCCCCCACAGAATACGTGCGCATCCTGCAGACAGATTTTCTCCCCGAAGGTCTTCGCCCTTCCACAGAGCCTCTCCTGTCTGTCCGTACATACTGATAGGACCTTCCATGATCTGAGGAAAAAATCCGAGAAACAGAGCCAGCTTTCCCAGATGTCTCTGAGGACGGATCTTTTCCCAATAAACGTCCGCCATATAACTGATGGCCTGAAGGGTATAAAAAGAGATTCCTACAGGGAGAAGGAGGTTTTTCACCTGGAAAATGCCTCTCTGCCCTGCATGCTCCAGAATCAGATTTGCGTTCTGAGCAAAAAAATTATAATATTTCAGACAGGCCAATGCGCCGAGAAGTGTACAGACCCCCAGTGCCAGCACCAGTCTTTCTTTTTTTCTGTATTGTGTTCTGACAGCTTTTTCCTTTTCCCCTTTCTCTTTGCAGCTGGTTTTTAAGAGGTCCAGCCACAGACCAATGTAATGGGTAAAGAAAGTTGTCCCGATAAGATACAGCACCAGCTTTCCGCTTATGGTCCAGAAGAAGAAATAGCCTGCAAAAAGCAGCAGGATCCATCTCCTTTTCCTGGGTGTCAGCTGATAAGCCAGCAGTACAGCCGGCAGAAATAAAAACAGATATACGGGATTATGATATGACATTTTTATTTCTCCTGCAGTCTCTGGATCATTTCGTAAATCGCCTCTACGGAATTAAAGTTTTCCGGAACCATTTCTCCCGCTTCGATTTCAACCATAAAGCTGTCTTCCAGCTCAGAAACCAGAGAGATCACCCCGAAAGAGTCCAACAGCCGTCGGTCAATCAGTCCCTGCTCCTTTTCCCATTCAATGCTGTCATCTATATCCTTTAAAATCTCAATTATTTTCTCCATTGTTATCCTCACTTTCCATATTCCATATATAAGTCTGCTGTTCCCTGCGTATCTGCTTCCAGCCTTTTTCTCTGCTGTAGGATACCGCTCCCGGCAGTTCATGGCTCAGGAACAGGGCCATACCTTCCATATGGGAATAGGCGCCTGCATTTTCAAAAGCAAGAACGCTGCCTTTTTTCAATCCTCTCAGCGGTATGTTCTGTATCAGAAGATCATGGACCGTACACAAAGAGCCGTATACATTCCATTCTTTTTCTCTTCCTCCGGCTTTCTCCAGCACCTGGATCCTGGGCTGATACATCCCTCTGATCTGTCCGTCATAGTGGAGCTGATGGATCCCGCCGTCGACGATGCAGATATTTTTCTCATGGTTTTTCTTAACATCTTCTACACGGGTAAGGTAAGTTCCGCAGGAAGCTGCGAAGGCTCTTCCCATTTCCAGTGTTACTCTGCCTTTCCAGCTCATATTTTTTATAGCCTGGGAGAGAGCTTCCAGGTCCTCCCGGGTCTGGTCTTCCTGGCCCTGAAAATAAGGCACAGAAAGTCCCGGTCCATATTCCAGCTCTTTTGTGTGGAATCCCAGATCTTTCTCCAGCTCACGAAGGAAACCATCCAAAAATTTCAGTTCTTTCTCCATCTTCCAGGCTTTTTTCAATGTCCCGGAAAAATAATGGATCCCCCGTATCTTTACATACGGCCAGGCATCTCTGGTACGGATAATGCTGCGTATTTTCTTTTCATCCATTCCAAACTGACTGCCGCTGGCAAGTCTCAGGTAAAGAGAAACCGGTTTTTTGTTCTTTTCTCCCCACTCTGCCATGGCAAAAAACTGTCCGGGTGATTCCACATTGCAGCAGCATTGTCCCCGGCTGTGATCCAGGATCTGCCATATTTCTTCCTTTTTCTTCAGTACACCGGAGATAAAAAGCTTTTCCGCAGGTATATCTTTTTCACGGCAGATATAAAACTCGCCCATAGAGCAGACTTCAATCCGGTCTGTAAGTTCGGCCATCTGTTTTACCAGAAAAGGGTTGGCCTTCATGGCGTAGCACAGTCCGATCTCTTTGCCCAGGATCCTGCGGAAAGACTTTACCTGTTCTGCCGCCTGGTCTGTGTCAAATATGTACAGGGGTGTGCCGTATTTTTCTGCTCCCTGGACAAGCAGCTCCTTTTTTGTCATCTTTTGTCCTCCAGTCTCCTCTGTAATTCCTTCCGGTCTGTTTTTCCGTTTTTTGTAAGAGGCATAGTTTCTGTCTGAAATATCTTCCGGGGCACCATATAAACAGGAAGCCGCTTTTTCAACTCTATCCGGGCTTCTTTAGGTGTTGTTTTTCCCATATAGTAAGCCGCCAGGCAGGTTTTCTTCTGGTTTGTTACACAGCAGCTTTTTTCAATTCCCGGTATCTGGTCCAGAATTCTTTCGATTTCCTCCAGTTCGATCCTGTGTCCGTTAAATTTAATCTGAAAATCCTTTCTCCCTGAGAAGTAAAGTTCCCCGTCCTTTCCCAGAAAGCCCAGATCACCGGTCCTATAGTACCGCTCTGTTTTCCCTTCAGGAGAGATCCTTTCCCGGAAGCTCTTCCCGGTCTCTTCCGGATTACGGTAATATCCAAGGGAAAGAGACTCTCCCGCCACACAGATCTCACCGGTCTGCTCCGGCTCCCGGATCTCCCGGCCTTCTTCTGTCAGCAGAAAAACCTTTCTTCCCGGGAATGCTTTACCTATAGGAAGTTTCTCTTCCTCCCCGCAGATTTTCTTCACCGGAAAATATGTGCAGTTGCAGGTAATCTCCGTAGGGCCGTAGAGATTTACAAACTCTGCCTTGGGCAGCGCCTGCTGCCAAAGAGCCAGCTGCCCTCCCGGCATGACTTCGCCGCTGAACATGACCTTTCTCACATCAGATGGGATCCGGTATTTCAATCCGCCCAGGGCAGAGATCATTGTCAGCGCAGATACCGCCCAGATCAGCACAGTGGTCTTTTTTTCACATAAATAATCTAAAAGAGCTGCTGGAACAGAAAACATCTGCCTTGGTATCAGCACCAAAGCTGCTCCTGTCATTACCGCAGAATAAATATCCTTTACGGATACGTCAAAGTCAAAAGGCGCCTGATTCCCGATCCGATCCTCTTCATTGATTCCAAAAATCTCCGTAAAATGGGTGATAAAGTCGATCACTGCCTTATGACTGACCACAATTCCTTTCGGAGTTCCTGTAGAACCGGAAGTAAAAATCCCATAAAGAATATCTGTACTGCTTCCGGCTTTTCGCCGCTGTTTAAGAAGCCCTTCATCTCGTTCTTCCCTGGCCGCTTCATGGAGCAGGCAATAGTCTCCCTCATAACCTGCCTGTCTGATCAAAGGGATTTCCTCCGGATGGATCAGGACCAGCTTTGGCTGAAGGACCCGGAAGATTTCCCGAAGACGTTCAGGGGGAAGCCCTGGATCTGCATTGACATAGAATCCTCCTCCATAGACAGCCCCGAACATAGCGGCCAGCCCAAGAGGGCTTTTCGGCGCCAGGATCATTACCGGATCTCCCAAGTCGATCCTTTTCCCTGCGGCAGTCCCGATCCTCTTAGACAGATCTTCCAGTTCTCCCCAGGTAAGAGAGTCCTTTGGGTCTTCCACGGCTGTCCGCCGGGTGTATTTTTCTGCAGTCAGCTCTAAGTACTCCAGTATATTTTTCATCTCTTTGTATATCCTTTCCTCTCAGAAAAGAGGCTGCGCAGTTCTTCTTTTCCTACTTTTGAACTACTCCAGCCTCTTGTTTCTGTTAAATACCTGTTTTCTTACATGGAAGTGTTTTTCTTGGAGCTCTTCCCTGCTGTGTTGTTCTGTACTTTGCCCTTACTGGATTTCTGTGTTTTTTTGCTGCTTCCTTTCTTTTTTGTGTTTTTATTTGATTTTACAGTATTTTTGCTTTTCTTCGTTCCGGATGCTTTCTTTCCGGTTTTGTTATCCTCTGTCTTTTCCTCAGTTTTCTCTTCTGTTTTTTCTTTTGTGTTTTCTTTTGTATTCTGCTGCTCCTGGTTCTGTTTGTTTTCCGCTTCTTTTTCTGCTTCTTTAGCCTCCTTTGCCTTATCCTCCTGCAGATCCTGCTTCTTCTGCTCTTTATCGTCTTTCTCGTCTTTTGACTGGGAAGATTCTACTTTGCTCTTTGGCTGGGCTTCCTCCGCTCCTTTGCTCTTTCCTCCGGTGCAGGCGATCATTCCCAATGCCATGACCCCAACCACGCAAAATATCATACCTTGTTTCAGAATTCCTTTTCCTGTTTTTCTAGCTGCCATTTCTTTTAGCTCCTTTTCTCGTGTATTTCAAAGATGTTTTCTTTGATGGAACTTATTGTGACAGGAAATTCTAAATAGATCCTGAATGAAACCTTAACAATTCTAAAGGCTTGATTTCATAAATATGGAATATAATAGGAAACTCCAGAAATTAGAGCTGTTGCATTAAATAGTTTTGATTAATGCAACAGCTCCAGAACAAAAAATTCAAAGAAGTGTGTAAATAAGTGATAGAAAAAGTCTAAAATTTATTCTTAATACCTTAAGTATATTCAGCAGCTTTCCATCTCCGAAAGTGCCTCTTCGTCTGCTACAAGGATAACATTGGGATGGAGCTGGAGGATAGAAGCGGGAATCTGAGGGGTGATCGGCCCCTGAAATGCTTCTTTTAAGATTTTTGCCTTTCCTTTTCCATTAGCAACCATAAGTATCTGCTTTGCAGCCATGATATTCTGGATGCCCATAGTGTAAGCCTGAGTAGGAACCTGCTCACGGCTTTCAAAGAATCTGGCATTTGCTTCGATAGTGGGTTCCGCCAGATCTACGCAGTGGGTCTCTTTTGGAAAATGATCCGCAGGTTCATTAAATCCGATATGGCCGTCATGGCCGATGCCCAGAAGCTGAAGGTCCTGCTGCCCTGCCTGATGGAGGATCTGATTATACGCTTCACAGGCCTTCTGGCTGTCTGCCTCTCTGCCGTCAGGAAGAAAGGTTTTTTCGGGACGGATATTTACATGGGAAAAAAGGTTTTCTCTCATGTAGTAGGCGTAGCTCTGGGGATCTTCTCTATCCAGTCCTTTGTATTCGTCCAGGTTCACGGTAGTAACTTTGGAAAAATCCAGATCTCCTTCCTCATAGCGGCGGACCAGCTCTTTGTAAATTCCTACCGGACTGGAGCCTGTAGCAAGTCCCAGAACACAGTCAGGTTTCTCTGTCATAACAGAAAAAATAATATTTGCTGCTTTTCTGCTTACCTCATCGTAATCTCTGGCTTTGATAATCCTCATTTTTCTTTATCTCCTTTTAAAATAATTTATCCATAACAGCTTTTGAGGCATTTTCTCTATATTTTCTGCTGGTCTCATAGTTTCTCCTCCGATATTCCTGGTAAAGGAGGTCTATGAGGTACATCTGTCCGATCTTGGCAGATACAGACCCTCCCTCCATTGGTCCTTCATTGGCCCCGGATTGAAGGACCACATCGCAGTAAGCGCTAAGGGGAGATTTCCGGAACCGGGTGATACAGCCGATCCCTGCTCCTGCCTGCCGGGCGATCTTTGCTGTGTAAATATTATCTTTGGTGGCCCCGGAGTAGGAAAGAAATACCAGAAAGTCTTCCTCTGTCATAGAGGCTGATGTAACCGCCTGCATATGGGGGTCTGCTATACTGTATGCTTTTCCTGATATACTCATGAACTTATTTCCTGCTTCCTGAGCGATCAGCTGGCTGTCGCTGATGCCAAAGAAAAAAATCCGCCGGGCTTTCTCCATTCTCTCAAGAAATCCCTCAAAACTTTCCTGGTTTAAAAGCCGGTAAGTTTCTTCCAGAGCCTCTACATGCTTCTGAAGAAGCCTTTCCGCAGATTCCTTCAGAGTTTTTTCCAGGCTCTGATTGTCTTCCCTGGGCGCCCATTCCTCGTCCTGTTCACTCATTCCCAGAGAAAGCTGCATCTTAAACTCCTGATATCCCTGAAGGTTCATGGTTCTGCAGAACCGGTACACACTGGTCTCTCCTACCTGACAGGCATCTGCCAGATCGGTAATCGACATAAACAGTACCTGCCGTGGATTCTGAAGAACATAATCTGCCACCTTTTTCTCCACCTTTGTAAGAGAATGGTAGGTTTCCTCAATATTCTGCATAAAATGGTTCTGCTCCATGTTCTCACCTCCTGCTGTTGTATTCTGATGCTAGGGTAACATAGTTGAAAATTTTTTTCAATATTTTTCATAATAAAAATTTCTTTTTTTATTATGATTCTTCTTTTGTCAAGCTAACAAAAAGAATCCACTTTTTGTAATATTTTGCTGATTAGCACCTGGCTTTTTCATTGTATAATGGGCTTATTATTACAGATTTAGGGGGAATTATATGAAAAAGAGAATACTGGCGCTTTTTCTCTCATTTGTACTGGCTTTTTCATCCGTTCAGGTTACAAGTGCTGAGGAAAACAACATTTCTGAACCAGAGCCTATTGCTGAGGGAGGAGAAGAAGATCCTGTCCAGGAAGATTTTCTGATTGAAAACGGAGTACTTCTTGAATATCGTGGTTCAGAGGAACATGTGACGATTCCCGATGGCGTTACCACACTGTCATATTCTGCATTCCAGGGTAATCAGACAGTAGTTTCTGTAGTTATCCCGAATTCAGTAACAGAAATCCAGAGTTATGCCTTCATGAACTGCCCTTGTCTAGAAGAAGTAAGGAAAAGAAAACATAATTAAGTCAAAAATCCTCGCAGCAGTCGCCAAATGGATATGC
Organism: Blautia sp. An46; assembly: GCF_002161645.1. Taxonomy (NCBI): domain Bacteria; kingdom Bacillati; phylum Bacillota; class Clostridia; order Lachnospirales; family Lachnospiraceae; genus Blautia; species Blautia sp. An46. Next base: position 24,413 of record NZ_NFIF01000007.1, on the reverse strand, counting down.
AAACCTGTTCATTTGGCTCACTGCCTGCCGGATTACCCCAGCAGTTCCAGCAGTTCCTCTTTATCAAAGGTTCCGCTGCCCATTCCATCTCCGCTTAAGATACTGTCTGCCAGCTGACGCTTCTGATCCTGAAGGCGGATAATATTTTCTTCAATAGTTCCCTTAGCCACCAGACGGTATACATTGACTACATTTTCCTGGCCGAGCCGGTGGGCTCTGTCCGTGGCCTGATCCTGGACCGCCGTATTCCACCATGGATCATAGTGGATCACAATATCTGCTGCCGTCAGGTTCAGACCTGTTCCCCCTGCCTTCAGAGAAATACAGAATACCGGTGTGTCATCCTCCTGGAAGACCTTTACCATCTCCTGGCGCTTCTCTTTAGACACAGATCCGGTCAGAAGGTAATAAGGAATCTTTCCCTGGTCCAGTCTTTTGCAGAGCTGGTCCAGCATAGTAGTGAACTGGGAAAACAGCAGTACCTTGTGGCCTCCTGCCGCCGCATTATTGATCAGCTCCAGGCAAAGGCTTTCCTTGGCAGAAATCGGCAGGTAATTCTCATAAAGAAGTCCCGGGCAGCAGCAGATCTGCCGCAGTTTTGTGAGTTCCGCCAGGATCTGGAGCTTTGCATTTTTGAATTCTTCTTCATTTTGTTTTTCCATAAACATTTTCAGCCTCTGCACATGGGCGTCATAAATTCTTTGCTGTTCCGGCTCCAGCTTTACATAAGTATTTTTTTCCAGCTTGTCCGGCAGATCCTTCAGCACATCTTTTTTCAGCCTCCGCAGAATAAAGGGCCTCACCATCTTCTGCAGTTTCCGGGCTGTCTGGGTATCCTGGCGGATAATAGGCTGTTCAAAGTCTCTCCTGAAAGAAGGATAAAGTCCGAAAAATCCGGGCATCAGATAATAAAAAATACTCCACAGCTCACTAAGGCGGTTTTCCACAGGCGTTCCTGTCAGCGCCGCCCGGAACTGTGAACGGATCCTTCGCACCGCCCTGGCCGCCTGGGTACTGTGATTCTTAATATACTGGGCCTCGTCCAGGATCTGGCAGGAAAAGTCCAGATCCCGGTAAAAACTGATATCCCTTTTCAGCAGATCATAAGAAGTTACCAGAACCTCTCTTTTCCCTGCATTCTTTATCCATGTCTCCCGTTCCCGGGCATTTCCGGCTACCGCCCGCACAGGAAGCTCCGGCGCAAACCGTTCCAACTCACTCAGCCAGTTATAGACCAGAGAAGCCGGCGTAACAATCAGCGTGCGGCAGTTCTCCTCTTCCCCGGTTTTCCGGTACTGGATCACAAGAAAAGCAATGACCTGAAGAGTCTTTCCAAGTCCCATATCATCGGCCAGGATACCGCCGAATCCGCATTTTTTCAGCCTGCACAGCCATTTTACCCCTGTCTTTTGATATTCTCTCAGAATTCTGTCCAGGTCCCCGGGAATCCTTTCCTCCTCCAGATCCTCATCCATAGCCCGGACTTTTTCTTTCAGTTCCTGATTTTCCCGGACCTCCAGATGAGTACGGCATTCTATCTGTTCCTCCACATAAAGCGCCCGGCAGCCCGGCAGCTGGATGTGCGGCTTCTCCAGATCCTTCTCACGGATCCCAAGATCATTCAGCAATTCATACAGTTCCTGAAGTTTGGGATCCCGCAGATCCAGCACCTCACCATCCTGCAGCCGGTAATATTTCTTTTTCTGACGGTAGGCAGAGAATATCTCCGCCAGTTCTTTCCTGGAAAAGTTATCTGCAGACACCTGAAGTTCCAGAAGATTCTCGGACAGAGATATCCCTGCAGTTACACTGTTGGTCCTGTGAAGTTTCAGTTTCCGCAGATTTTCCGAAACAAACACTTCTCCCAGTTCTTTCAGCTTTTCAATCCCTTCTGTGACAAATTGAAGGAGTTTTTCCTCATCTCCGGTCAGTACCAGCTGCTCTTCTTTCGGGTCAAAAGCGTTAAACCAGGGAGTCAGGAACTCCTGTATCTCCGCCTCGTGAAACAGATCTCTCTTTGAGGGCTCCTGGTCTTCCCTGAGCAGATTGTAATCGGTTTCTCCATACACAGCCACCGGCCGGCAGCTGATCTGATCCTGCCGGGGCATGTCCAGATAAAACCGGAAAGCTGCCTCCGGAAGGATATACTCCTCCTCCCGGAAATTCTTTCGCCGAATCTTTGCATAACTGGAAACTTCCGGCAGAAAGGCGCTGCAAAAAACCGGCAGGTCTTTTTCCTGTATGAATAAGGTGTTCTGTCTTTTTTCCTCCAGACACTCCAGAAGACCTTCTAATGGCGTATCCCTCTCCCTCGGAATGAGAAAGATCTTTCCATTTTGAAAGCTAATTCTCTGATTCTTTCCCGTAAAACATTGTCCGATTTCCAGTTTTATCTCCAGTCCTCCGTCTTTTCCGGTAAGGTGCAGCTTCATCCCCGGTTCCTGCCTGATAATCTGCCAGTTTTCCTCTGTGCCCTTCTCCTGAACAATGATCCGATCTTCTGGATAAACCTGGAAGAACCGCTCCAGTTCATAGCCGTCCATGGAAATCTCTTTGCATTTTTCCATATAGCTGCCTCTGCCGAAATTCCTGTAATAAACCTTCTGCATATAATATTTCCGGTTTTCTTCCGCCCAGTCCAGGATATACTCAGCCAGGGGCCGGGATTTTTCTGTAAACGTCTCCAGGTTATGGATAAAGTCCAGTTTTTTCCCATAAGAATGCGCTCTGTGATCTTTGATATCTCCTGCCAGTTCAAAAATATCCTTTACCACATATTTCTGGTTCCGGCCTATCCGGAAGGATACCTCTGCATGATCCCGTTCCAGCTTCAGATGAGGCTCCAGTTCCACAGTTCCTTCCATGTCTTTCTCTCTGATATGCCCCTGCTTCTGCCGGCTCAGGGACTCCAGCAGCTCTCTGGCCTCCCGGTCCGTGGTCCTCTGCCTGGTTCCTTCGGTTTTCTGTGCTCCATATCGTCCCGGCGCCAGCATAGGCGAAGCTTTTTTTCCCGTATTCAACACATATTCGCTGAGAAGTTTCTGCCTCCTACAGTAGTCCTCATATTCCAGAAGAACCGCTACACAGTGTTTGCAGATCCCATCATACTCCCAGTAAGCGGGACACTCACACTGGATTTCCACGATTTCTTCGGTTTCTGTATCATAGACGCCGGACACAAAATAGCTGTTGCCGTAGCTCCCCTCCACTGCGGCCTCCAGCAGATCCAGATTATCCTCCCGTCCTACGGAAAACTTTTCTATCATCCATCCGGTGCTGTATATCTGTTTTCCTCTTTCATAAAAACGGCTGCTTGTCATTTGTTTTATCTGCTGTTTTGTGATCATTTTATCTAAGTCCTTTCCCTGGGCTTTATCTCCCGGCTTTTTCTTTATTTTATGGCACCATTCGATATAGCGCAAGAAAAATCAGTCAAAGCCCCTTGCTGCGGCAGTCTTGTCATTTTTCCGCAGATACTCTATACTGATTTCAGTTTCTTATTTACTTTGCAAAACCCTGTCTTTACAGAAAGGAGAATCTTATGGACGGCAGACAAGAAGATTTCCAAAATATCCATATTCCAAAAGTTATTCAGATCCGTGGCGCCAAAGTCCACAATCTGAAAAATATAAATGTAGATGTCCCCCTGAATCAGATTGTAGGAATCGCCGGGGTTTCCGGTTCCGGAAAATCTTCCCTGGCTCTGGGCGTCCTCTATGCAGAAGGCTCCCGCCGTTACCTGGAGTCCCTTTCCACCTACACCCGGCGGAGGATGACCCAGGCCTCTAAAGCGCAGGTAGATGAAGTTCTTTACGTTCCTGCTGCCCTGGCCCTGAGACAAAGGCCAGGGGTACCCGGGATCCGCAGCACCTTCGGCACCGGTACGGAACTTCTCAACAGCCTCCGGCTTATGTTCTCCAGACTTGCCAGTCATCGCTGTCCTAATGGCCACTACCACCCGCCAACCCTGGCGGTAGCTGCTGAGCAGGAACTGGTCTGCCCGGTATGCGGGGAGCATTTCTATGGTCCTTCTGCTGAGGAACTGGCCTTTAACAGTCAGGGCGCCTGCCGGACCTGCGGGGGGACAGGGATGGTGCAGAAAGTAGACCTCACTTCTCTTGTGCCTGATGAATCCCTGACCATTGACCAGGGGGCCGTTGCTCCCTGGAATTCTCTCATGTGGTCTCTGATGACCGACGTCTGCCGGGCCATGGGCGTACGGACGGACATCCCTTTTTCTCAGCTTACAGATCAGGAAAAAGAAATTGTGTACAATGGGCCGGCAGAGAAAAAGCATATTCTGTACCGCCCGAAAAATTCTGACCAGGCCACGGAACTGGACTTTACCTTTTATAATGCAGTCTACACTGTAGAAAATGCCCTGGCAAAAGTGAAAGACGAAAAGGGAATGAAACGGGTGGAAAAATTTCTGAAACAGGATCTCTGTCCCGACTGCGGAGGCACCCGGCTGTCAGAAGCCGCCAGGGCACCCAGACTCCGGGGAATTTCCCTGGATCAGGCCTGCCAGATGACCCTCTCCCAGCTGGTAAAATGGGTGTCACAGGTTCCTCCCTCTCTGCCTGAAGAAATGCAGCCAATGGCAGAAAGTATCTGTCAGTCTTTTCAGGATACAGCAAAACGGCTGATGGATCTGGGCCTTGGCTATCTTACCCTTGACCGGGCTTCTTCTACTCTATCCACCGGAGAGCGGCAGCGCATGCAGCTTGCCCGTGCTGTGCGGAACCGGACTACCGGTGTCCTGTATGTGCTGGACGAGCCTTCTATCGGACTTCACCCTTCCAATATTGAGGGGCTCACCGGTGTTATGGAAGATCTGGTTGCAGACGGAAATTCTGTGGTCCTGGTAGATCATGACATCCAGGTGCTTTCCAAAGCCCAGTGGATCATTGAGATGGGACCCCAGGCCGGTTCCCGGGGAGGCCAGGTCATCGCCCAGGGAACTGTCCGGGACCTTTCCCTGGATCCGGCTTCAAAAATCGGTCCCTTCCTCTCCGGGACGGCTATATCTGTGAGGGAGCGGACAAAAGCAGAAGATCTTTTTTCTCTGGGCAGGATCCATCTTTCCACCTCTGCCATCCATACGGTAAAACCCCTGGAAGCAGACATTCCAAAAGGCAGACTTACTCTGGTCACAGGAGTCTCCGGTTCCGGAAAGACCACCCTGGTACTGGAAAGCCTGGTCCCCGGCCTGGAATCCCTGACAAAGAAAAAGAAGCTGCCGGACCATGTGCGTTCTATAGAAGCTCCGGATATCAAACAGGTGAAGCTGATCGACGCCACTCCTATCGGCATCAACGTCCGCTCCACAGTAGCTACCTATGCCAACATCCATGACGAACTGCGGAAAACTTTTGCAAAAACTCCCACAGCCAAAGAGAAAGGCTGGAAGGCAGGGGCTTTCTCCTATAACACCGGGGCTCTCCGCTGCCCGGTCTGCGACGGCACCGGGGTAATCAGCCTGGACGTGCAGTTTCTTCCTGATGTGGAGATTCCCTGTCCCCAATGCCGAGGCTCCAGATACTCCAAAGAAGCCGGGCTGATCCGGTATATAAATAAAGCCGAGGCCTCCTATTCCCTGCCTCAGCTCATGTCCATGGACGTTTCCCAGGCCCTGGAAGCCTGTAAAGATCTGAAATCCGTCCATCAGCGTCTTCAGATCCTTCAGGATCTGGGCCTTGGCTATCTGACTCTGGGAGAAGAGACTCCCAGTCTCTCCGGAGGGGAAGCCCAGCGGCTGAAGCTGTCCAGCGAAATGGGAAAGCCCCAGGCCGACTCTGTTTTCATTTTCGACGAGCCTACCATCGGCCTTCACCCTCTGGATGTCCAAACACTTCTGGGCGTGTTCCAGACGCTGATCAGCCAGGGAGCTACTGTTATTGTTATCGAACATGATCTGGATGTGATAAGAAATGCCGATTATATCATAGACATGGGACCCGGGGGCGGTCTGGAAGGAGGCGGGATCGTGGCAGCAGGTACTTTAGAGGACATAAAAAAATGCTCCCAAAGCCGGACCGGGAGCTTTCTGTAAAATATTTTATATGGAAACAGGACAGATTGTGATTTTAATAAATCTTAATCTGTCCTGTTTCAAACAGTCTATTTTCTCTATAATCTTTTGTTCAGCCTAAATAACTGCTTCAATTATAGTTTTATCCTTTATACGGACTTCTCTTATTCCCGGCGGTGATATTCTTCTCCATGCCATATTTTCATTTCAATAATATACTGTACGCCATTGTAATCTACGATTACGTCTGTTCTGCGCAGATTCCTTGTTCTTGCCTCTATATAATAATTTCCCGGTCTATATAATATGCCCGCAGCTGTGAAAGAAAATCCAGAAAAACCTGATTGTTTGTAGCGCTGTCTGCCTCATCGATGATCAATACCACAGGGGCCGTTGCTGCACCACAGATATCACTAATATACTCAAATAACTCCTGCAGTTCAAAGCTTTCATCTTTTCTTCTTAATATCTCTTCCATATCCCGGATGATTTCCTTCATCCTTTCTGAAAAAGTGTCCTCTTTTCTTTTCAGTACCCTGATAAATACTCTGGCGAATGCCATAGAAAAAACATTTTCATTTTTAAATTTTGCATCTCCAAAGGTCTGAAAATCCATATCTGCCACCAGATATTCTTTTTGAAGGAAACGGCTTAATCCCCGTAATGTTGTTGTTTTGCCATATTGTCTGGCACGATTTATGGCAAAGTATTCTCCTTTGTCTATCAGTTCTTTTATTTTTTTAAACGACTGTCAATGTTTACCATATAATGAAGCTCTGGTTTACAGTCTGCTGTGATATTGAATACTTTTCCCATATACTCCTCTCCTCATTAAAGAAGTGCTATATTCTGACTCCTGACCCTTTTTTCCAATTATAAGATATCCTGCAGGGAAATGTAAAGCCGTATCCAGGTTTTCCTTCACATGGAATCGGATAGGGAAGAGTCCTTCCCTATCCGCTGCGATGCTGCGGGCAGCTCCAGGCCAAGCGTATCGCACAAAAAAAGAAGCCCCACTTGAGCTTTTCTCTCTTTGTGGGGCTCCTCAGGATTTATCTTACTCCTGAGCATTAAAATCAATCTGCAAAGACAGATAGTTCTTAGCTGCATCTTCCAGAGACATATTATAATATCTGGTGTTCTTATCCAGCTTTCCGATCTCTGCCATCTCCTCCTCTGTCAGTGCAAAATCGAAGATGTTGAAATTATCCTTGATATGGTCTGCATTTTTAGAGCCCGGAATGATCACATTGCCAGCCTGTACATGCCATCTGAGAACAATCTGGGCATTGGTCTTTCCGTATTTTTCTGCAAGTTTGGTAAATACTTCTTCACCCACAAGAGATTTGTCTCCGTGTCCAAGAGGATACCAGGCCATCAGCACCATCTCATATTTTGCCAGATAAGCTTTCAGTTCTGTCTGAGGATAATAAGGATGAGCCTCTACCTGTACCATCTGAGGCTTGATCTCGCAGTGATCGATCACATCCTGGATCCGCTCCTGCGGGAAATTAGAAAGACCCAGGGCCTTTACCTTTCCGGCCTTATAGGCTTCTTCCATTGCCTTATATCCTGCCAGATAATTTCCTACCGGCTGATGGAGGATCAGAAGATCCACATAATCCGTATCCAGTCTCTTCAGCGTATCCTCAATGGCTTTTGCTTCGTCTTCATATTCTGTAGGCCACAGCTTTGTCACAAGGAAGATATCTTCTCTCTTAACGCCGCTTTTTTTCATGCCTCTTCCCACGCCTTTTTCATTCATATAGGCATTGGCCGTATCTACCAGACGATATCCGGCTTTCAGTGCCTGATATACGGATTCTTCTGCCTCTGCAGGCTGAAGAAGAAAGGTTCCGATTCCTTCCATTGGCATTTTCAATCCATTATTTAAAGTTGCATATTCCATGGTACATACCTCCTCATCTCTTAACTGCTCTTATTATAAGTCTCCTGGGAGGATTGCAGAATATTCCTTTTGTTTCTGTATCCATACCTGAAGGTTAGGAGTCCTTTCCTTTTCCTGCATTTCCGTCTTTTACTTTTCTGTCTGTAATCTGCGGCCTTGTGTTTTGCCTATGCCTTTCAGGATTTTCTTAAACTGGACAGCAAACAGAACTGCTGTAAATGTTACTGCCAGAAAGTCTGCCATAGGCTCTGCCATATAAACCGCCATAGCCTGGTTGGATTTCATGATCTGAGGCATGATATAGATCAGAGGGATCAACAGTACAAACTTTCTCATTACAGCTACAACAATAGATTCCTTTGCTTTTCCAAGTGCATTAAATGTCATCTGACAGGCCATCTGTATTCCGAACAGGAACATAGCTCCCATATAAATACGAAGGGCCGTCCTGGTGTATTCCATCAGCTGGGGATCCGATGTAAACATAGCTGCGAATCCTCCCGGGAGCAGCATGACCAGGATCCACAGCAGAATTGAATATCCCAGACTGACTTTAAGCAAAAGCTTAAATGCTGCCCGGACTCTTCCCGAATCTCCCGCGCCATAACTGTAACTGATGATGGGCTGAGCCCCCTGTCCAAGTCCCTGAAGAGGAAGCATGGCAAACTGCATAACACTTGTAAGGATGGTCATAGCTCCTACTGCAATATCTCCTCCATATTTCTGGAGCGAGCTGTTAAAGCATACAGAGATCACACTCTCGCTGGCCTGCATAATAAAAGTTGCAACTCCCAGGGCCAGACAAGGCATAATGATCTTTGGAACAAGCCTGAGATTTTTTCTCCGGATTCTCAGAAAGGTCTTTTTCCCGCACAGGAAGCTGACCACCCAGATACAGGAAAAGGCCTGGGAAATGATCGTAGCAAGAGCTGCGCCCCGCACATCCATGTTAAAACCAAAGATAAAAATCGGGTCCAGGATAATGTTGGAAACTGCACCGATGAGAACGGAAAGCATTCCTGTTTTTGCAAAGCCCTGAGCAGTAATAAAGGCATTCATTCCCAGGGTAATCTCCACAAATATGGTTCCCAGAGCGTAGATGTCCATATAATTAACGCCGTATTCTATGGTATTCTCACTGGCGCCAAAGGCCATAAGGAAATCTCTGTTCCATATCAGCAGTATCACAGTAAGTACAACAGAAATAAGGATTTGCAGCATAAAGCAGTTTCCCAGGGTTTTTTCTGCGGATTCCTTATCCCGTTTTCCCATAAAAATAGAGGCTCTGGGCGCTCCGCCGTATCCCACCAGGGCTGCAAATGCAGAAACAATCATGATCAATGGCATACAAACGCCTACGCCCGTCAGAGCCGTAGCTCCTATATTGGGAATATGGCCGATGTAAATCCTGTCAACAATGTTGTACAGCATGTTGATGAGCTGTGCCGCTACTGTGGGCAGCGCCAGTCTTAAAAGCAGCTTTCCGAGCGGTTCTGTCCGCAGAAACTCCTTGTCTTCATTAACACCGCCCGGGCTGCTGTTAGCTTTTTTCTCCAATTCTGTCTGATTCTTTTTTGTCTGTTTCATATTTTATCGCTTCCTTCCATTGCCTTCTTTATATTGTCGAACAGCCTGTCTCTGAAACCTGCATACACTTCCAGTTCCTCTTTTGTAAACCCTTCCAATACCGTATTTACAAATTCAGCTCTTACTTCATCAATGCTCTCCGTAACAGGCCCAACCTGGGGTTTCAGTTTCAGATGGATCTTTCTTCTGTCTTCTGTATCCGGAATCCTCTCCAGAAGAGATTTCTGTATCAAAGATTCTACTGCTTTTGATACGGCTCCCTTGGAAAGTCTCCGAAGTTCCACAATGTCGGCGGCTGTATCTTTTTCCGGGTTATTCTGCAAAAAACTGATAACATCTGCTTCCACAATTGTAAGGTCGTGTTCTGTACATACTTTCTTCAGCATCCCGATAAGTCAGTTCTTGACGGATAACCTTCACAATTATTAATTACGTCTCACGGGCAGTATACATCCACATTATATTATGTCTGTTCTATCCCTTCCTGTTCCAGCTTCCTTCCCTTCTCTTTCATATACTGAAGCACCCTGGTATCTCCACCTTCACTTTCCATTTTCCTAATCAGCACTTCCAGCCGCTTGCAGTCACCTTCTGTCAGTTTCTGGGTACAGCTTTTATATTTTTCCAATTCTTCAATACCCATATGGTAAGTTTTAAAGGGAATCCCTGTTTTTCTGCAAAGGTCCCTGTAGATCTCAAATCCCCCTACATCAATATCTCCGAAGTGGAGATATTCCGCCTCTGGAAAACTCTGATGCAAAAGTTCCAGAAGTTTTCTTCTTACAGAATTATGATAACCGCCCAGATAGATCATCAGGCTGTCCTTTTCCTTCCATCTGAAGAAAGTGGTCAGATTTTCTATGGTAAGGATCTTCTTTATCTTAGAGTTTTCCAAAATTCTTACCCTTCCTATATCTTCCCCGGACAGTCCGATTCCCTGTTTCAGCCAGGTCAGGTTTACCACTGTACTTAAGTCTTCCCCAAAGATAAGTTCTCCCATACCTTTGATATACACATAGTCAGGAGTATGGTATACGGAATATTCCGCCAGGATCCCACAATCGTCCATGTCCTCAAATCCTTCCCCGAATCGCTGCAGGATCTTTCTCACAACTCCCAGCATAGACTTTAGAGTCTTTGAATTTCCAAAGTGGCGGATGGAAAATTCCCGGATATAGCAGTCTTCACGATTATTCTCCAGTTCGCCCACAGCTTTTAGAATTTTTCGAGTTTTATCAGGCTTTTCAATGTCTATAAACTCTTTCACAGATTTTCCTTCTATCAGCCGTTCCTGGAGATAAGCAAGGAATCCCTGTAGTATAGGCGTCTGATATCTCTCTTTTGCTTCCTCCAGCAGTTCCAAATTCTCTCTGACATATTCCCTCCGAGGTTTTCGATTCAAATAGGCATAGGCCTCTGCCACATTTTTATCATTTAGCAGCACTTTTTCAATAATGTGGCCTTCCTTTCCATTTTTCCAGACAGCCGTCACCAGTTCCTGCTCTTCCAGAACCCTCACAGAACTATGGATTTTTTCATATGCTAATGAACTTTCATTAAAGTATTCCGGCAGGTTCTTCCGGGTAAAAGGAAAGGAAATATGGACAGTTACCTTATTTTTGCCCTGTGATAAAAGGCTCCTCTCATAGGAATCCAGCAGTCCTTTTAAAATCTGTATGTCATACCCTGCCATTATAGTATTCCTCCACATAGCTTACTTTCTCATCGGTCATGATCAAAAGGGTTTCTTCCATCTGAGGACCTATATACTGTATTTTATCCGGAGGGGCTGCAATCAGAATCTGCAGGGGCAGGCGTTTTAAGAACTCCAGAACACCGCCGATCCGCTCATCGTCCATATTGTTAAAAGCTTCGTCAAACATAACCAGACCTGCAGCTTCTCCGCCGATGTTGTTACTGTAAAGCTGTACAAAAGAAGCTGCCACAGTTACATAGAAAGGAGTCTGGGTCTCTCCTCCGCTCTTTTCTTCGCATACCTTAGAATAATAAGAATAGCTTCCATCACTGTGGATGATCTTAATATCATAATCCATGTAAGTCCTATAGTCTGTAAATTCATCTAAAGTCTTGGAATTATTATCGTTCTGTATAGCCAGACGCTCAAAAAGCTCATCGATGACTTCTCTGTGATTTTCATGGAAAATACCGCTGAAGATAGATTCTCCCTGGACCACATTAAAGTCATCCATCAGCATCTCATAATAACTCCGGTATTTTTTGCTGGGCATATACAGAAATTCATACTGTTCGCTGCTGAAGGCAATATCCTTCAGAGCTCTGTTCAATTCCTTAAACTCTCCCTGGGCCTGTTTCATATTTTCCTGAAGCTTTGCCAGGAACTGTTCCCGGAATTCTTCCTCTGCTGCCTGTTTCGCAGCTTCCACTTTCTCTTCGTAATCCAGCAGTTCTGAGGTACGGAGACGGTCATAAACTGCGGCGAACTCCGGATAGCCTTTCATGGAAGCCGGAGCCCCAAAATTATATTCTGATTTATACTGAACCATCTGCTCTGTCATAAAAGCTTCCGAATTCTCTTTCCGGGTCCAGTTAGATTTTCTTTGTTTTTCATAATTCTCTTTAAACTGCTGGAAAGTCTTTTGGGAAGTCTGTTTTTCATATTCCTTTTTCCAGTTCAGCACCCTATCACCGGCCTTTTGCGTAAGGTCCGCAGTATGGGCCTGGAACTTAAGTTTTTCCTGTATCCCTGCCTGAAGCTGTTCCTTTCTATTCTCTATCTTTTGCTCTGCGATTCCTATCTGTCGGTTCAGGTCTCCTGCTTTCTTTTCAATCTCTGTTCTAATCTTTTCCAAAACCTCCAGCTGAATCTGCTTTTCAATTAACGTAGAATTCTTTTCAAGGGTCTTAATATTTTCCCTGCATTTTTGGATCAGCGCCTTTACCTGAGAAAGTCTGGTCAAAATCTCCAGCCTGTATTTTACATCCACATCTTCCCCAGTTAAAAGAGGATCTGCTGCAAATTCCAGGTTTTTTATCTTCTCCTGAAGCATTTCAAGCTCTTCATTCAGGACTTCCCTTTTCTTTTCCGCCTGTTCCAGCTGCACCTTAAAAGCATTTTTCCCAATAAAAGGCACACGGAAAATTTCCGGCTTAATGGCGCTGGCTACCTTATTCTGGTATCTCATGCATTCCCGTGTGATCGAGGTGGAATATTTCTTCAGATCCTCGTATCGCTGGCACATTTTCACTTTCCCCAGCACCATATTGATATAGCGTCTGGCATACTTATTCTTCGACGTAACCGTCTGGGCAAGAGTCCCCTCCGGCGCTTCATCGAAATCCTCCATATGCTGGGTATTAATAAGGCCTGCTCCGTATGCTTTTTTCTCTCTTCGCAGTCTGTCGTAAATCCCCAGGGCAATGTCAAAATTTTCCGGTTCCACCAGAATATAAAAACGCTGAGTATTCAGATATCCTTCCACTGCATTTCTCCAGCTTTCATCTGCAATTTCCAGCACTTCGCAAAGTACATGAGGTTCTGCCTTTCTTCCCAGTCGCTGAAATTCTTCCCGGACTGCCTCTGTCAGTCGCTCCACTGCCTCCGGATAAGACAGCTTCTTTCTCTTCAGCCGCTGGATTTCTCCTTCCAGCTGCTCCCTTTCTGTCTGCCTTTCCCTCAGCCGGATCTGTACCTCTGCCAGCTTTCTCTGAACTTTTCCGTACATCTGGTTCTTATACTGGATCACCTGATCCAGCAGCGCCCTGGCCTCTGGAACATTTTGGATTTCCTCTATACTCTCAAGTCTCTTCCGGCATTCTCTGACGCAGGGATCCACATCCTTTATTTCCAGCAGCTTATCCATCTGGTCCAGACTCTTTTTTATACTTTTTTTCAGTATCCGCTTCTCTTCCAGGCAGTTTTTTTCTTCCTCCAGAAAACGCTCCAGCTCTTTTTTCTGTTCTTCTAAGGCAATAAAATCCTGATTCTGTCTTAATTCTACCCGAAGATTTGTCTCGATTTCCTGTTTCTGCGCCCGTTCCTTTTCCGTCTCTTCCAACTGGCTGGTCAGCTGTTTTTTTCTGTATTCTTCTGCCTGTATCTCCTCTTCCAGCCTTTGTATCCTTTCTTTTATCAGGTCTACTTCTGCCTGAGACAGAAAAAATTCGTACATCCCATCTCTTTTTACACAGTCCTGAGCCTCTTCATAAAAGCCTTCGATCTGTTCCAGCTTCTCCATTCGCCTCTTTACAGATTCCAGCGTTCTTTCCAGATCCTGATAGCTGCGGACATTCTCCCTAAGCAGATCTATGTTTACTTCCTTAGCATCCAGTACATAGGTATACACAAACTCTTTAATATCATCAATAGGTTTAAAAGCCATTGCTTTGGGAATCAGGCTGAAAAACTTGTCCTCGATCCGTCCCAGCCTGGCCTTGATCATCTTCCTGGCCTCACTCTGAGTCTTGCACCACTGCCGGATCCCCTTACTGTTAAAACTGCGGAATTCCGAGATAGATCTGGGCGTCTTCCCTTTAAAAAACATCTCTTCAGAAAGCCTGCAGTTATCCATCAGGTACCTGACTGCCGTTTCTTGTCCTTCCGTAGCGGAATCGATCACGGCCCCTACGATAAAGTACCTGTCCCTGCTCTCTTCATAGAACTCCAGAGCAACATGGGCGCTGATTTCTCCGGTCCTCTCATAAGGCTTATTCTCCCGCCCGGTCTTACAGCGGACATATCCGGAAAGGGATCTTTTTCCATTGTCATGAGCCGCCTTATTGAAAAAGTTGGCAGAGCAGATCACAACAAACTGTATCGCGTCCAGGATCGTGGTTTTTCCTGCTCCATTTTCTCCGGAAAGAAGCGTAGTTTCTCCAAAATCAATCACACAGTTTTCAAAGCGATGCCAGTTGATCAGCTTCATCCGTTTCAGTTTTTTCATCAGACCCTTTCCCCTTCCTGTACAGTTCCAGCTTCTCATAAGCCTGTTTAATGTCTTCAATCCGCACTGCCATTATGATCGAATTATAAATAATGATCCGGGACTCCTCATTTCCCAGATCTCTGTCCAGCAGTTCTATAATCTGAAATCTGCGGAAGAGCGAAAGAGTATTCCGCATGGTAGTCTTGTCGATCATCTTGTCCCGTATCTGAAGACTTAAAAATTTTTCCTGAATATCCCCCAGGTTTACAATCACCTCATCACTGATAGAAAGTTCCCGTTTCTTCTCATCATAAAGAACCCGTAAGATCAGCAGGATCACCGATTCTATCAGCTTTAGGTTTACCCGGTTATAATTCTGGGGATTGGTAAGCTGTATAACACCGTCATCCTCATTAATTTCCAGCCGATATCCCAGAACTGACAGATATTCCTGAAACTCCTTTTTATACTTTAGCACAAAATAATAATCTGCCCTTCCTGACTCGTTAGCCTTACACAAAAAGCAATGACTAAGAAGCTTATTACAGATCTTCTTAAACTCATCCCTGTCTCTTTGCAGCATTTTCTCCAATAATTCCACTTCTATTTCCTCCAAATCCGGAAATCCTTAAACCGGTATCCATTGACCTCTTTTTCTTCCAGAGGCTCAACCCCGTACTTCATATTTTTTCTCTGCCCATACAGCCGTATGTAAATAATTTTTATAAAGTCCTCTGTATCTCTGAGAGGAAACTGGACCGCCCGCATTTCCTTCCTGTCTCCCAGGCAGTTATCCACATACTTCTCAATTTTCTCCACGCTTAAAACTCTCTCCATTTTTTCCGTCAGCTTCCGAAGCTTCTCCTGACGCAAAGTCAGATTCGGCTCCCAGTCCCGGATCTCCCGGGGTGTAAATTCTTTTTTCCCTTCTACAGGAGAATAAAGAGAGCTTCCATCCAGAACGCCGCTGCTGTAAATACGGATCAGTCCCTCCAGAAATTCCAGTTCATAAATCCCTCCCAGCTCCAGCTGTTCCTGATTTATCCTCTCATTGATCCCTATAAGGATTTCCTTTATCTGTCCCCGAACGTCCTCATGCCCTGCCAGTCGGAACTTTGCCCGGTTAATAGCTGCCTTTAGATATTGTGTATTTTTCTGGTTGATCTCATTGAGGATTTCATCCATATTCCGAAATGCCTCTATAATCTCATGGAGATATCTGTAAACATTTTCCCTGGCAGTATCTATATCTGTCTCCTGAAGATCAGCCAGTTCCGCCGCAGCCTTTTCAATGTACGCTTTACTCCTGCTTTTACTCTCCAGCCGCTCAATGATCTCCGGACGAAACTTGGACACATTATCAGAAGTCAGAAGCCGATGATAGGCCTTGTCTACAACATTGGCAATATAATCATTAAATAAAGCGTCCATGATCTCCGCTACATTGCTGTATCTGGTCAGTTCATCAATATAACGCTTAATACTGGAATTCAGGTTCTTAAGTCCTGTAATGAGAAAATCCGTATTTTCCAGGATCTGCAAAAGCACCACCCCCGGGTTCTCCCATCCGCCTCTTACCAGACTGTATATGGTATAAATATACCCCTGATATTCCATCTGCCTGCCCTCTTCAATCTCAAGGAGGGTTTTCATCAGCCGTACTGCATAGTCTTTAAAGTTTACTCTCTGGACATAGCTTTTATCCGTCTCAACCTCAATCCATCCATAATATTCCAGCCGTCTTAAAATACCGTTTGCTTTTCCCCTGCTGTCCGATCCGGCAAAATCTTCTTCTACCACTTCCGCAGCCCCAGTCTGGTCAAAATAATACTCCAGCTCGTCTGCCAGTACGTCTCTTTCCACACCAAAAGAAAGCTGGTGTTCCATAACGGAAAACAGCTTGCAGATACAATCCCAATATACAGTTTTATTAGGGGAAGAAAGAGGAATGAAAAAATTATCAGGAAGGACACGGAACATAAGGGGACCTCGCTTGTGGATATATCTATCTATACTCACAGTCATTATACCTCAATCCTGTTTTTGATAAAAGCGTTTTATTTAATAGAACATTCTCAAAGATATTGAAAACAACTGTTAATGTGAACGGTCACAAATAATCCTTCCTTTTGGATTCCTAACCGTGAGTATCTTTTCAATTTTCGAAAGGGAACGAAGTCCCGGCTGTATGCCCTTCTTTTTACTCATAATACTCGCCTGTCTTCTCCGGAGTAATTTACTCGGTAAGCTTTTCAGCCAATTCCCGTATCCGCTTCTCATCTTCTCCCAGTTCCTCCGCTATCTGAGAGATACTTCTGCCTTTTTTCATCATATTTTTAATAATTTTGCTCAGTTGCTGCTCTGCTCCACGGAGTACTCCTTCCTGCATTCCATCCTCCCAGGCATCCTGCCTCTCCATTCGGATATGTTTTTCCTGATCATATTCGTATATACTCATTTTCTTCACCTCCGCCCGGTTCTTCTCCAGAAATTCTTTCAGGATCCCTTCCCGGATACGCACACGGTAAACCACTAGTACCGTGTACGCCTAAAAAACTGACCTATGAAGAACTGCAGGAAAGATCCAGACGCTTGTACCGGACCTGCATGCTTTACTGGGAAGTCCTGGTCAGGAATGGCCTGGGAGAAGAGGCGGATGAGCATCTCCGTCTGCATATCGGAGAAGAGATGCCGTTTGAAGATCCGGCCAGCTGGTGACAGGTCAGAGGAGTAGATAAGATGGGAAAGACAATCATAAGCGAGGATATCTTCCCGGCGTTGGTGGATGTGTACAACCGGGAAGGAAAAACATCGGCATACGATATGATCCGAAACAGATACGGGGTAAAAAATCCATTTTTTGTAATAAACAGGATTAAAAAATGCGGAAAGTATACATACGATCCGGAAAATGACCGGTTTTCTGCCGCAGATTCAGATGCCGCAAACCGAGTATTTATGGATCTGGATGAACTATGCGGAACAATTGTTTCTGAAACAGCTGAAAAAGCAGGAACTATCGAAGACAGCCGTAACGCACTAAAGCGGTGGGTCAATTCACAGTGTAAAAATCGGGATTGACAGATAAAACTGACCCGCCTTAGCAGTTAATATAGCAATCACTAAGGTGGGTCAAAAGAAGATAAAAAAGTGGGTCAATTTTACTTGACATTCTACACACAGCCCGAAAAATTCTGCCACAAAATATTACCCAGATAGTAGAACAAAAACTGTGGTATACCATCCGTAGAAATTCCTGCCGCTATGCCGAAGACCAGGCTTAGAACGGCAGAAGACATCAAAGGTGTCAGCAGCAGCCATACAGGTCCCAGCATGGTCTGGGCATACATGATCTTAAATTCTTTCTTTACCAGGAGCAGAATCAGTTCCCGGTACTGCCAGAGTTCCCTTATGTCTGAAATAAGATTGGATTTGCCCGGGTACAGAATCAGATCCCATTCCTGTTCATTATTTTTTTCTGATATCATTTTCCCCTTAACTCCAGTACTCTTCAATTTTCTTCAACATTGCCTAAAAAACTTTGTTCAATCCCCATTTCCCTTATATCATCAATCCACTGATAGACCATTTGCCGATTATATTTCTTTTCTCCATTAGGCTTCTCCTCACTTTCCAAAGAGGCAGCCAAATAAGAAAATTCATTTTCCAAAGAGGTGCGAAATATTCCTTTATCATCTGTATTGACAGATACAAACAGCTGCGGACATGTATTTTTCTCTTCATAGTCAGCATCCAGACCTTTATTATAAAATCTTAATATGGGATGCTCTTCATAGCTGTTCATTACACTGATCAGATAATTGGAAGTTGGATTCGTCTCTATTCCTATGCCTCTCTCACTCACAAAATTCTGCATAGCTTTCTGCAGTTTTTCAATTCCGTCAATATAGAACTGTGGTATATGTATCTCTTTTCTCTTTGTTCCCTGTGAACGGATATCCCAGGAGTAGTGGTAATAGTAATACAACAGGCTGCACTCCTCATTATGCCTCAAAACTCTGTTTTCTCTGTGTAAATGGTCAACAACATATCGGCCTGCATTTTGATATCTTTCTTTTGAGAATCTGCCGTCAATATAAAGGCTTGGCTCATCGCCTCTTAATTTCCATGCATTATAATAATTATATATGTTAAAATTATTGCCGGTCAGATGCTGGCTTCTGATATTTTTTTCATACAGTTCTGAAAAATAAAAATCAAATTCTTTATTAAGATAATCTCTGAGGATATCACAGCCTTCTATCTGAAACTCTATTATTTTATTATACATCCATGCAACATTATCCAGATAGTCCTGTACAGGAATAATAATCGTATTATGTTTTACTTTGTACCAGGAATGGACGTCTATTCCCAAAACAGTCCCATGTCCTATACGGTCTCCGCACTGCATATTAAGGAAGCGCACACATTCCTCAATGGCCCGTAAACCATCTGCTATATCCAGAAATTCTTCACCGACATGATAGGTTTTCTTTAATTGCGGGACTTCATATTCCAGCCCTTCTTCGCATACATGTTGTCCCAGCCTTCTGAAAATCGTTGCAAAGACTTCCGGCCTGCATCCGATTTCCTGAGAGCAGGCATCAATCCCCAGAACTTTTCCAGCAATCCCAGGGTACTGATTTCTAAATCGGATAATCTGATGTGCCTGCCTTTTCAGACTGGACCTTTTCTGATAGTGCCTGCAGGATTCGCCGGTATAGTTCTCTCTGTCAGGCAGTTGATCCTGGCACTTTGAAAAATGGAAAACAAAATAGAACCATTCTTTTGAAGAAAGTCTATATCCATCTGTCCGGCCAATAATTCTGATGTATTCTGAAATCATAACTGCATTTTCATATGCCGTGTTTTGGGGCGATATGCGGATTTCCAGGCTTTTCATATTTTTTCTATCAGAAAAAACAGCATTCTCTATCATATTTTTTACCATATTTTTACCGTTCAGAAATCCTGATTTTCTCTTGCTGTACACAATAAAATTATCCAGGCCTATATTATCATTTATTTGAACGATCTCTGAACGTATATCTGCTTTGATGAGCAGATATGCATACAACCAATCATAGACTCTGTCATTATAACGCTTTTCGCTGTACAACCCTTTTAAGAGACTATAAATAAGCCATCTATCGCCTGAGAAAATCAAGTTAGGAAGTTCTTGATCATCTGCATTGCACCCCGTTCCATATAATGCATAATCGTAATCCCCCAGCTTCGTTCCATAAGCTGCAATATTCTTAATGTCCTCTGTCAGCGCCTGAATATTACTCTTTTCGTCCATAAGGAAATTCTGTTGTCTTAGGATAGCACCTAGCGCATGGTCAGCATACCCATACCTCTCCAATAGATTTCTGGCCGAACTTATCAGTCCCTGTTCCTCCCAAAGCAGCAATGTCAACACAGCCCGGATCAATACTGCCTGCAGATGTTGAGATTCCAAAGAAGGTCTTATGTCTTGAACACTGTTATATGTATAGCTGGATCTTCTGGCTCTGTCAATTTTTTTCAGATGGTCCCGTATTCGCTTATCATTTACATTCTGCATAAGCTGAATCCAGCTCAATTCAAAAACAGGGGCTGAGCCAAACAGATGAAAATGATTATCTGCAAGTCCTCTCTGCAAGATTCTGTTCAGCTGCGTATTATTATGTCCAATTGTGTTGTCCCATAAGAAAGTCCGATAGCACTCCATACCAGACGCAGTTCTCTGAGCAAGAAATGCGCATATTAAATTCGTTTCATCAATATCTGTCGTCACATCTCTCCATCTGACAAATCGCTCATATCTGCATACTACCTTGCTTTCCTGCATGATAAGCAGATTATCTGCAAGATTTGCCAATGCACAGAATACATTTTCTTCCCTTTGTCTGAAAGCGCCCTCTGCATAGGCATGAAAATATTCCTGTGCATATTCATATAAACCTTCATTTTCCGTATCACTGTAATGCTTCATATACATCATAGCCTTTTTTTGGAAAACTTCCGGCGGATACTTATTATATGATACAGTTCCTTCCAGAACCTCTTTTGCCGTGGTATTTTTAAAGTATATTTTCAATATACTGTCAAGATTATGCACTATGATTCCTCCGCTAGATTAATCATTTATTTCTGTCTCCGGTATACTGGGAGATATTCCAGCTTTAATATTGTTCTGTAAAATTCTCACAAAAAACTCATTGTCCTTTAATTTTTTCATAGCGGCAATATATGGATACTCAGAAAACATTCGACGATAAGGAAAACTACTGCCAGGATTCTTCTCCGCATAATAATTTTCCTCACTGGTCAATTCTTCTTCAATAAATCCATAAATCTTCACAATATTTTTTACAATATCCTGTAAAAGTGTTGGTTGTGTAAACGATCTGCTGCATTTATCCCGCACCCGTTTTATTATATTATAGGACAGATCAAAATCATAAAACGGAAATGCAATGGCGTCCGCAGTTTTAAATTTTTCAAATATAGACTGTTTCTTTAATTGTGCAGTAAGCTTTCTCGTCAGTTTTTCCTCTATCCCCACAGCATTCTCAAGCCTAACATATTCTGCCACATATTTGTAAATTGCCGCTGATATATCTTCGAATATTTTTTTATACTTTTCTCTTTGCTCTTCCTGAGGCGCAATTGACTTCTTAACAAATCCCAATATGTCAAAATCCGCCTGCTGCGTATCTATTCCTACCCGAAGCACTAATCCCTTTCTACGCGGTTGAGGAGTATTCTTACTAAGAGAAATAAAAGTGCGCTCGAATATATTAAAGGAAAAGGAAAGTGCCGGCATTTGCTGCTGGTTCAGACAGGCGTTCTCAAACAACATATCCATGCATTGCAGGCTCCATATTGCTTTATTTTCTTCAAAGTCCTTTGCTACTGCCTCCCCGACTTCTTTGATAAATTTCTCTTGCCAAGTCTTTTCACTCATAGAATATGCAGCAGTCTCCAATTGCATAAGAAATGTATAGAGTCTTTCCAAGGGAAAATAGCAATTTATCATTTGAAACTCTACGGTTCTGAAAAAAGCTAAAGAAAAAATCTCTTCTGAAATACGCACCGGAAGCATTTTTCCTGTCCAATCATTGCCAAATCCCTCACCCAGGAAATGCTCCAGTTTTCTTCTTGACTTGCTCCTCTTTGTTTCATCAGGTGAGTACATATAACAGATATATTCATGAACCATTTCTGAAGTAAAAGATGCCATAATACAATGTATAAGAGGTTTATCCTGTTCTCTTCTTCTTCCCCAGGTATAAATACATTCCAGCAAATCACCATAATAGTAAGAAATAGAAAGTGCATTCCCATTTAGCGCTAAGCTTTTAAAATTTTCCGCTTTAAGAGCCGCTACATATCTTCCTCTTCTTGTCAATTGTATTCCCATCAGATCATCAAAAAATCGTCGTTGCTGTTCATCTGTTTTCTCGAATATCATCCGTTCCTGTATATCTGCATTATATCTCTCATAGTTTCTACCATAGGCACGAACCAGTTTCTTCTGTAACTTTTTTACATTTTCAAAATTCTTCTCAGATACACCAGAAAGAACCTTTCCTTTTATCATTCTGGCCTCTGAAAAGTCTACTGTAGCCAGAGAGTTTAAAAATTCTACAGAAGAAAGCAGTGTCCTGACTGTCCTTTTCTCAACGAAATGCTTTTTTATTCCCAAACCATCATAGTAGATATGCATTTTCCCTGCATTTTTCAACATTATATATTTTTTTGCCTGTATGGATTTTTTTTCATTATCGTTCCGGATCTCAATATCCTGGGACTTTGTATAAATATCCGGCATATAAATACGGTTATTTACAGGAATTAATTTATCCAGATAATCTTTTGCCAGTTCTCTGCCATGTAATGCCAGTTCCTCCGGATTCTTGCCTCCAGCGGAATACCCGATATTTTTAACAAAATGACTTTCTGTAATGAGAGAAAGCTGTTTATATGACAAAGCTGTTAAAATAATGACATTGGAATGAGTCAGGTATTTCTGCAGCTCTTCCAGCATCTGGAATCCGTGTTCCAGGTTCAGATCAAGGTCATCTATCACAATGATCAGGTAATCCACCGCCCGATTTGTATTTCCGCCTTCTACCAGATGAAAAAAACTGTCAATCAATTCTCCAAAAGCAGTCTGGATCTTCTTACTGCTGGCCATTGTCCGCAGCCGGGTAACAACTGATTCGCCCGGATCTTCCTGCCTGTCTCCCTGTTTTACACTCTTATGATTTCTGTATACCTCTCCAAACTTTTTCAGGAGCATTTCCCTTGTTTTTGAATATCTGTTTTCATAAGTATAAGAGCCTCCCCGCCATAGTTCTTCACATTTTTCAAACAGTCCTGCCAAAATCAACTCGAAAAGGTCTTCTTTTTCTTCTAAAAGAGAGGCATCAATAGGTGAAAGTACCGTGAAATTAATTTCTATCCTAAGCAAGCGTTCTTTTGCCTCTTCATCAAGGGGCATACTATTGATCCAGCTGCTCTTCCTTCCGCTCCGAAAATTCTGCAGCAGCCAACAAAATTCTCGAAGTACAGTAGTTTTTCCTGTTCCCCTGTCACCAATAAATGAAATAATGTTGTTAACCTCTCTGGGATATAAGGGTTCTGCTGTTTCCTGTGGTTCCTCAATTTTCCAGTGAGTATTCCGGGGCATTTTCCATCACCAGTCCGGCGATAGGAAATCTCTATTCCGAATAAACGGAAATCACTGTTCCGGGACAGGAAATCATATTCCAGAGCCTTATAATAGAGACATGCATCGCAAGATGTAAATCTATTATAAGGAGGTCACAAGACAATGACCAAGTATCGTGAGATCCTCAGGCTTACCGCTTTGGGACTATCACAGCGAAACATTGTTCAAAGCATCGGTGTTTCGCAGAAAACCGTAGTCAAGGTTCAAAAACGAGCACGGGAAATGCATTTATCCTGGCCGTTGGGTGAAAACTTGACAGATGCAGCGCTTGAGACGCTGATGTTTCCCAAGGAATCAAAGGTATCCAAACAAAAACGGATGCCAGATTTCAACTACATCCAGAAGGAGTTGCTCCGCAACGGTGTCAACAAGAAACTCCTCTGGACGGAGTACCTGGAGGAATGCCGCCAGTCCGGCGACGAGCCGCTCATGTATTCCCAGTTCTGTTATTACATCCAGCAGGATGAGCAGAAGCGCCGCGCAACCATGCATATCAACCGAAAGCCCGGCGAGCAGATCGAAGTTGACTGGGCAGGAGATCCTGCGCAGATCACCGATCCGGATACCGGCGAGATCATCCCCGCATTTCTCTTTGTGGGTGTCATGACATACAGCCAGTATCCTTACGTTGAGGCTTTTATTAATGAAAAGCAGCGCTCATGGATTACTGCACACGTTCACATGTATGAGTACTTCGGTGGTGTAACCCGTATTCTGGTGCCTGATAATACCACGACTGCAGTGATCCACAACAACGACTGGTACAATCAGGAACTCAACACCATCTACCACGAGATGGCTGAGCACTACAACACGGCTATCATCCCTGCCCGCGTCCGGGCACCGAAGGACAAGCCAAATGCCGAAGGCTCTGTAGGTGTCATTTCTACCTGGATCACCGCGGCGCTCCGTAATGAACAGTTCTTTTCGCTGGCCGAGCTGAACAAGGCCATCCGCAGGAAGCTGGAGGAATTCGTAAACCGTCCTTTCCAAAAGAAAGAGGGTACCCGATACGAGATCTTCCGCGACGAAGAACTGCCATTACTGGCCAAGTTACCGGCTACCCCTTATGAACTGGCGGAATGGAAAAAAGCCACCGTTCAGTTCAATTATCACATCTAATGTTAAGCTTAACATTATATGTGAAATGGAAAGTCAGGTAAAATGTAAAGCTACAGCGATTTTATAAGGTATAGATTTTTTTCTGACTACTGTAGCTTTACATTTTATCCCATCTTTACAACGACTGAAGCCACC
>NZ_NFIF01000065.1:0-529 GCF_002161645.1 Blautia sp. An46 | reverse complement strand
CCAACTGAGCTATATCCCCATCTTCTGTTTTCTATTGTTTTGGATATTTTATCTATCCAGTGGGCTTAAGTGACCTTTGCTCCTCAGCAAAAGCTTATACCCAATGGGCTTAAGTGGACCTTTGCTCCTCTGTGAACATTGTCCAGTGGGCTTAAGTGGACTCGAACCACCGACCTCACGCTTATCAGGCGTGCGCTCTAACCAGCTGAGCTATAAGCCCTTCTTGATCCGGCAGCCACCTGCTTTCCCATGCCGTCTCCAGCATAGTATCATCGGCCGCTTCAGTCTTAACCGTCGTGTTCGGGATGGGTACGGGTGTTTCCCCGAAGCGCATCGCCACCGGAAAGTTTCGTTATCAACTTTTTCTTTGATAACTCAACAGTGAAACACTTTACTTACTTCTTCTTCCCTAGAAAGGAGGTGATCCAGCCGCACCTTCCGATACGGCTACCTTGTTACGACTTCACCCCAGTCATCCGTCCCGCCTTCGGCAGCTCCCTCCCTAAGGTTGGGTCACTGACTTCGGGCG
>NZ_NFIF01000064.1:0-590 GCF_002161645.1 Blautia sp. An46 | reverse complement strand
GAGGAAAATCTTCAGGAAATGCTCCGGTTTGCCAATGGAGCTTCTTCTATCGTGACCACCAAAAAAGGTGCCCTGCGGGTAATGCCTGAGAGAGCAGAGGTTGAAGCATTTATTAACAAGTAAAACCAACTAAAATTGTTAAGTATATCTAAAATGGAGAAAAATAGTCTTCGTTAAATTGTGTAAAGAATACAAAAAATATTGGTAAAAAAATCACAAACTTCAAAATATTCGTTGACAACTGCCAGTGATTGTGATAAATTAAAGCCAGGGTAAGAAATAGAGCTTACCAAAAAACAAGATTCTGATTACTGACGGATAAATGTGGAGTACCACAGGGGAATCAGAATTATAATGAAAGCCGACCGTCTGGGCAGCATTTGCGAGTAACAAATGTTGCCCTTTTTTCAACCGTAAAAGAGTTGAAAAAGGGGCGAGAGAAATCATTATTTTTTAAGGAGGATGTTGAACTATGGGATTCAAATCAGACATCGAAATCGCACAGGAATGTGTCATGGAGCCAATCACAAAGATTGCAGAGAAAGCAGGTATTGATGAAAAATATCTGGAACAGTACGGAAAGTACAAAG
>NZ_NFIF01000062.1:0-672 GCF_002161645.1 Blautia sp. An46 | reverse complement strand
CAGAGATCTCCGGATCAATGGATATTTGCTCCTCCCCGAAGCTTATCGCAGCTTATCACGTCTTTCATCGGCTCTTGGTGCCAAGGCATCCGCCCTGTGCTCTTTTTTGCTTGGCCTCTCTGATGCTATAGCGTTAACATCAGACGGCTTGTTGGTTTTCTTTCTCTCACTGCTTTCGCAGTGCCTCGTTTTCGTCTCTATCTTACGTTTAACGTATCATCAAGAAATGAATGTTTTACATATGCGGTTTTCAAGGTACAGTGCACAACAGAATCAAAATGCACGACGAGTGCTCGCACTCAGGAGTGTGTTTTTATTCTGTTGTATAGGGTGCCTGCTTGCGACTGAGGCAGCTTCGCTGCCGATGTGCGGGCTGGCACACTATTGACTGATGTTTTATCAGCCATTAGAAGATACAAATCTTTATATCCTCTAATCACTGGTAAAACCAGCTATCCAAACAGCGCTTCCCCGCTGATGTGGGTTACACCTTCTATGGTGCCGTTCTATCTCATCGCCTTTTCCCCGGCTCTTTTTTTGGGGTTCCCGGCAACCACCTGCTTTCCCATGCCGTCTCCAGCATAGTATCATCGGCCGCTTCAGTCTTAACCGTCGTGTTCGGGATGGGTACGGGTGTTTCCCCGAAGCGCATCGCCACCGGAAAGTTTCGTT
>NZ_NFIF01000061.1:0-730 GCF_002161645.1 Blautia sp. An46 | reverse complement strand
GTTCTAGTCTTCAGGATGGCGGCTCCGCCGCAATCATTATCTGTCCGAAACCATGATTTCCTCTTTCCGGACAGGTGATTTCCAAAACACCGGACAGGCGCTTTCAGCGCACTGGTATATCCACCATCATCAAAAGAATTGTCCATGCTTTACCTGGAACCGGTCTACCTGCAGCACCATCTCCCGAAAACCATGTGCCTCTGGAGCGCTGACCTTGCCTATGCCCTTTATCTCGACCACCATCAGCACTTCTCCCAGAACAGCATCTTCCGGGAACTGGAGGCTCACAAAGATGTCCACTGTTCGGCCTGCCCGTACCACCCTGAAAATGCATTGGCGGATACGGAGATACCTGCCTGCAAATCCCCCGGCGGATACATGCGCATCCCGAACAATCGCAAGACTGTAAACAGGCTGCTTGCCCATATCCCGCCCCAGATGATCTGTTACTGCCGGGAAGGCGTGCGTAAGTGGAGCAGCCTGTATGGCCACTTCACCCTCCGGGAAAAACCGATCCTTGTCAATGAGCTCTGGCAGGGCGACCACCACGTATTTGATCTCTTTGTCAGAGTCACGGTGAAGCGTCAGTCCGGAGGGCGGATCCTTGAAAAGTAAGTAGGTAATCATCCGTATCTTCAAATCCCTTCCTGCATTTGATAAGATGTTCTCAAATGATGGAGGTGATACCAATAGAGATGGATGGCAATAAAATCTCAAAAACTGATCTCTG
>NZ_NFIF01000060.1:0-739 GCF_002161645.1 Blautia sp. An46 | reverse complement strand
TTACTAAATGGTGTTATGGTGTTATAATGAGGAGAGGTGATTTTATGGCTTACTTTTTAAAAAAATCCAATCTTAATAAAGGCACTTATCTTCAAATTTATGAAAGTTTTTATGACCCACGCAAGAAAAATACCGCACACCGTTCTTATAAAGCCCTTGGTTACGTCCACGAACTTCAGGAGAAAGGAATCGAGGACCCGGTTGCTTTCTTCAAAGATGAGGTTGCCCGATTAAATCAACAGCTGGCAGAGCAACGGCAAAGCGAGAAAGATTTACAGATCTCCGAGGAAACTCCTGAAAAACTCCTGGGCTACTTTCCTCTCAAAAATCTCAATGAGTCTCTGGATGTAAAGAAATATATTGATCTTATGCAGACTGCTACGGATTTCAAGTTTAATGTGTTTTCCCTCCCTATATTGTCAAGTGATTTTCCTTTAAAATAAAGGTTTTTCAAGTTACTATCTCAGATGAATGAGCCATGGAGATGGGCATTTCTCTGTATCTGATACGAAAATAGCTGGTTTTGGGTACACGAAGTAAAACGTCTTCGTATTTCGTTTTACATGGCCTTGTGTATACCCTTCCATCTATGGCAGCGCACCTCCCGTGTCTACCAGGACCTCCTGCGTCTCCGCCGGGTCCTCACTTCCTTCGTCCCGCCTGCCCATAACCAGGGTGTCAGCTTTGCTCCTGTGCAGGGTCTTGCCCTATGGAAAATATACCTGCCGACTACTGGCTC
>NZ_NFIF01000006.1:0-181631 GCF_002161645.1 Blautia sp. An46 | reverse complement strand
CTATAGGATTTGTACTAACCAGCAAAGTCAGCAAATCTTATTTTACTCTGAGGTATCTTTTTTTCTCAACCACCTTTCGTGGAATTCCCTATATTTGTATTATACAGGAAGCTCCTGTATTTTTACTTTTCATAAGAATAATAGGGCTGCATTTTCGCAGAGTGGATGATTTTCTGTTTGTTCAATACTATATCTTTCCTTAACGCTTCATATGGCTCTGTTACTTATTTCATACGTATGGGATATGCAGATAGCAACTTTTATTGAAAAAGCAGAAATATTCCTATATTTTGTTGCAATATAATTTGACATATACCAGATATAGTAATATACTTATTCTGTAATCATTAATTGTGTTTATCCGGAAAAGGATATGCTGTTTAGGTTTGTAATCAGTCAGAGGGATATTCTGCCACCAGGGCAGTACCTTCTGGCTTTTTATTTTGCAGAGATCTCTGTACGAAGTTTGAGAATGAGCATCCGGCATCATTCTCTTTTTTTATGCCTGAAAGCAGGAGAGGAGGATTGAATTAAATTTCCGGAGGAACACCCACAAAAAAGGAGAAAAGAATGGATTTAGAATTTAGTATTGTATTATTTGAAAATGAAGGTTACGCAACAGCAAGAGGGGATAAAGGGGTACAGGATATTCTGGCATCTTCAGCCGATGCCGGATATATTAAGGACGGCACCTATCCCATTATTTTTAGATTGCATCCATATTGTTGGAAATGGTGGATCAGCCCGAAGCAGGAGGAAATGAACTTTTCTATGTTCACCCCCGATTCCTGGCTGGACAGACCTTTATGGAAAAACAAACCTATCCAGCAACGGTTAATCGCCGCACTGAAAGATTGGCAGAAGAAATACCTGCGGGCAAATGAGACGATCAAGCTGATCAGCAGCGGTAAACATATCTTATATCACTGTGAGGTGGAAACCGTATGTGGAGATGCAGAAATCTACTGTTTTGATTCTGTCATAGATACCATAGAGGATCACGCTCAGACAGAGGTCATCACAGGAAACTCTTTCATTAAGAATGTTCAGGGAAACGCTCAAATCCAATGCCTGGATGACCATGCTATGATCACTAATTTGTGCGAGAATGCAGTTGTCCATAAGATGAAAGATATTTCACTTATTCGTCATGCATATAGGGATAGCCAGATCCATACCATGCAGGACAACTCCCGTATTCTGAGCTTGAATGGAAATACACGGATTGGAACAATGAACGGCCATGCAATCGTTGACCTGGCATCGGGCCAGTCAGTCATTGAAAAGGTTTCGTGTGGCTGCGCTGTCCTGGGATTATCTCATGACGTGCAGATCAAAAAAATAGAAGCCGGAGCTACAGTCCTCCCGCTTCATGTGGATGGTTACCATGGTTCGACCATGCCGTTCTCATAATAGAAACTGTAGTAAATATCTTATGAAAGAACTCAAGGGACGCTGTGTAAAAAGCAGCGCCCCTTGATGGTTATAACGATTATTATTTATGCAATCTCAAACCGATACCCGACACCATATACGGTATCAAGATACCGGGGGTGCCGTGGTTCCTTCTCCAGCTTCTTCCGCAGGCTGCTGATCAGACAGTAGGCACTACTGTACATTTCTTCCCCGACATCCGTTTCCCCATAGATCAGGTGGCAAATCTGAGCATAGGTATACACACGTCCCGGATGCCGGGCCATGACTGCAAGGATGTCAAATTCCCTGGCAGTCAGAGGCACCTCTTTTTCCTCCACCATAACCTTACGTTGGAGCATATCCAGAAAAAATCCCGGATATCGGATCTGCTGCGGCTCCATGTAGATCTTCACACCTTCCAGAGTCTGGAGTTTTCTCTTGAAGCTGCAGATCTCCGGCAGCCGCTCCTCTGGAAATTCAATCACCATTTGTTTCTTCAGAATGTCCCAGCTCCTTCCATCTCTTCAATTTCTGGAAGCTCTGCTCACTGATGTCATGCTCGATCCTGCAGGCTTCCTGTTCCGCTGTGGCATCCTCCACACCTGCCTCAATCAGCCAGTTTTTAAAATAGCAGTGCCGTTCATAGATTGTCTCAGCCGTCTTACGGCCCTTCTCAGTTAAGTGAAGGAAATGGTCCTCATCTTTAACCAAGAAGCCGCATTGCTCCAAAATGGAAACCGCATTACACACACTGGGCTTTTTCACACCCAGATGCTGCGCCACATCAACAGAGCGAACCATTCCTTTTTTCTGCTGCAGGACAAAGATAGCTTCCAGATAATCCTCTCCAGATTTGTGAAGTTTCATATACCACCGCCTTTATTGTATCCGCCAGCCCTCGGCTTGTTCACGGATTTGGATAAACTTTTTATAAGTACCTTCCTGTTGTAGCAGTTCCTTATGTGTACCTCTCTGAGCCACAGTCCCGCCATCAATCACAAGGATCTGGTCGGCGTTCTCAATCGTAGCCAGACGATGAGCAATCGTAATAATGGTCTTGCCATGTGTCAGGGCAGAAATAGCTTCCTGGATCAGATGCTCATTCTCCGGGTCGATGCTTGCTGTCGCCTCATCCAAGATAACAATGGGAGCATCCTTGAGCATCGCCCTGGCGATAGAAATTCTTTGCTTTTCACCGCCGGAAAGCGAAGAACCCCCTTCACCAATCACCGTGTCATATCCGTCCGGCAAAGCCATTATAAAGTCATGGCAGCGGGCCGCTTTTGCGGCGGCGATAATCTGTTCATCCGTAGCGTCCGGGCTGCCGAATTTAATGTTATTCTTAATGGTATCCCGGAACAGGTAGACATTCTGAAAAACCATGCTGATATTTTTGAGTAGACTATCGCAGGTAAATCTGCGAATATCCGTTCCACCAATGGTAATCATTCCGCTGTTAACATCGTAAAAACGGGCAATCAGGTTACACAGCGTAGATTTTCCACTGCCAGATGGCCCCACGATGGCCGTTGTGCTATTTTGCGGAATTTTGAAGTTCAGGTCATGCAAAACAATCCGGCTGTCATATCCGAAAGAAACATCCCTAAACTCAATATCATAGGATGTCGGTTTTATGTCGGTGCCGTCCCGGTCGATATAGTTTACATTCTCCAACGCTTCCAGCTTATTCATGGCAGAGTCCACAACTCCGAGCATATGGGCCGCGTCATTGATATTCTCCACGCTGCCAAACATCACAAAAGAGAACAGAACAAACATCAGGAAGAATGCCATACTCATTTGTCCCTGCAACGCCTGCCATGCACAAATAAAGACAATTCCCATCGAAGCCAGTTTTAAGGCAAACAAATGCAGACAGTTAAAGGGAGTAAAGCCTTTTTCCACCTTGATATGAATATCTTTCAGGTCTTTACTGGCATTACGAAAGTTCTCAATAGAGGCCCCTTCCTGTCCAAAAGACTTCACAATGGAAAGCCCTCGGATGTATTCAATCGCTGCGCCGGACATATCTTCCATTGCTTTATGGGTTGTTGCAGCGTTTTTTTCACTGTGTCTGCTGATCCCTTGCAAAGCCAGCGCTGAAAGAGCAACGCCAACAATGGAAATAACCGCAGCAACGGGGCTGAAGAAGATCAGGCATAAAACGATGGCAATAAACTTTGCGTATCCATTGATGATGACATCCACCATTTTCATACCCTGTAATTCCAAAGTAGACAATTCCGTGGTAACGCCTGCCAGAATGTCACCGACACTGTTCTGTGAAAAGTACCCAAGGGGAACCCGTTTCAGTACATCGCCCAGATGAATACGCTGCCCGGCGGCCACTTCATATCCAATGCTCTCCTGCAATACTGCCCGGAGATAAGAAAGCAGGAAGTTCAATGCAATCGAGCCAATAATGATCCCCAGCATTTGCCAGATTAAAACAGTATCAATCGCAGTATTCGTCCAGTATGCCTGGATCGCTTTATCCAGTGCGAACGCGGCTGCCATTGTAGGAATAGCAGTAGACAAACTGCTGAAAAAGGAACACACAGAACCAAGATAGAGGCGGCCTTTATATTTACCAGCCCACCGGATAATGCGTTTCATTGACTTAAACATTGACAGCCACCTCCTTTTTCTCGCCCACAGACCAGTTCTTTGCACCAATATGAGCCTGCCACATATCCGCATAAAGCGGGCAGCGTTCCAGGAGTTCCTCCTGCTTTCCGCAATCAACAATCTGTCCTTTCTTCAAAACGACAATCTGATCTGCGTTTTGAATGGTAGACAGACGGTGTGCAATCACCAGCAGGGTCTTTCCTTTGGAAAGGGCCATGATGGATTTCTGGATTTTATCTTCATTCTGCGGGTCAGTGAAGGCAGTTGCCTCGTCCAAAATCACAATAGGCGCATTTTTCAGGATTGCTCTCGCAATAGCAATTCGTTGCTTTTCTCCGCCGGAGAGCCGCTTGCCAGCATCACCGGCCGGGGTATCATATCCTTTTTCCAGTCGAACAATGAAATCATCACAGCAGGCCGCTTTTGCGGCGGCATATACTTCCTCATCCGTAGCATTTGGATTACCCAGGCGGATGTTCTCTTTGAGAGAGCAGTTAAACAGGAAATTGTCCTGTGTCACGAAACTGACCAATTCGGAAAGCTGCCGGATGGAAAGTTCCTTGATATTCGTGCCGTCGATGGAGATGCTACCGCCGGTCACATCCCAAAATCGGGCAATCAGCCGGGCAACGGTGGACTTGCCGCCACCGGATGGCCCAACCAGGGCTGTAAAACTTCCCTGCGGCATTTTCAGGCTGATGTCATGCAGCACTTCGTTTTGCCCGGTGCCATCATAGGAGAAAGATACATCCTGTAAAACAATATCTGTGTGCCTGATCGGAACAATTTTGCCAGAGTCTGGCAATACGGGCAGGTTCAGAAGTTCATTTGCGGCTTCTACTGCATATTCCATTGACTTTGCCTCGTTGATAAAAGTAGTAGCCTTCATCAGCGGGCCGACAATACTCAGCGAGAGAATAATTCCCATCGCCAATTCAGCAGGCGTGATACTCCTGCTCTGCGTCAACAGCAAACCAATGGGAAGTACCCCCAACAGGGTGGTGGGCATGATCGCCATCATCAGGTTCATTGTTTTCCAGGTACTCTTGAACCATGCCAGGGTAAAGTCCTTAAAGGACTTTACCGCTCCCACGAACTTCTCATAGGAACTGGTGCTTTGATTGAACGCCTTAACAACCTCAATGCCTTCCACATACTCAATAATGACATTGTTTACATGATTGTTTGCCTCCATATAAGCTGCGTACTGGCTGTTATAGTTCCGCATGAGAAAGAACATGGGGATCATAGCCAGAACCGGAGCAATCAGAACTGCAAGGCCCAAACGCCAGTCAATCGCCAGCAACCAGATAAAAATAGCAACCGGAAGGAGCAGGTTCGATGTCAGCTCCGGGATCATGTGAGCCAAAGGCGGCTCCAAATCCTCCACCTTGTCCATGATAATATTCTTCAAGTAACCGATCCTTCGTCCCATTACTTCGCCAAGGGGCGCCCTCATCAGACGGTTTGCGATTTTCAGGCGGATACCTTCCAGTATCGTGTAAGCGGAGATATGTGCCAAAATTGTGGAAATGCCAAAGCAGATGACACGGATCAGGTATCCGCCTACTCCTACCAGACACCAGAGCAGGATGTTGTTCAAAGTAGCGGTCCGGTTAATGAACAGGAGCAGGATTTCATACACCGCCCAAAACGGAACAAAGCCTCCGGCAACACTTAAAATGGCACACAAAACCGAGAGGGTCATTTTCCCTTTGCAGGGACCTGCAAAAGAGAAAAGTGTTTTGACCCAATGCTCTTTTTGCTGCTTCATATCAATTCACCTCTCTCGATCAATTTAGCCAGCAAAGAAATAAGGATGGTTAATCTTTGCTAACCATCCTTAATGCTATCACAATTCAATTTTTCTTTCCGCTCCACACGGCCTTTTTTATTCCAATCAGATAATTGATTTTCGATATTCCAACGGCGTTTTTCCCATTGTCTGATGAAATGCGGACGCGAATTTGCTGGGGCTGTCATATCCCACAAGTCCCGCAATCTCCGCCACTTTCAGCGACTTATCTGATTTCAGTAAAGAGGCAGCATAGTTCATTCGATAGTTTCTCATGTATGTAAAAATCGGGCTGCCATATACCGATTTGAAACAGTTTTTCATAGGGGTCAGGGCAATATCAAACCGCGCGGAGAGTTCTTCCAAAGTATAGTTTTTGGTCAAATCCTGCGTCAGAAGTGCCTGGATCGCTTTGATTTTCTCAACCTGGCCTTTATAAAAATAGGGGCGTTCTTCTGTATGGCCCGAAAGTTCCAGTGCGTCCAGATACAGCAGCAGCTCCAACACTTTGATCTTGAAATAGTCCTTTTTGATTTTGACCGGGACATTGTAGAGTTCGGAAAAAATATGCTCAATGGCCGGTTCTCCTGGAATGACATAGGGTGTACGGTCGCTGCAATACTTTTTTTGCAATTCATAAAGATCCACAGAAAAGTCTTTCATAGAGGCCGGGATTTCCTTTGCCGCAGTCTCCATCTGAAAGCCAATGGAAATACCGTGATAGTGAGAAAGTGGAAATTCCACCTTGCCGGAATGATGGATGCGGCGATCCACCCGAAGATCGCCAGCCTCTAAATAGCTAAAGGCATTTTGGCCGACTTCCTGCTCAATGCGCCCTTCCCGGCAGTGGTCGATACAAAGCAGGTCCATATCTGTCTGGAAACCCGAAATGCACTCCTTCATGTGAAAATCATTATACATGAGAAATACACCGGGAAAGACATGATAGAGCGTCATCATGCCTTCACCAGAATTATCGCTTAAACGCATGACCTTGCAATCATCGGACTCGACCAGGTTTTGAACATTGGGGCCGTAGTACATTTCCCGGAACAGTTCCGGCATAGACGCTACCTCCTTTCTTTGGAGCATCCCTCCATATCAAATATTTTATCACAAGTCCGGCCCAAAAACTCAAAATCATGGGAAACAATGATGATAACTTTATTTTCATCATTCAACTTGCGGATCATGTTGCTCACTTCCAGCATACGATGATAGTCCAGCCCACTGGTAGGCTCGTCAAAGACAAGCACATCCTTGTCGGAGAGAATAGCGGTTGCCACCGCAAGGCGCTGCTTCTGGCCTCCTGACAGGGCCATCGGATGACGGTCTTTGAAATCCAGCAAATCAAAAGACCTGAGAATTTCTTCAATCCGCTCCGGCGGACAATCTGGCTGCGCCAGTTCACATTCGTTCCATACGCTGTCTGAAAAAAGCTGATGGTTCACATCCTGCATAACACAAAAGCTGGCCTTATTACGCTGTTTTGCTTTCAGTGTTTGCCCGTCCAGCCGGACTGTTCCATTCACTTCTTTCAAAAGCCCGCACAGGCAGCGCGTCATCGTCGTTTTTCCCGCGCCGTTATGACCGACAATCCCCAACACTTCGCCCCGTTTTGCAGAAAAGCCAAGGCCGCTGAATACCGGCTGCTTATCAAAGGCACAGGAAAGATTTTCTACGGATAAGCCTTCCTGCGCTCCTGGCGGATCGGCGGGAGGCAGCTCCAGCACAGGATGGACAAGACTTCTAAGCCCCATCCTGATACGCTGCTCATCCGAAAGATTGCGAAACTCATCTCTTGAAAAAGCCTGAACAATTTTTCCTTTTTGAATGAAGATCGCCCGGTCGATCAGGTCCATCAGAAAATATAGACGGTGTTCGGCAATAACAACCGTCCGTCCTTCTTTTTTGATCTGGATAATCTGCTGGCGTAAAGTGTCAATCGCGTCGGCATCCAAATTTGCTGTCGGCTCGTCCAGCACAAAAACGGACGGGTTCATGGCATATACAGAGGCAAACGCAAGACTTTGTTTTTCCCCGCCAGACATGGAAAAAATGTTTCTTCCCAAAAGCGATTGAATTTTCAGGGCGGAAACAGTGGCCTCATAGCGCTCTTTGATTTTCTTTGGTTCGACGCCTGCATTTTCCAGACCAAAAGTAATTTCGCTGTCCGAGTCAATATTGAAAAACTGAGATTTCGGATTTTGGAACACAGAGCCAACCTGTTCTGCCAGACGGTACATTTCTGTTTTCGGCACTTCCATACCGTTCACAATCGTTGTACCGGATAAAGTGCCGCCCTCGACAAAATGAGGGATTAAGCCGTTAATCAGTTTTGTCACTGTTGTTTTACCACAGCCCGACTCCCCTGTAAGGACAACACATTCTCCTTGTTGGATATTCAGGTCAATATGGGAAAGCGTTCCCTGCTCTTTCTCATATTCAAACGATACATCCTGAATTTGGATCACATGGAACACCTCCTTAACCTACCGTAATTGAAATCACACAAAAAATCAAACCTGCCGCCAGACACAAAAAGTCCTGCACACCGAACTTCATTTCAATCATGCTTGTCTTTGGTGCAGGATTTTCAATGCCCCGTGTAACAGCGGCTGCGGATAATTCTTCCGCTGTTGTTGTTGCAGAGATCATGATCGGCACCAGTAAGCACTCAATTTTTTGTACCCCATGAATATTACGGAGCTTCATGGCATCCCGGATATAGCCGGTTTCTTCTTTTAAGGCCGGAAAATACCGGACGGTTACAGACAAAGGAATAATCAATCCCTGCGGGATATGCCATTTCCGAAGCGCAACCATCAATTCCCGAACGGGCGTTTTCTGTAAAACCATCGTACCGACAATCAAACAAGGGAAAATCTTTCTTGCATAAGATACAATGATCGTGAAGCTGCTGGCTAAAATTTTCGGCCCGTTTGGGAATACATAGTATTGCAGCGCCAGACAAATCCCAAATGCGATTGCCAGTTTGCCTGCGGATTTTTGGCACCCGCAGGCAACGATCAGCAGGAGCAGAAAAACAACCCATGTAATTTCAACCCATACGGAATGCTGGGTAAAGGCCACAATATTTGCCAGCACCAACAAAAGCAATTCCGTCCGTGGATCGAACCTTAATGTATGTTTTTTGCCCTCCCCATTCATCACACAATTCCTGCCTTTACAAAGTGCTTTTTGAACAGACCTCTGGCAATAAATGCGCCGATGATACCACCGATGATCGGAGCAACAAACAGAACGATTAGCATTGTATTAGATGACAGAGCTTCAACTGCCGCGACATAATCAGCGGGCATTCCCTGTTCTGTAATCTGCGCCAGGAAATCGGCCTTAAACAACCAGATGGGAAGGGGAGAACCAACCATCCCCAGCGAAAAAATCACATAGGCAATCGAATTTCCCTTGAAGCTGTTATACTTAGTCACCGCTCGGACAACTTCAGCCAAAATGCAAGTAGAAGCCATCGAGATCAGGATCACCAGGGTAAATTGTCCAGTGACAAAATAGATAAGAGCAGTGATAAGCCCCATCAGGAAAACTGCACCCAGTTTTTGAACCTTTGCGACCATCAGCATAAAGGGAATGCCTGCAAACACCGCGATGAAGCCAGGCATCAGCATCCAAAGAACAGGGTGAATACCTCCCAGAAGCATGAAGGCAAAGTTGATGACAAAGTAGATTGCGGAAAAGATACCGATGGTAATGAGGTCTTTTCCCTTTAGTTTTTTTTCTAAATTATTGGACATAAATTTCCCTCCTTTAGTTAGCAACATCTAACCTTGTGTCCTAAAAAAAGCGCCCTGTGGCGTTTCCGTTAATTATCGTACCAAATATCTGTTTCCTTTTCCGCTCCATTCAGCCTTTTTTATTCCAATAAGACTTTTTAATTTTGAAAGTCACTAGAAAATCAATATGATCTTCATAAAGGAAGACCGGACAGCTTACGCCGCCCGGTCCCTCCTTAATTACTCCACATCCCGGAAATACCGGATGCACTTCATCAGTTCCACTGCCAGCTCCTGGTACAGATCTTCATCAAATCTTCCGTTCACCAGTGCGTTCTTGATCAGCAATGGACGGTACATCGCAAAGATCTCTGTCTTCGCTTCCATGTCGCCGGCTTTCGCCCGGAATAATAATTCATCAAAGCTCATCCTATTTATCCCCCAATCTTTTGCGTATTTTACGGATTGCATAGAAGTACGCATCCTTGCAGCGCTCTGCTGTCATCCCGGTCATCTGACCGATCTTTTTAAACGAGCGCTCCTCAAATACGTGAAGATAGATCAGCTCCCGTTCTTTCTCATTGAGCATCAGCAGCGATTTCACAAGTTTTTCATCCGAGAGTTCGTTCCACTCCGGGAACTCACCAGCAGCCTCTTTGAGCAGAATCTCTTCCCGCTCCTGGTTCTCCCTCATTTCTTCAAATGTGATCCGTTCTTCAATCTCCGCAATTTCCTCCATCAAGAAGGAGTCCTTCTCCGTCCGGATCTTTTTGTCCAGGTAACTGCTCCTGCGCCCTTTGATAAATTCCAGTAAGTATGCCGTAAAATGGTTCTTTGTCCGATCTCCCGAATAGGTATGTTTTTCATTCATATGTTGATTCCTCCTGAATTTCATCTGTAGTTCCAAAGAAATTCAGAAGGCCGGCGGCGAGCGGCACCCTGGCAGTCTTTCGTTCCGTTCCCACGGCAAAAAAATAAGACCGAAAGCTGCCAAAGGCAGCCCGATCCTATCCGGCGGATTTAACTTTACATGAGAGCACGCAGTATATGTGGTCGGAACCAACACATATACTGCGTGTAAAAGAGTTTCTTCACCTGCAAAAAGAAGCAGGATTTTTTTGAAATTGTTTCAGATAGCGTCTGATCCATCCGGCTGTTCACACCTTATCTTCCGTAGATTCCCCCTCTATGTATGCGTTATACTGCCTGTCAACACGCATAATAGCGCATTTCATATACTGCTTGTCTGCGGTAAAATATATGCAGGAAATGAGGTGATTGGATGTATAGACAACGATTGGGGGATGCTGTAAGAGAAGCCAGAATGAATTTAGATTTATCGCAGAATACGCTTGCGGAACGGTCCCACGTATCCCTTCGTACAATTTCAGATATCGAAACTTATAAGGCGAACCCTCGTTTTGACAGTCTCTGCTCCCTGGCGTCCTATCTGAACATTTCTATTGACGCGGTAATCAAAGACCGTAAGAACAATAGCGGCAGTACGACGATGCAGCAGATCCTGGTAGAATTGGAGTCTTGCTCAGAAGAAGAGCAGGTAATTGTGCTGCAAACGCTGCGAGGCCTCTTGAAAGGACTACATACCCGGACAGAGAACCCCACATAACCACCTCTTCTGCCATTGTAAGATACACTTCTCGGAAATCTTTATAGAAGTTCTATGGATTTTCTATGGAAATTCTGAAAAAACGGTGAAAAAGAGGGAGAACCCATGCGAGTTCTCCCCAAAGACCTGTATCACATATTTCTAAATGCTGCCATGGCATCCGCAATATCCTGCATCGTTCTTTCATCAATCGGAGGGCCTTCTTCGTTCAGATCCTCGATCACGGTTTCGGCAGGCTTCTTTTCTGTCTCCGGCTGCAGCTGCTGGCTGGTTAAAGTTCCAATATCTGAAACAGGAACCTCACCGGCAATCCGCTCCATTTCCTGCCGTACCAGAAGACGCACCATTGCCTGGATACTTTCCTGGGAGACTCCAGTATCTTCACCAGACTTCTTCCCCATATACTGCAGAACGGCTTCCGCAATCAGGGCCGCCTTTTTCTCCGTCCCGTTCAGGATCTCTACGACTTCCAGATGCTCTGGATTTTTCTTGTCAAATCCTATCGTAAATACATATGGATTTTTCTTTCCCACGATCATCACTTCCCTGCCAAAGAACTGCGGTACAGGATGCCATACCCTTTCGCATTTGCGAAAATATCATCAATAAACCGATACTTGATCAGCCGGTTAGAACTTTCCAGAAACCGCCGGAGTAAGATGGCGCCGCCTCCAATAAATATGGTATAGGTAGATTTCGTATCAATGCCCCGCTCCCGGACACTGCTGAGCAAGTCGGTCACAAAATTCCGGGCCATTTCTTCTACCGTATGTACCACCATATCCGGATAATATTCCGTCTTGCCTTCCAGGATACTGTCAATGTCTGTTTCCTCCAGGAGCATATCATGATCCCCATTGACGCTGGAAATGATGTCGTTATACATGGTGATGACACCCTTTTCCATGGAGTCACAATAGTCCAGACAGGGGGCGCCGCTTCGCATCAGCAGGAAATCGGAAGTAAATCCTCCGATATCAATTCCCACCGCTTTGGGGATCTGCCGGATTTTCTCGCCCTCAGTCATTATGGCAGCATACGCCTGGGGATATACCGCAACATCCCGGATACAAGTGTGATAGGTCCTGCCGTTGTATACCAATTCCTGCACCTTCCCGTCGCCCAGGAAATATTCCCGATACCGGTCTGCCAGCTCTGCGTAATGCTTAGGCGGCACACCGATTGGCAGAGATACCTGCACCACATCTTCCTCCGCTACCTGTCCGGTCCGCTCCAGTTCCTTCGCAATGGCAAACCGGGTCAGGATGGAAAAACGCTCATCCTGCGTCTTGTCTCTCTGATAGGGAATACGCTTCCCGCTCAAAACATAATACTTGCCGTCAGTCTGAAGGAAATCCTCCCGTCCCGCAGGCTTACGGTCTGTGGAAGAGAGCCCCGTGGTGAAAAGAAAATGGGGGGTCTTCATGTTCCGGTTCCCGTGATCCACGGGGATAGTCAATTTTTTTATCATAATGCGTCACTCTCCTTATATTGTTTTCTACTTATTTCATACGTAGGAGATATGTAGATAGCAACTCTGGAAAGAAAATTATTGAGATTTTTTATTTAGGATAGTATTTGAGAAGTGTCTTTGGTAGAATGAATACAGCAACAAATAGGAATTTGTGTAAGCAAAGAGGGGGCTTAAAATGCGTATTTTGGAATATGGCAATACAAATAATCCAACAATAATGCTTGTTCATGGTTTTGAAAGTCCATATCAAATATGGATTGATTATATAGAGCATTATAAAGAGAACTATCATATTCTTGTGCCAATTTTGCCGGGACATGATGTGCAGGAGAAGTCCGAGTTCAATTCCTTTGATGATACTGCAAAAGAGATAGAAAATTATTGTATATCAAAATCTATTAACCATATATACGCAATTTATGGAATGAGCATGGGTGGAGTTTTAACATCGTATTTATGGAAAAACAAAAGGCTTACCTTTGAAAAGGTTATTTTAGAAAGTTCACCACTTTTACCATTTGGAAAATATATGACTCAAATGCTTATAAAACAGTACTTGTCTATAACAAAAAAAGCAAGAGAACGAAATCAAAAAGTGGTACGAAACGCAATAAATACAATGGTAACAGAAGATAAGTTGGATGTGTTTTTAGAGCTGTTAGATAATATATCAGATGAAACCATAAAAAAATATTTATATACAGTTGGACAATTTAAACTTCCTTCAGATATTGATACGCCCAATACACAGATTATTTATTTTTATGGTGGAAAGATAAATGAATTTGTTTTTAGAAACGTAGCTAAATATATCAAGAAAAATTATAAAAATTCCATAACTATTTGTTCAAAAGGAAAGGGACATTGTGAGGACGCATTACTGCATTCAAATGAGTGGATTGATCGACTGGATAAATATATTATCTAGTATTGCAAATCCTAATTTGAAACTTATCGTTATTGACCAAAAATCATATATAGAAGGAGGTGGGGATAATGTTATGTCATAGAATAATTGATTTAAGCAATCAACTCTGTACAAAATCTGATGATAAGGCGATATTTGTACAGAGGTAATTTTCGCTGAACATTGGATTTTGTACAATTTGATCCCCCAAAAAATAAAGATTAGATTGGAGAAAATTCAATGGAAAATTTCAAAAAATATATAGTTTTATGGCTAAGTCAAAGTATATCGCAGTTGGGAAGTTCTATGACGGCGTTTTCATTTATTTTATGGATCTATGAACAAACACATTCCGCACTTTCCATTTCGATTATATCTTTTTGCAATTATGTACCGTATATTTTGACAAGCATATTTGTTGGTACTTTTGTAGACAATCATCGAAAAAAATTGGTTATGCTTGTATCAGATTTTGTTGCCGCAATAGTTTCTTTATTTGCTCTGGTTTTTTTAATGGCTGGAAATCTTTCCGTATGGCATATTTACATCATCAATATAATAGTGGGAGTTAGTACGGCATTTCAACAGCCAGCGTCTTCTGTTGCAATAGCGAAAATAGTGCCAAAGGATAAACTGTCTAATGTAAGTGGTATGAACTCTTTTTCCAGTAACTTAGTTATTGTATTTAGTCCCATGTTGGCGGCTGTGATTTTTTCTATCGGTGGCTTACCGCTGATTTTGTTATTTGATTTATTTAGCTTTGCGATTGCTTTTTTCGTACTGCTCTTTTTAATTCGCATACCAGAACGGCTTACAAAGGAAAATTTCAAATCTCCTTTTGCGGAAATCCTGTATGGATTTCATTTTCTGAAAACAGAAAAGGGAATTTTATACATCATGCTTACAATGGCTGTAATAAACTTCTTTTCAAGGTTGACTTATGAAAATATATTATCGCCGATGATTTTAGCAAGAAGTTCCGAAAACAATCTTGTCTTAGGAATTGTAAATGCTTGTATGGGAGTTGGCGGAATTATGGGCGGCTTGCTTGTATCTATGAGAAAAGAAAGCAGGAAAAAAGCAAATATGATTTATGTTTCTGCCGCACTATCTTTTCTTTTAGGAGATTTAACAATGGCTGTTGGCAGGAATGTCTTTTTCTGGTCGTTTGCCGCCTTTGCTGCAAGTTTACCGCTTCCATTTATTATGGCGGGAGAAAATCTGATACTCTATAAAAAAATACCTGAGAATATTCAAGGGAGGGTATTTGCGGTAAGAAATGCTGTACAATATAGTACAATTCCTTTTGGTATTCTTTTAGGCGGTTACTTATCTGATTATGTGTTCGAGCCTTTTATGCGTTCA
Source organism: Blautia sp. An46 (assembly GCF_002161645.1). Classification (NCBI taxonomy): domain Bacteria; kingdom Bacillati; phylum Bacillota; class Clostridia; order Lachnospirales; family Lachnospiraceae; genus Blautia; species Blautia sp. An46. The sequence goes on along the minus strand of NZ_NFIF01000006.1, from coordinate 166,667 downwards.
AACGCAGATATTGTGCCCTTGTTGGGGAAAATTGTGGGTATCGGTACAGGCAGTGGTATGGCCGTCATGTTTTTATGTACGGGGATTTGTGGTTTTGCTATGAGCATTTTTTCACTTTTTTGTAAAGAAATACAAAAATTAAACGACTGTTAATTGACAGCTCCACATATATTTGCTAAAGAGTAATCAAGGCGGGAACACATTCTCCATTATTGGGGAAAAAGAGATTGACAAATCCTAAGTTGTCGAATTGGAAGTTAATGAGGTGAGAATAAATGGATAAAGAAAAAAAGAGGAAGTTTCATTTGGTGTTATATGGAATTGCTATTCCTGTTAGTTTATTCGCTCTATATACATTTATCTTTGTTTTTGATAATGGTATTGGGTGGAAAATTGCGTTAATTATTATTGGCTTGGGTTGGCTTATATCCGCTATCTCCGGGTTTATAGAAAATTTGAAGAAATAGAACAATCCTAATTTTTCTCTATCAAGGCAGGCGCCGGTTTCCCGGCACCTGCGCTTCATTTACCGCTCCACATAAATGACGGTATTCTGTCTAAATCCATTCTCTTTACAAAAATCCCTGTATAATTCTTCCAATTCCGTCATGTTGTAAGCATCGAGTTCGGTCTCATCTTCCTGACCATCCATGTTGATAAATCCGATCCTGTAAGTACCTCCCCCGGTTGTCACAATTCCTTTTCCTGCTTCTCTGATCGTCATATCCATCCTCCATTCTTCAGGCAACTTTTGCCTGATTATTCTCATTCATTTCCGGGAATAATATCTTCGCCTTTTCCGGCAACAGGCGGCAGAACAGCTCTTTGTACCGTTCATATGCCTGGTTGTTGAGCGGTGCTTTCAAACAAGTAAGGCTCCAGACCAGCAATTCTTCTTCCTCTGTGTCATACTTTCCGGTGGTAAAGACATTTCCGTTATAAACCGGTTTAGGCGGTTTGCTGATTTCCTGCAGTTCGCCTTTTGTCCTGGCATTTTGAAGCATCGCTGTCTTTTTCTGAACAAATCCTAAGATAATCTCCTCCAGCATCCCCCGCTCCTGATAACGCCAGGCCCGCTGAAAAATTGTCTGGAGTGTTTGTATCCGCTCCTCCTTAAGCCTGTCATCTTCTTTTCCTTCAATTTTCTCCCGTTCTTTCTCATATTCAGCTTCCAACATGATACTTTCCTCCATAAAAAAAGACCGGCATGGTGTCTTCCTTTTCCATACCGGCGCTGTTTTCTGTTCCTATACTTTTCTTCTTCAATTTGCTATTTCCTCTGTCAATTTCCCGTGGACAATATACCGATAATCCCGTCTGGAGCTGACACAGGTGGAAAGTGTCACCACCCGGTCTGATTTCCCGACTTCCACACCGGTATCATATCCCGCATAGGAGCGGATCTGCTTCAGAAAAGCCTGAAAGTCTGCCTCTTCCGGAAACGCATAGGTGTAAGCCTCGCTCCCTACATACCCGGCATAACAAGAGAAGATCTGATATTTCAACACCTTTCCAGGCACATACAGGTAAAAGTAAGGGGATGCTTCCCACAGAGCCTGATCCTGATAATGGGAGAGGGTTCCAAACATACTGCCATTTTTCATATTGTGGCCGTATACAATGGTGTTTGGATCCGTGAAATCCTGCTGGTTATGCCAGTCCGCAAAGATACTGCCGCTGCTGTTGTACTCCCCGGTAAACAGATGATGCAGATAATAAGCATTATCGGTTCCCTGTACCACCGGATAACTGATGGAAAGGCCGGGAATATCAATCCAGCCAATCACGTCCGGGTTCACAGCCTGCAGTCCTTCAAAATCAATCTGCAGATATCCGTCTGGTTCTATATCGGTTTTATCTGGTTCCGACGTCTCCTCCGGCTCCTCCACAAATGAGGCAAGCTCTTCGTAGGTATCCTCGCCCTCCTGGTATTCTCCATAGATTCCTCTCAGTTTCCATGCTGAAAAAGCAAGCGCGCCGATGGCAAGCAGGATCCCTGCCAGAAACAGCAGCTTTTCTCCTTTTCTCATGCTTCCACTCCCTTCTGTTTCTGCAAAGGGGCTGACGTCGCAGCCCGCTTTGCGTAATAATAATCATCTATACCTTTGATTTTTCCATTCCAGTTACCATCTGCATCCTGATCCCAGATCATACGGCTAACCGGCAGGGACAACTCCTGACAGATCCCATAGACTTTTCCACAGGCGTTCTGGATGATCCGGCGCTTTTCCACCTTGTATGGACAGTTTTCCGGCATCTCCTTTTCACTGCAGACAGAACATTTATGATAATGCCTATCACAGTCTGTTTTCAGCTTCTTGTCCATGTCAAACGCCTCAAACAGAAATTTCATCTTTCTCTGCTGAAATTCCTCCAGAACCGGACGCAGGCTCCGATACATATTCACACCCGCCAGACAGATAAATGTATGCCCGGACAGGTAGTAGGCAATCGAGCCTTTCAGTCCGCCCTCCGTCAAATAGACGTTTTCCGCATCCAGATCTCCGATCACATGAACCGGGCTTCCGGAAGAAACGCCGTTTGGATAGCCCGCACTGGAAAGCCAGAGATATTTGTTGTTATCCCTGGGATGATCCAGACGGATCTGACATGCCTGTATCTTTCCATCCATGGATTCCACAGGAACCAGGAAGCCGGAGTTCTTCGTCTTGAAATTCAGCGTCCAACGCTCCTCCGTATCCCGATAAAATCCCGGCACACCTTCCAGCACACAGCCTCTCTCCTGAAGTGTCTCTGCAATCTTATGCAGCCCATACATCGGAACACTCCGGTAACGCCGTTCTTTTATCTGTTCGATTGTAAGACCCCGGGAGATCAAGTTTTCCCTATGTATACTGTAAAGGGGAAGCTGATCCAGTAATTCCGTATAGGTACGGTGTCGTTCATCCAGTGACGCAAGGTTCGACTGCACAGGTTCTTCCTTTTCTTCCTGTACCCTTGTCTGACGCACCTGCCGGTATTCTCCCCGGTTGAGGGCTTCCCGGATCTCACGGTTCGCTTCAGAAAGCGTCAAATTATGCAACTCGCCATAGAGACTTAGCATCCCGCCGGATTTATCACAGCGGTTGCACCGGAATACATTCTTTGCCGGATTAATGTTAAACCGCCCTTTGGTATCGCCGCAGAAGGGACAGTCATAGTAATTCCCCCGTCGCTTATGAAGCCTCAGAAGATGGACTACATCTAAAATGTCGTAATCAAACTCCGGTCCGTCATACATCCATGCCCGTCCTCCTTTCTCCCGTAGCCCTTTGACAGACTACGGGTATTGTGTATTACTTTATCCTGCAAGCGGCAACGCTTGGTTTAACAGCACCCTGGCTGCCGCCGGGATCAGATTGTTATGCCCCCGGTAGCTGTTAGCGAAATAATCCAGGCTGGAAGGGCTTTCCACAGCCACCTGCCCCATAGATTTTCCGCCAAATTTTCCTTTGCCACCGATAACCACGGCTTTCGCCTGCTCATAGGTCATTTGGTTCACCAGCTCCTCCACGGGAAGATTTTTGTCCAGCGGAATATCCGGAGTAGCCACTGTTGGTTTCATCTGTTGTACAGACGCTCCCATCATATTTCCCTGCACCTGGGCCTGACGATAGAATTGGTTCATCATGCTCTGACTGGGATTGGTTTCTGCCGGTCTGCCTGGATACGGCATATTTCCAGCGGGAGTGTTCCCGGCATAGCTGTTCTGACCACTGTAGTCCGGCTGTCCGGCATAAACCGGCTGTCCTCCATAAGAGGGAGTACCTACGGCAGCTTCCGGATATTGCGGCGGTACAGGGATTCCCGCATCCACCTGCGCCGGATCGTTTCTTTCTCCCACATCCGCAAACTGGACACCAAAGCCCGCATCGGAGAGTGCCCTTCCCACGGCGGCAGTCTCTGCCATCTCCAGGAACTTGTCCCCAAACTTCGGATCCTCTGAGCGGAATTTCATAGAAAAAGCATTGGCAATATAGTTCTCCGGTGCATCTTCATGGTTCAGATAGATCCTTGCCTCTGCCAACGCCATATTTTCGGTAAACCGAACAATGGTACTGGCGATCCGCCCCAGAGGATAGGCCAGACGGAACCAGAGTTTCCGGTACTTTACGTCCAGATAAAGCTGATCTTCCTGATCCTCCTGTTTGATCGTGCGGGCAAATTCCAGAGGCTCAAATCCCTCTACCCGGTTCAAAGCCGCCACTGCCTGATTTTTCTGATACAGTAATTCGTTCATAAATCTGCTCCTTTCGCAAACAGGGCAGGATATCCCTCTACATAAGGAATAGCCTGCCTTTCTTCATAAGTGGAAATTATTTTTATACCGCAAGCCGAAGCTGTTCCGGCTCACGCTCATTCAGGTATTGATAATAGTAACGGGTGATCCGCTCCCCAAGAGCTGTATTGCGCCTGCCGGCATCGTCCGTATGGACTGCCTGGCAGACTGCGTTCCATTGCCCCACCAGATACACCTTTTTCTTTGCACGGGTAATGCCTGTGTACAGGATATTCCGCTTCAGCATCATATAAAAGGCTCTCACCCAGGGGATGATGACAATATCGCACTCGGATCCCTGGGACTTGTGTATGGTAATGGCATTGGCGTGTTCGATCATCTCCAGATCTTCCGTCTCGTAGGTCACGACACGTCCATCCGGAAATTCGATCACCGTTTTTACGGTTCCTTCCTCATCCGTATAAAAATCCGTAATCCTTCCCAGGTCCCCATTGCTGGCCATCAACGTATTCTTGTTCTGAAGCACCTTATCCCCTTCCCGGTAGGTCTGCCCTCCTGCGGACAGTTCCTTTTTCCCAGGACTTGGCGGATTGATCAGGTCCTCCAGGCTCCGGTTCAGCTCGTTAGCGCCGTTTACCGTCTTTACCCGATAGGGTGTCAAAATCTGCACATGGTCCAGGCCGTTCCTTGCGGCCTCTTCCTGGTAAAGCTGGCGTACCATGGCTGCTGTCTCATCTGCCGAATTGCAGGAGATAAACTGGAAATCATCTCCAAACCCAAAATCCGTCCGGTTTGCCAACATTTTACGGGCATTTAAGTGGATGTTGCTGGTCTTTCCCTGGCGGAATACCAGATCCAGCACCGTCACAGGGATCAGCCCGCAGCCGATCAACTGTCGGAACACATCACCGGCCCCCACAGACGGGAGCTGATCCACGTCGCCTACCAGCAGGATACGGGAGGCAGGCTTTACCCTGCGGAAAAATTCATATCCCAAATGCATATCTACCATGGATACTTCATCCAGATTCAAAAAACCGGCTTCCAGGTATTCTACTGCGTCTTCATAATCGGCAAAGTCACCCAGAAGCCCCAGAGCCATGTGCATCGTTGAGGCGTACTCATGCCCGGTGCTTTCCGCCATCCGGCGTGCCGCACGCCCCGTAGGAGCCATGAGCTGTACCTGTGATCGGCAGACAATGGCATGGATATAAAGGATGATCTTTAACACGGTGGTCTTTCCGGTTCCAGGCCCGCCGGTAATAATGCTGATCTGGTTTCGGAACACCATGCGCACTGCCTGTTTCTGCTTCTCTGACAGGGTAATCGCCAGGGCAGTCTGGGCCTGCGCCAATTCCTTTTCGATGTCATACGCCTCGCCCTGATCCAACAAACGCCGGGCGATCATGGAAGCGGTCTGGTTTTCTTCCTCATACCGCTTCTTCACATACACCCGCTCGCCGTCTACCACAATGCTTTCCTGCATGACCAGCCGGTAGAGTACCCGCTGGATGTCTGTTTCTGTCACTGCCTGATGCGGGAGATCCTGGTTTAGCATGGCATATGCCCGCTGGATCAGCTCCGGGCGCTCCAGATACAGATGTCCCTCCTCCTTCATGGCAGACTCCATGAGATGGGAGAGGCAGCCTGAAATCCGCATGGGATCATTGAGCGCCTGGCAGTTCTGCCGTCCAATGGCATCTACTGTTAAAAAGCCAAACCCTTTCACAGCACAGAGCTGATAAGGCCTGTGGCGGACAATCTCCACGGACTCATTGCGAAACCGCTGGAGGATCAGGTTCACCTTTTTGGGGGTTACCTTATAGGGTGCCAGGAATGTCATGAGTTCCCGGAACACCTTGTTTTTTCCGTAGGACTCCACAATCCCCTTCAGCTTTTTCTGGGAAATTCCTTTTACCTTCAGAAGCTCCTGGGGATGTTCTTCCATGATTTCCAGCGTATTAAGGCCAAATTCTTTGTAAATGGCTTCTGCAACTCTTGGTCCCACACCCTTTACAGAGCCGCAGGAGAGGTATCCTAAGATCCCCTCCTTTGTGCGTGGTACAATCTCCATGAAATTTTCCACCTGATACTGCAGGCCGTGGCTGGACTTTTCCCATTGTCCTTCCATCTCAATCTCGATCTGGTCAGACTGGGGCAGGTCAAAGCCTATGGCGGTAAACCCGATCACTTTCAGGCCCTGTAAATATTTGTCTCTGGCAGCAAGCGGTACAGAAGTATCCTTTGTGGTAAACACCGCAATGGTGTATCCATTCTCCTCATTCAGAAATATGGTCTTCCGGTATCTGCACCGCATATTCGATCTCCTTCCAATTTTTAATCTTCCGTAACTGAAACGGATCCCGGCCTCCTTCGAGCCAGTACACCTCCTTCCCGGTATCATGGGCATACCGGATTTCTCCTTCCATGCCGGAAGAAATCCTGCCGCCACAGATAATCAGCACGTCACAAAAGTCTAAAAGCTGTTTCCCAATGGAAAGCGCCAGCTTCCGTTCCTCTGGTATGGTGTCATCCAGCATCAGCGGCAGATAGGCATGGGAGGCATACGTGCGGCAGTGGAATACCTCTCTGATCGTATCCAGATACGCCTTCGCAAGCCCCATGTTATACAATCGTTCTTCCTTGGTTTTCGCAGACAACGGAGAGCAGATATACGCTCTTTTTCCTTTTAACATCACGCCGCCTCCTTCTTTAACCGGAAGATCCGGTTTTCTGTTTCTGTAGCATATTCTTTGAAAATATCCGGATGCTGTACTTTCAGCTTTTCAAGATTTTCTTTCCCGATCATCGTCCTGCGGGTCGGGTTAAAGGTAATCTTGTAACGGTTGGTTCCGTCTTCCAGAAATGCCTTGCATCCCTGTCCCATCAACTCCACGAAAGGAACACTGATCGCACGCTGTTCAGCGTCAATTTCCTTCTTACGCTTCTCTAAGCGTGATTTTTCATCTGATAAAGCAAGATACTTTTCCAGGCTTTTGGAATCCAGCGTCGTGATTGGGATTTCCGGGATCGACTTATCAGCATAGCCGCTGTAACGGCGGATGCTGGCAAGCGCCAGATCCGGTTTCCCCACCAGCGGCGGTTCCACCTTCTTCTCCACAAATTCACGCCAGAAATATCCTTCCTGCTCGATGATATCCTGCTCTTCCATGAGATCACGCTCCAGAGAACGGTATACAAAGTCGTTCTCGTTATTTCCCCACAGACACGCAATAAATGCATGACTGATATTCACCACCGACATATAGTGCCGCACCTGATAGACATAGTGCTCCGGGATTTTCCCGTCATCCCACTTCTCTTTGGCGTTATAATTACAGGTTTTGCACTCCAGTATGGCAAAGCTGCCATCCGGCATACGCACAAAGAAATCAATATCGGCAAGCATAAACGGGTAAAGCGGATGCCGGAACATGATCCGCACGGGAAACACCTCCAGGCCGGTTTTCTTAGAGAAAATCTCCGCTACCAGATCCTCCAGTCTGTGTCCAAATTCCTTGGCAACCCAGTTTGCTTCTGGTTCCTCGATCACCGGGGTAACGCCGATCTTGTCATAGTAAAGATCACGGCTGGTAACAAAAGGCGAGATCCCCATGATGGCAGCTACATCACTGCCTCCGATTCCCAGACGGCGGAATGCGAGCCATTGCTCTCTGGTTAGGGTGCTGATATCCACGACCTGTTCCGGTTCATAATCCATTCGTAACGTCTGTTTCATAAGCTCCTCCTTAACACTTAACGGCGCCATATACATCAAATTCCTTCCAGTCCATGGCAAGAGCCCTGGTCAGGTTCTCCTCCATCCGCAAAAGCTGGCTGCCGGTAAATCCCTGGCAGGCGGCATAGAAGGGTGCCTCGTTCATGGCATAGTAAAGGTCATGGGCCGTACAGCTCTGTTCCCCGTTCTGTGCCACATACATCTCCACCACTTCATTACGGATCGCCGCCTTGATCTTCAGCTTTTTCATCAGTAACCTTAAGCAGTTCACCGGGTTATGGATCTCGATTTCCAGAAGCGCTGCCAAACGCTCTGTGGCATCCTGATATCTTGCATACACTTCTTTCAAATTGTTGCGGTAATCCAGGATCGTGCTGTGGTTCCTGTGCGCCAGAGTGATCGGACTTCCCAGGCTGAGCGTATGGTTGTTCCCGTCTGTCAGCAGCATAGGATACAGATTGACACCGCTGGCTGCGACATCAGAAGTGGTCAGGCGCAGCGCCGGCGTAAGGTTTCTTTTGCTTACTCCGTACCGGTCCAGCGCATCCCTGTAGGTGTCCAGAAGCTCCTGGTTCCCGGAAAGCGTCCACATGGCACTCATGACGGAATGGTCATAGGTTCCGGAGCCTTCCAGATAAGCGCTTCCCTTGAAATTCGTGTGCAGATATTCGCTGGTCATCTCAAAGATTGCTTTCATGTCCAGTACGCTGTAATCATGGGCGTCTCCCCCGTGGACTGCAGAGACTTTTCCATCCGCAATCTTGATGAGGCATTCTCCTTTCGCTGCTTTCAGGCAGCAATTCACAACCTTTGCATAGGTTGCCAGATCCAGCTTTCGCAGGCCGTCCCCGCCGATACCGGCACGTCCTAAGATTGTCTGGATTGCACAGTTCCGGACCGGATATGCCTCGCCTCGTACCTTCAGTACAAGCCGGGTGTGCTTTTCCGTATCCTTCAGGATTTCCTCCATCTCTGCGTCTCCGTTATCCAGGTTGTCCGCCTCTTTTTCAAGCGGCACCAGCCGGAGGGCCCGGATGGGCTTGCGGATCCACTCTGAGGCTTTCCCTCTTCTTGAAAGAAAATCAAGCATCTCCTCTGCCGTGGCAAATGTCTTTTCAAAACCATCTGCGTAAACCATTGTTTCATTCATTGTTTCTTCCACCTTTCTTTAAAATAATTATCCATAAACAGCCGAAGCTGATTGTGGCAGGCCACACACATACACAAAAATCCGGCAGAAACATTTTCTTCCGGATAAACGGCAACAAAAAAGGATGAGCAGAGAAACCTCTTGTTTTCTCCATTCATCCTTTTCCAATCTGGTTCTTCACCGATAAAACAAAAAAAGTGCCACACAGCCATTTCAGGCATACGGTGACACTTCACTACAAACATAAACAACTTATGCCGGGAAAAGCTCCTGCTTTTCCTCTTCATGTACGGGATTTCTCAAAATCCCAAAACATGATCCCCCGCCGGGGAACGCATAAAAAAGAACTATATCAGTATAGTAGCACAGGATATAGGTGCTGTCAATTTGTTTTATACTATATATGGTATGTGATAATGACATAACTATCCTATTTTGTGCCTTTTGTTTCCTCCTCGCAGACAAACGTGATCTGTCTTGACATAAATTCCTCACAGCTTGTCAGAGTTTTTCCATGCTTCTTCAGTTCCTCACTGGCATTTTGATTACATCGTTCTTCAAAGATACATCCCTTACAGTTATTTGCCAGCGCCCTGCGGACCCATTTCAATTCTTCCTGCGTACCTATGATTTTCATTAAAAACACCTCATTAACATCATACCCTAAAACAGCGCTTCTATCACATTTTTTTGCAATCAGGTATATAGCAGTAAATTCCGGTTATATTCCGTAATATGAGCATTTATATAGTGAATAACTCTATTTTATTCCGTAATTTGCCGGAAGTAAATAGTTTAAAATCGAAGGAAGATGTAGGAAGAGAGGTGGATGACATGGAGAAAAAATTTATCGGTGACAGGATTAGCGAACTGCGGATAAAAAAGAATGTATCCGAATATCAGATGAGCCTGGATCTCGGCAAAAACAAAAGTTACATCCAGTCCATTTCTTCCGGGCGCTCCCTGCCTACCATGGAGAACTTCCTGGAAATCTGCGAATATCTGGAAGTAACTCCCTGCCAGTTCTTCGATACAGCTCTTCACAATCTTCCTCTATACGAAAAAGCGGCTGACTTATTAAAGCAGCTCGACGATGAGGATATGATCGCTGTAATCAGTATACTACATCGGCTCGCTGCCAGACATAAATAATTTTCAGAGGCTGTCCACACGGACAGCTTTTTTTCTATTTTTTTACACATTCTGCATTTTCTCCACTATTTCCCTTACAAATGGCAAAATAGAGTACCTTGAAAATTTCACACCCTCCCGGAAGAGGGATACGGGTGCCTGCAGATAGTGCAGCATGATGCGTGCCTGCAGGCTTTAAGATTGCATAGCAACGCCGAAGACGCGGCTTGGGAAGGCGCAGGAACTGGCTTCCAGGGAGATAGAGAAAAACGGTATCTTAAACATAACTATAATTTATTTTTGCAAGAGGTATCTGAACCTAAAGACCTTTTACTCAAATTCTGGTATAATAATGAACAGGTATTGAGAATGGTACTCTGTTCATGGAAAGGAGGGTTATGGTTACTGTAACGAAATCAGATTTAATTGCACTTGGATATGGTCCTTCTTTTGCTGCTGACATTATACGTGAGGCTAAAAAGTTAATGGTGGAAAAAGGACATACCTACTATCAGTCAAGAAAGCTGGACAGAGTTCCAAAAGAGGCCGTAGAAGAACTGCTCGGTATCAAACTTCCAGATGAGCAGTAATGACACACTTCTTGCAGAAATGTAAGGAGTAAACTTTATGGCAAAAGATCCAATTAAAAAAGCGGAAAACGGAACCTATTATTTCAGGGCAAACCTGGGCTATGATTCTGTAACCGGAAAGCAGATCCAGAAATACCGCAGCGGCTTTTCTACAAAAAAGGAGGCTCGTACAGAGTATTCCCGATTGGTGCTGGCGGCAGAAGAAGGACTGGCTATGGAAAAGAAACAGCCCTCGTTTAAGCAGTACATTGAGGAAATTTATCTTCCATGGTATAAAACGCAGGTCAAAGAAAGTACCTATAAAAACCGATTAAATACTATTGAAAAGCACTTTAAATTTTTTTACAGGAAAAAGGTTGCTGAAATAGAGCCGATTCATGTACAGGCATGGCAGCTGAAGCTGGCAAAAGAGTACAGCCCAAATTATGTACGGATTATCCAGGGCATGTTGTCGCTCGCTTTTGACCGTGCAATTATCCTTGGTCTTGCTTCAAAAAATCCGTCACGTATGGTCGGCAATATTAAGTCAAAAAAAGTGAAGATAGATTTCTGGACGCTGGATGAATTTCAGAAAGTCATTTCCCTTTTATACAAGGGTGACTACTATGAACATTATTTGTTCATCTGCTTCTGGCTCCTGTTCACAACAGGACTGCGGATCGGAGAGGCTGCTGCATTACAGTGGGATGACATTGATTTTGAAAGCGGAATAATCAGTGTAACCAAAACGCTGTATTACAAATCAATGACGGAATACAAATTTGTGGAACCCAAAACATCTGCCAGTGTCCGAACAGTTGTGCTTGATGATGATACTATCAGGGAATTAAAAGAGTGGAAAGAAGTACAGAAAAAAGTTTTGAAAGACTGTAACTTTGTACTAAGCTACAATGGGATTCCCACCAGCAAGCATACCCTGCCAAGAGCCCTGGAAAAGCTGGCAGGGCTTGCCGGCGTTCACCGAATTAAAATCCATGCTTTACGTCATTCTCATGTTGCACTCTTAATCAGCATGGGGGTGAATCCATTGATCATTAAAGACCGTCTCGGCCACGAAAAAATCCAGACGACTTTAGGGACCTATGGACATCTATATCCTAACAGCAACTTTGAGGTTGCTAAAATGTTAGGCGGAGTTATTAACTTCACGCCTGCTACGGAAAGCGTGGCTGATTACACACACAATCAGTTCACCGCTTCTTATCACAGGCAAATGTAAAAATGCAATGATAATGCAATCCAGAGGCACCGGTGCCGGAAAAGCCCGTAAATAAAGGCTTTCTGGCCCACCGCCGACTATTCAAACTCAATCGTCGCCGGTGGTTTCCCCGTACAATCATACAGTACTCTGTTAATATGTTTCACTTCATTAACGATCCTGCTGGTTGTCCGTCCGATTACTTCCCATGGGATCTCTGCGCTCTCTGCTGTCATAAAGTCTGTTGTGGTCACTGCTCTCAGTGCAATGGCATAGTCATAGGTTCTTTCATCTCCCATAACGCCCACAGACTGCATATTGGTCAGGGCTGCGAAATACTGGCCGATTTCCCGGTCAATGCCGGCTTTAGCGATCTCTTCTCTCCAGATAGCGTCGGCGTCCTGTACCATCTGTACTTTCTCAGCAGTTACTTCGCCGATGATACGGATACCAAGTCCCGGGCCTGGGAATGGCTGTCTGAAAACAAGGTATTCTGGTATTCCCAGCTCCAGGCCTGCCTGGCGGACCTCGTCTTTGAACAGGTCACGGAGAGGCTCGATGATTTCTTTGAAATCAACGTAATCCGGCAGTCCTCCTACATTGTGGTGGGACTTAATTACGGTGGATTCTCCGCCTACGCCGCTTTCTACTACGTCGGGATAAATAGTTCCCTGTACCAGGAAGTCCACGGTGCCGATCTTCTTTGCTTCTTCTTCAAATACACGGATAAATTCTTCACCGATGATCTTACGTTTCTTCTCCGGTTCTGTTACCCCTTTTAATTTTCCATAGAATCTTTCCTGAGCGTTTACACGGATAAAGTTCAGGTCATATGGGCCTTCCGGACCGAATACAGCTTCAACCTCATCGCCCTCATTTTTACGAAGAAGGCCATGGTCTACAAAGACACAGGTAAGCTGGTTCCCTACTGCCTTGGAAAGAAGGACTGCTGCCACAGAGGAATCTACGCCGCCGGAAAGAGCGCACAGGACTTTTCCATTGCCCACTTTCTCACGGATAGCTTTGATGGTCTCCTCCACAAAGGAATCCATTTTCCAGTCGCCGGCACACTGACATACATTATAAACAAAGTTGGAAAGCATCTTTTTGCCTTCTTTTGTATGCAGAACCTCTGGGTGGAACTGAGTTGCGTAAAGGTTCTTTTCTATATTCTCCACAGCCGCTACAGGGCAGTCATCTGTATGAGCGATGATCTCAAATCCCGGAGCTGGTTTGGAGATGTAGTCGTTATGGCTCATCCAGCAGATGGTTTTCTCAGACACATTCTCAAAGAGTTTTGATTTCTGGTCTACAGTAACCTCAATCTTTCCGTATTCTCTTACAGGAGCCTTTTCTACTTTTCCTCCCAGAAGATGCATCATAAGCTGAGAGCCGTAGCAGATTCCCAGGATGGGAACACCCAGCTCAAAGATTTCCTTTGAATAAGTAGGAGAATCCGGCAGATACGCACTGTTGGGGCCGCCGGTAAAGATAATACCTTTGGGCTGGATCTCCTTTATCTTTTCAATATCTGTTTTATAAGAATAGATTTCGCAGTAAACATTACATTCACGTACACGTCTTGCGATCAGCTGATTATACTGGCCGCCAAAGTCAAGTACAATAACGGTTTCTCTCTTCAAGAAAGTGTCCTCCTGTTCTTCTTTATCTTCATTTAAAAACATTTTATCCAGCTTCCTTAGATATCAGCCTGGATTGTATACTTCATTATAGATTATCCCTATCCATTTTACAAGGAAAAAATCCCTGGGGCTTGGAAGGCAGAAATCCTCCAAACCAAATGCCGTACTCTTCCTGCCTTATAGTCTGCTGTGCCTGCTGCTGAACTGCATCAGTCTGCCCTCTATATTCTCATCTATCCAGCTCATCCACATATATGCTTATTTCTCCAGCTCTTTTATCACAATTCCCAGTCTTTTTGCCAGGACAATGGCCTGTTCCAGATTTACGATCACTTCCCTCAGTTCGTCCTTTGCATCAGAGATCACAATGCCTGTAATATCACACTCTGTAAAGTCAATATCCTTCAGCCAGGTCTTAAAGAAGCTGGCATTTTTAAAGCAGTCGTCCTTCCAGTCTACATTGGTGATATTACATTTGCTGAAGCTGGCGTCGGTAAAATCTGAATGGTAGATTTTCACATAGCTCATACGTACCGCATCCATGCCTGCATCTCTGAAATTGCAGTTTTCAATGGAGATATGGCGGATATTGCTTCCGTAAAAATCTGTTCCCAAAGCTTTACAGTTTTCAAAAGCACAGCTTTTAAAGCAGACATCATTCATACTGGAATTGGAAAAATCACAGCCAATAAATTTCACATCTGTGAAGCTGGCTCTGTCAAAAGAGCAGCCTAAGAATTTACAGTTCCGAAACACTACCTGCTGAAAAGAAATATGCTTTCCGTCAATTCTGGACAGAAAAGTCCCTGTAAACTGTCTTCTGAAGATTTCCCCTTCTTCTTCCCTGGCTGTCCGGATAAGCTCTGCTCCATCCTTTACCTCTGTCAGTTCTTCGGGAATCTTTGGTTCTTTAAATACTTTTTTGTTCATACTTTTTTCTCGTCCTATACCAGTGCCGCATGTTTCCATTTTCCTCTTATGTATCTTGTAACGAAACATATAGACCGGAACAGCCAGTCAATAGTCATGGCCACCCAAACTCCGAATACTCCCATATCCAAATATACTCCCAGCACCACGCTGAATCCTATCCGGAATATCCACATAGAAAGGATGGACATTCCCATCGTAAACTTTACGTCTGCCGCCGCTCTCAGGGTATTTGGCAGGGAAAAAGACAGAGGCCAGATAGTCACTACACAGGCAGAATGGTAGAACAAAATCTGTCGTGCATAGCTGCTGGCTTCTTCTGAAAGTCCGTAAATACTCACCACAAAAGGCACAGCCAGTACCACAAGAATATTAATTGCCAGGGCGGAAATATAAATGATCCTGATCAGCTTTTTGGTGTAATATTTTACCTGTTCAAAGTCCCCGGCTCCCACACATTGAGACACTACGGTAAGCATGGCAAATCCAATAGCCATTCCCGGAAGAGTCGCAAAAGTAGCCACATTGTTTGAAACCGCATTCGCTGCAATAGAAGCAGTTCCGAATCCAGTCACAATGCTCAGCACCATGATCTTGCCCAGCTGGAACATACTGTTCTCCAGGCCGTTGGGGATTCCGATATACAGGATCTTTTTCAGCAGAGACCAGTCTGTTTTAAAGGAAAAGGGGTGATAAATGTGAACCATATGCTTCTGATTGTTCAGCATAAACAGCATCACAATACAGGCTACGGTTCTGGAAACTAAAGTGGGGATGGCAACTCCCTCCACTCCTCTGTGGAACCCATAGATCAAAACGGCATTCCCGCAGATATTAATGGCATTCATCAGCAGAGAAGTCTTCATAGCAATCGAGGAATTTCCCATTGCCCGGAAAGCCGCTGCCCCTGCATTATACAGGGCGATCATAGGAATGGAGGCAAAGACGATCATCATATAGACATTACAGTTATAAAGAACATCTGCCTCAATATTGCCGAAGATCACATGTGTGATCAGATTCCGTCCCAGATATCCCAGGATCATCACTGCCAGAGAAGCTTTAAGGGTAAAAGCCAAAAGCTGGTTTGTGGCTTTGCAGGCCATTTCTGTCTTTTTCTTGCCCAGGAACTGGCCGGCGATGACTGCTCCGCCTGTGGCAAGAGCCGTAAAGATATTGATGATCAGAACCATCACCGTATCAATGAGAGAAACCCCCGATACTGCAGCTTCCCCTACGCTGGACACCATGACAGAATCTGCCAGTCCCACAAAGGCCTGAAGGAACTGATCCACCACCAGAGGAAGGATCAGTTTCCGTAGGTCTGCATTGGAAAAAAAGAGCTTTTTCCTGTCCATTTTTCTTTTTTTCTCCTCCGTATCTTTTTGATATCCCACATTATACGCTCCCGGTTTCTGGTGTACAAGAGAGATTCTCAACTTTTTCTCTTCCACATAAAAAGACGGAAGCCTTCTCTGTCAAAAGACTTCCATTAGTACATCGTCCCCTAAACAATCGGACCAATCACCCAGGATATTTTTTCGAGATGATATACTTGGCAACTATGTGAGGATAAGGGCCTCACAGATAAGGATCCCCAGGAAAACAAGGTTCCACACCGTAAAGACTGCCATAAATCTTCCCTTTCTCTGTGGATATTCCACTGTATAAAATTTAAAGGAGATCAGACTTGCCAGTGAAGCCACCAGGGTTCCCAGGCCGCCCAGATTAACCGCTGTAAGGAGAAGTGAAAAATTTCCTGCAAATCCCGACAGCAGGATGGCCGCAGGCACATTGCTGATGATCTGGCTGGTGAGGATCCCTGCCCACAATTCTTTTCCCTGGACAAGAGAAGCCAGCGTATTGCTGATCTCCGGGATCCGCTTCATATTACCGATAAAAATGAAGAAACACAGAAAAGTCAGCAGCAAAAAATAGTCTACTTTTCCAAATAATCTCCGGTTCACTGCCAGCACAGCTGCCGCCACACAGATCAACACCGGAATATATGGAAAGACCCGAAATACCACCAGCAGACATAATAAAAGCAAGGCCGCAAATGCAAAAAGCTGGGACAGGTTTTTTCCTATCTGGACTTCTTTCTGCTCCTTTACTGCAATACTCTTTAAAGCTTCATTTTTTTCTGTAAAAAGGATACACACCAGAAGAATCAGGGAAAGGCCGGCATAGGGCCAAACTGCCCGTGCAAACTCTCCCAGCGTAACTCCCGACATAGAATATAAATAAAGATTCTGGGGATTTCCTATAGGAGTAGCCATACTTCCCAGGTTGGCGGCAATGGTCTCCAGCACCACGATCCTCAGGATCCTGTCTTCCCGGCCTACCATCTGATATACCAATATGGTAAATGGCACAAAAGTGATCAGGGTCACGTCGTTTGTGATGATCATACTGGAGAAAAAGCACAAAAGCACCATAAGCACAGACAAGTTCCGCAGGCTGCTGGCCTTCTTCAGCAGGGTCTCTCCCAATAGGGAAAATATCCCCAGCCATTGAAATCCGGCTACAATGATCATAAAACAAAACAACAGTGCAAGCGTCCGGTAATCCGGATAAGTCAGATAGGCCGGATCCGGTCTCACCACCGCTGCCGAAATAAGGGCAAGAAGAAAAGAGACGCAGAAAACCGTCTCTTTTCTAAAAAATTCTTTCAGAGTTTTCATGTAATGGTCTCCCTGCACATCATGCGAAATTTTTGCGCTGTCCTTTCCGAAAATCCCGGGATCACGGGCCTGGACTTGGACAAACAGCCCTATTATACATCTTGTTTTTCTGATATGCAATCATAACCCTGGCAAAAATTTCCCCTTCTTTTCATCCACAGGGCAGCTATGTCTCAGACTGTTTCAAGCCAGCTCTTTTACATAAACTCCATTTACTTTTTCAAATCCCATTGTCTGCAGATAAGATTCATGCGGACCCGGCGTTCCTGTAAAGATCATTTTGCGGATTCCATGATCTTTTAATTTTGAATAGAGATAATTTCCCACGGAACAGTCTCTGTATGCCGGCACAGAGTAGTCCAGAAGGACCTCCAGCTCACCCTCTTCCCCTTTCTTTCCAAGAAACAGCCCGGCAGGTGAAGCATCCTTGCAGACTACGTATGCAGTATCACATTCCGGTTGTTTTTCTTTAAATATTGGAAAGTATTTCTGGATATCTGTGTGATAAAAATCCATCATATACTGCACCAGGGACTCTCCCGGCTTTCCTTCAATAAAATCATAATTTCTATCTGATTTCCGGAGGCGGACCAGATAATAAATATTAATCCCTACCAGGCAGAAATTCATAAGGGCTGTAGGATAGGATTGAATGATCATGGCGTAAACTGCAAAAATCGTTCCTCCCACTGCATTGATAATCCGAAGTTTTACTACGGAAGTCATAAGAAATGAGATCAGCACCAGTATGGAGCCAATATATCCCACCAGCTCCACCATCATATGTGTACTCACACCGTCTCCCCCTTAGTATCCATTCCCGGCATCCGGGCTGTTTTTCATGATCTTCACCAGCCTGCTTGTACCAAGTCTTTCAGCTCCCAGGCGGATAAATTCTTCTGCGTCGTCAAAGGAAGAAATGCCTCCGGCAGCCTTTACCTTCACTTCTTTTCCCACATGTTTTTTCATCAGTTCCACATCTGCAAAGGTGGCTCCTCCGGTAGAAAATCCTGTAGATGTTTTAATATATTCTGCTCCTGCCTTTGTGACGATCTCGCACATTTTTATCTTTTCATCCTCAGTAAGAAGGCATGTCTCGATAATAACCTTCAGGATCCTGCCGCCGCAGGCCTGGTGGATCTGGCGAATCTCCTCTTCGATTTCTTCGTACTTCTTATCTTTCAGCTTTCCGATATTGATGACCATGTCGATCTCGGAAGCTCCATTTGCAACAGCGTCCTTTGTCTCAAATACCTTAGTGGCTGTGGTGCTGTAGCCGTTTGGAAAACCGATAACCGTGCAGATTGGAAGCTTTTCCTCTACATATTCGGCAGCCTGCTTTACATAGGAAGCCGGAATACATGCAGAGGCTGTTCCATATTTTATGGCGTCATCCAGAATCTGACGGATCTCCTCCCAGGCTGCAGTCTGTGTCAGTAAAGTATGGTCTACATATTTCAAAATTTCTTTTTTATCCATCTTAAATTCCTTTCCATTTCTTCTCAAAGATTTCTCTGATTTTCGGGTTAAAGGCTGTATCAGCAGCATTTTGCAGCAGGGTAAAGATCAGTTCTTCATCCCGGCCATACTGTTCGTAAACCCGTATCAGCTCTTTTGTCATAGTAGTACCGCTGACAGTCCGGTTATCCGTATTTACGGAAACCTTAATTCCTTCCTCCAAAAACTGACGGAGAGGATAATCCTGCCAGCTTTGCGCTGCCTTAGTCTGGAAGTTGCTTGTAGGACACATTTCCACGCCGATCCCTGCTCTGGCATATGTTTTCATCAACTCCGGGTCTTTTTTCAGTGCAATTCCATGACCGATCCTGGCCGCTCCCAGTTCCCAGGCCTCCCGGACATTTTCCAGGCTTCCGGTTTCCCCGGAGTGAATAGTATAGGGCATGCCAAGTCTTTTTGCCTCCTGAAAAATGTTCCGGTACTGGGCCGTAGGAAAGGCGGACTCATCTCCGGCCAGGTCCAGGGCGCATACCCCTTCTCCCAGATATTCTCTGGCACATTTCAGCATGGCCAGGTTCTGTTCCTCACTGTGGTTTCTCATAGCGCACACTATGATTCCATAATGCACATGGAAATCTTCTTTTCCCCGTTCCATACCTCGCCTCACCGCTTCGATCACCTGTCTGCAGCTTAAACCTTCATGTACGGAAAGCATAGGGGCGAATCGTACTTCAATATACTCTACCTTGTCTTTTGCGATTTCTTCCACAAAGGTATAGGCGCCTTCTTCCAGTCCTTTCTCGTCCTGAAGACACTGAAGAGGCAGGTCAAATTTCTCCAGATATTCCGTAAGGCTTTTGCAATCCTGAGATACGGTCAGAGCCTCCCTGGTCACTTCTTTCCCCAGATGTTTCTCTATCATAGACTTTGTAAGAGAACCGTCCAGATGACAGTGAAGATCAAGTTTTGGAAGCTGTTCTATATCCATATAATCACACCTTTTCTATAATTTTAGTAACCAGTTCTTTGAACTGCACGGAAACTCTGTCCGCAGTTTCCTGCACTTCTTTGTGATCCAGTTTTTTGTCTGACAGTCCTGCGGCCAGGTTAGTGATACAGGAGATTCCTCCAATCTCCATTCCCATATGGCGGGCAGCCATAGCCTCGCAGGCAGTACTCATTCCCACAGCGTCTCCTCCCCAGATCCGGCACATCCGGACTTCTGCAGGAGTCTCATAATTTGGTCCGGTAAGCTGTACATAGACCCCTTCCTGGAGATGGATTCCGCATTCTTCGGCAGATTTTCGGATCACTTCCCGGATTTTTTTGCTGTAGACTTCGCTCATATCCGGGAACCGGTCTCCAAGCTCCTCCAGGTTTGGTCCTATCAGGGGGCTGGGGACGCCTGTTGCAATCTGGTCAGTGATCATCATAAAATCTCCCGGCTGGAAGTTCTCATTGATTCCTCCTGCTGCATTGGTAAGGATCAGTTTTTTTGCTCCTAAAAGCCCCATTAGCCTGGTAGGCAGCACCACATCAGACATAGGGTATCCTTCATAATAATGAACTCTTCCCTGCATGATCACCACCGGGACATTTCCTACATATCCGAAGACAAACCGTCCTTTGTGGCCTTTTACTGTGGACACGGGAAATCCTTCAATATCTGAGTAATCCACAGTAGTTTCTATCTTAATACTTTCCGCGTAGTCTCCCAGTCCGCTTCCCAGGATCAGGGCAACTTCTGGTTTGAAATCTGTTTTTTCTCTGATACTTGCCAGGCAAGTCTTTAATTTATTTTCCATATTTCCACTCCTCTCATAAATCTTCCGCCAGGATTTCCGATATCATTTTTTCCATCCGGCAGTACTGTTCATAGTTAATGAGAATATAGCTTCCCTGGGTGGTGATCAACCCGCTTTCTTTAAATTTCTTAATAGAACGAGTGATGGTCTTTACACACAATCCTGTAAAATCCGAAAGTTCCTGCCGGTCTCCTTTCATCTTCATGACCCCATTCTCGGCATATTTCCGATACCGTTTCATTAGAAGAAAGGCCACCCGGTCTGCCCCCTGGAGGAATAAAAGCATCCGGCTGTCCCGGGCCTGCTCCAGAAGGTATTCTCCCATCAGTCTGCTTTCCTGCTGAAGGGCTACAATGTCGGAATCCAGCCATTTTTTAAAGCCTTCTTTGGGAATTTTCAACACTGTACATTTTGTCACTGTCTGAAGAGTTGTCTGGTATTTGTCCAGATTAATGATCACTTCCATCCCGCCGAAAGCATAGACTTTGTCGAAAACTGTAAAGTCATAGTTAATACCGTAAATTCTGTAATCTGTGGCTTTGATAAGCCCCTTTCCTATCAGGTAGATCATGTCCGCAGGCTCACCCTCCTGGACAAATATGGTTCCTTTTTCCAGTTCTTCCACCACAAAGGTGTCCATCAGCCACATGGGAGCTGTCCGAAAATACCCTTCAAACTGCTCTCTTCTCTCCTTTTCTATTTCGTTTAAAAAAGGCAGGATCTTTGCCAGATATTTGTTTTCCATCTTTCGTCACCTATAGTCCATTTATATAGGAAGCACCTGTTTTCCTTTGATATATTTTGCCTGGATCTGTCTGTCCTCTGCCAGGTAGATCAGCCGCTCCAGCCGCTCTTTTGGAGAAAGTTTCCGGGCGTGGCGGAGCATTCCGTCATCAATGACTACTGCGTCAAATTCATAGCCAGGCTCCAGACTTCCCACCTTTCCGAAGAATTCTCCTCCCCCTTTTGTAGCAAGGTAGAATACTTCCTCTACAGTCAGAGGAGCAAGGCTCTCATCCTGTATCCTCCACCGGAGCTTTGAACACTGAATGGCCGCAGCCATGGCCCGGAACATGGAAAGGGAAGTGCCTGCAGCTACATCTGTGCCCAGTCCCATCTTCAGTCCCTGATCTAAATATTTCCTGGCCGGTGCGATTCCCGACGCCAGATTTGCATTAGACTCCGGACAGTGAGCAATAAATACTCCCTGCTCTTTCATCATCTGGATTTCCTCTGCATTGCTGTAAACACAGTGAGCCATGACAGTTGGACAGTCTCCCCCGAAGAGACCGTGAAGCCGGTAAGCATCGCCATAGCATGTAGCTTCAGGACAGAGCTCCCTCACCCATTCTATCTCACTGAGATTTTCTGAAAGGTGAGACTGGGCTGGCAGCCGGTATTTTTTCTGGAGTTCAGAAAGTCTCTCCATCAACTCCTCTGAGCATGTGGGGATAAATCTTGGAGTCAGAATCGGCCTGACATTGGAAAGACCTGCCGATGCCAGGAGCCACTCTTCCGTGTCCTTTGCTGACCTTTCAGCGTTTTTCTCACAGAGTCCTTCCGGGCTGTTCCTATCCATATTTACCTTACCCACATATCCTGCCAGTCCTGCTTCCTCCATCTTTTCCATCAGCCATAAGGTAGCCTCCTTATGGCAGGTGGCAAAGACACAGGCCCTTGTAGTGGAGCTGTGAAGGAGGTCGTCTATGAATATCGAATACGCCTTTTGGGCATATTCTGTATTCTGATATTTCTCCTCTTCCGGAAAAGTATGGGTATTCAGCCAGTCAATCAGCTCCATGTCCATCCCCAGTCCCCGAAAGGTGTATTGGGGAGCATGGACATGAAGGTCAACAAGCCCCGGAATGATCAGTTTCTCCCCGTAGTCCACACAGGGAATCCCTTTCCATTCCTCCGGGAGGGCCTCAAAGACTCCCAGGCATTTTCCATTTTCGCATACTGCATACCCATGCTCTGTGGTCCGTATTTTGTTCTTATCTTCACTGTAACAGATATGGCCTCTGATGGCAAATCTTTCCATGGGATCTTCTCCTTACTGATTTTTAATTTTCTGTCCCCAGACAACGGGGATATTCCTTATCGCTGTCCTTTGTCGTAGGGGATGCCTTCCGCTTTCGGCGCTCTGGAGTTCCTTGAGAACAGTGCCAGCACCACAAGAGAAATAATATAAGGAAGCATGTTGTAAACTGCACTTGGTATGTTCAGTGCTTCCAGAATGTCGAATCCTGAATATACATTGGACAGAGCCCGGAATAGTCCAAAAAGGAGGGCCGCCAGTCCGATGAGTTTTGGTTCCCACTGACCAAAGATCATAACTGCCAGAGCAAGGAATCCGAAGCCGGCAACGCCGTTCTCAAACTTCCATTCACTGACTCCTGCTGTAATGTAAACGATTCCTCCAAGGCCTCCGAAAGCCCCGGAAATCAGAACGCCTGCATAGCGCATTTTATATACGTTGATTCCCACAGAATCTGCTGCCTGAGGGTGCTCGCCGCAGGCCCGCAGGCGAAGGCCAAATCTGGTTTTATAGAGAACAATATGGGCAATGATCAGAAGGATAACTGCCAGGATCATAAACCAGCTCACCTCAAAATTTCCAATCTTAAAGGCGGAAAACGCTTTTCTCTGTTCGATGTACTGGATCGAGGAAGAAACGTTGTTTACATTTTCTGACATATTGATTGCTTTTACAAATACTGTAGCAGCCGCTGTTCCAAGAAGGTTCATGGCCGTTCCGATAAGGGTCTGGTCTGCCTTAAAATTAATTGCCGATACTGCCAGCAGAAGGGAATAAACCATACCGAAAAGGACACTTCCGATCACAACTGCCAGGATCATGAGAGCCGCCGGAAGATTCCCCATGTATTTCATTACCAGAGCTCCGCCCAGGGCGCCGATGACCATGGTTCCCTCTAAGCCCAGGTTAATTACGCCGCTTCGTTCTGAAAAGCATCCGCCCAGGGCTACCAGCATCAGTACTGAGGCATAAATTAATGTATATTGTAATAATAGTGCCATCCTTTTCTTCCTCCTTTCCTACTTTTTCCCTTTTCTGTTCATGCAGTGTTTAAAGAATAATACAAAGCCGCAGAAGTAAATGATGATTGCTGAGATCAGGTCAGAAATCTGGGCACAGTATACCATCTTATCCACATAAGAGCCGCCGCTTGTAATGTGCTGGATGAAAAATGCGGAGAAAACACTTCCGATAGGATTCAGTCCCCCAAGGAAAGCTGCTGCGATTCCGTTAAAGCCCATAGCCGGAACTGCTGTCTGGGCGCAGGACCACTGCTCGATGCCGCTCAGATAAAGGAATGAAGCTCCCAATCCGGAGAGGCAGCCTGCGATCACCATGGTAAGGATCATATTTCTCTTCTCTTTCATACCTGCATACTTTGCCGCATTTTTATTCAATCCGGTAGCTTTCAGCTCGTAACCCAGTTTTGTTTTGCTCATCAGGAACCACACCAGAATGGCAATGATAACCGCCAGAGGAATGGCAATGGTCACATACCGGTTGTTGGAAAACAGCCCGTCCAGGCCCAGACTTGGGATCAAGGCTCCGGGAGCATTAGTCTTCAGAGCCATTGTATAGGTAGTGCTGGACTCCTTTACATTGGTCAGAAGCATGTTCACACTGTAAAGGCTGATCCAGTTCAGCATGATTCCCGCAATAACTTCGTTTACATTTAAGTAAGCCTTCAAAATTCCTGCAATCCCGCCAAGGATGCCTCCGCCGATCATGGCTGCGATCATGCACACATACCAGGGCATCTGGAAGGCCAGTGCCAGGTAAAGGGCCAGCCCTGCTCCCACCGCATACTGTCCGGAAGCTCCGATATTGAAAAGTCCTACTTTATAGGCAAATAAGATAGACAGCGTACACATAAGAAGAGGGGCAGTCTTGGCAAGGGTACTTCCGAAATATTCCAGAGCCACTTCTGGTCTGGGGAAGTATAAAAAGTTTTTCAGGATTGCGGTCATTGCACTCCAGGCTTCTGCCTGGTTAATGCATAACAGCACAACATATCCTACCAGCAGCCCCAGGATAATACAGATCAGAGAGGCGATCACAGTCTGCACACCGGCGATTTCCAGGAATCCTTTCTTTTCTTTTTTCGTATTCATATCCTACACCTCCTGTTTTTTAGCACCGGTCATATAAAGTCCCAATTCCTCAACCGTCACCTCATCGGGTTTGAATTCTCCGACCAGTTTCCCTTCGTACATTACCAGAATCCGATCCGGCACGTCCATAACTTCATCAAGTTCCAGGCTGACTAAAAGCACGGCTTTTCCCGCATCTCTCTGTTCAATAAGCTGTTTGTGAATGAACTCAATAGCCCCGATATCTACTCCTCGTGTAGGCTGCACAGCGATGAGAAGATCCGGATTCTTATCAATCTCCCTGGCAATAATGGCCTTCTGCTGATTTCCTCCGGACATGGAACGAACAGTAGTTGCCGAGCCCTGGCCGGAACGAATATCATACTCTTCGATCAAACGATCTGAATATTCCCGGATTTCTTTTCTCTTCAGCACTCCGAATTTATTCGTAAACTGAGGTTCAAAGTATCTCTGCAGCACCAGGTTATCCTCCAGAGAATAGTCCAGGACCAGTCCATGTTTATGCCGGTCCTCAGGGATATGGCTCATGCCCATAACAGAACGCTGGCGGATAGGAGTATGGGTAATGTCTTTTCCATTCATAAGGATATTTCCGCTTTTCAGAGGCTCCAGGCCAGACAGTCCGTAGACCAGCTCCGTCTGACCATTTCCGTCAATTCCTGTTATGCAGACAATTTCTCCTTTTCGTACCTGGAAATTCACATCCTGAACTGCGTCTTTTTTGTTCTGTCCGCCAACGGTCATATGCTTTACGTCCAGCACTACATCCCCTGGTTTGGCAGGTTTCTTCTCTACTTTAAAGCTTACATTTCTTCCTACCATCATAGCGGACAGCTTCTCAGGAGTGGTATCTTTTGTCTCTACTGTACCTACATATTTTCCCTTCCGAAGTACCGTACATCTGTCAGAAACTTCCATGATCTCGTTGAGCTTGTGAGAAATAAAAAGGATACTCTTTCCCTCTTTTGCAAGGCCTTTCATGATCTGCATCAGCTCTTCGATCTCCTGTACAGTCAGCACTGCCGTAGGCTCGTCAAAAATCAGGATTTCATTATCCCGGTACAGCATTTTCAAAATTTCCGTTCTCTGCTGCATTCCCACTGTGATATTTTCCACAATAGCATCGGGATCGATCTGGAGATGATATCTGGAAGACAGGTCCATCACCTTTTTTCTCGCTTCGTCTTTCTTTAAAAATCCTCCCTGTACCGGCTCTGCGCCAAGGATAATATTATCCAGTACAGAGAAACATTCTACCAGCTTAAAATGCTGATGCACCATACCGATCCCCAAGGCGTTGGCATCATTGGGATTCTTGATCTGTACGGTTTTTCCGTCTTTCCGGATCTCTCCTTCCTCCGGCTGATACAGGCCAAACAGCACGCTCATCAAAGTAGATTTCCCTGCTCCGTTTTCTCCCAGGAGCGCATGGATTTCCCCTTTTTTCAGCTGCAGGGTGATGTTGTCATTTGCCACAATACCAGGAAATCTCTTGGTTATATTCAGCATTTCAACTGCATATTCTCCCATTTTTGTTTCCTCCTTTCTGTATTTTCCTACATGATCGATCCTTGTCTTTCGTTTACCTTGACAGATACCTCCGGCATCTTGTCAATAGAGTTGTCAATCTGGATCTCTCCGTCATAAATCTTCTGTACCAGCTGGTGATAATCTTCTACAGTAAAGTTTTCATTCCACTGAGTTGTATCCTCCGGAAGTCCCACATAATTTACAGATGTATCTGTTCCTGATACCAGACCCAGGTTCTCAATTTTTCCTACATGTTCTTCCCAGGTACCGTCTACAATAATCGAATTCAGCATAGCTTTTACAGTAGCTCCCAGGCCTTTCATAGCTGAAGTCACAGTCATTCCTTCTCCATATGCGTCAATAATAGGAGACTGGTCACTGTCTACGCCGATCATTTTGCCCCCTACTTTCGCCGCAGCCTCTGCTGCTGAAGTAAAGATTCCGCCGCCGCAGGCAAATACGATCTCTGTGCCCTGGCTGAACCAGGTATCCATAGCTGCCGTAATCTCTGTAGAACCATAGAATTGTCCTCCATAGGCATATTCCACTTGAATCTCATCTACAATTCCCAGTTCTTTGGCCGCGTCATTAATTCCCTGTACATAACCGAATCCAAACCTCATAACCGCCGGCACTGCCTGTCCGCCCAGGAATCCCAGGTTCCGGTATCCCAGTTTTACCGCTGCATATCCTGCCATATATCCCGGTATTTCCTCCTGGTAGACTGCACAGTATGTGTTTTCCGTATTATAATAATCGGAAGCCTCATAGGAATCCGGATCATCATAATATTTGCTTCCTACAGCTGCCGCAATGATATCTCCCGCCGTCATATCCAGGGCGATAAATTTCACATCCGGGTATTTATAAGTCACTTCTACCAGTGCCGGTGCAAAGATATATCCCGGCATAACAATGATGTTATATCCTTCTGCCACGGCCACATCGATCATGGCAATCCTGGCATAGTCTGTATCTCCATCTGGTTTTTTATAGGTAAAATCAATGTTGTTTTCTGTACAATACTCCAGACAGGCTTCATAGGTCGTCTGGTTAAAAGACTGGTCCGTGATATCCCCGCTGTCTGTGATCATGGCCACACGATATTCTGAGTCGCTGGTACTTTCCTGTGTTCCCGAAGGTCCGCATCCCAGGGCAGTAACCGCTGTGCATACTGCCAGAAGCAATGCGGCAAGCCTTTTCAGTTTTTTCATCTCTTCATTCCTCCTTTGTCAAAGTTTTATTTTATATATGAAAGCAATGAGGTTCCGATGGTCTGTTCCGGCATATCCAGTCCGAAGTTCTCAACAATAGTAGCTCCGATCACCGCAAAAGTATCCTGTTCCGGCAGCCTTCCGTTGCCTTCCATGGATTTGGAGTATGCCAGGAAGGGCACTTTTTCTCTCGTATGGTCTGTTCCTGTATAGGTAGGATCATTTCCATGATCTGCCGTAATGATCAAGAGGTCATCGTCTTTCAGATTTTCCAGTAAAATCTCCAGTTTTTCATCAAACATTTCCAGCTCTTTTGCATAGCCTTCCGGGTTTCTTCTATGTCCCCATTTTGCATCAAAATCCACCAGATTTACAAAACAAAGTCCATGAAAATCCTTCTTGGCAATGTCTATGGTCTGTTCCATACCGTGAACAGAAGATTTGGATTTATAGGCTTCTGTAATCCCTTCTCCATCAAAAATATCTTTGATCTTTCCTACAGAAATCACATCCAGTCCATGATCTTTCAGCACGTCCAGAGCGGTTTTCATCGGTGGTTTCAGGGCATAGTCATGTCGGTTGCTGGTCCGCTCAAACTCTCCTTTTTTCCTGCCCACATAGGGTCTTGCAATGACTCTTCCCACTCTCCACTCTTCTTTCATGGTCAGCTCTCTTGCAATCTCGCAGCACCGGTATAATTCTTCCAGGCCAAAGGTCTCTTCATTCCCGCAGATCTGGAGCACAGAATCCGCAGAAGTATAGACGATCATATGTCCGGTGGCAATCTCTTCTTCTCCCAGCTCATCAATGATTTCCGTTCCGCTGGCGCTTTTATTTCCGATTACTTTATGGCCGGTTCTCTTTTCCAGCTCCTCGATCAGTTCCTTAGGAAAGCCATGCTCTGTAAATGTTTTAAATGGCTTCTTAGTCTCAATTCCCATGATCTCCCAATGGCCGGTCATGGTATCTTTCCCGTTGCTCCGCTCTCTCAGAGCAGCCTGATATCCAAGAGGTTCATCCACAGCAGGCACCTGACGAAGGGGCGTCAGGTTGGCCATTCCCAGCTTCTGAAGGGTGGGAATCCGGAAGTTTTCTACGGATTCCGATATATGTCCCAGGGTATTCACTCCAACATCTCCAAACTTTTCTCCATCAGGCATAGCCCCGATTCCCAGAGAATCTATTACGATGACAAATACACGTTTATATTCTTTCATTTCTGTCCTCCTTGCCTCTCAGTCTTCCAGATTACCAGGGCCGAATCCCTGGGGCATCAGCTCTTCCAGCCTGTATATTTTATAATCTTCTTTCCCTTTTGCCAGTATGATCTGGAATTCCTTTGGACTGCAGAATTCCATCATAACCTGCCTGCAGACTCCGCAGGGAGGGGTATAATCATTAAGCTGTCCCTCCGGGCCTCCCACGATACAGATGGCCTCAAAATCTCTGACTCCTTCACTGACTGCTTTGAAAAAAGCCGTTCTCTCTGCACAGTTTGTAGGAGTATAGGCTGCATTTTCAATGTTGCATCCCGTGTAAATCTGTCCATTTTTCCCAAGGAGGGCCGCTCCAACTTTAAAGTGGGAATATGGTGTATAAGAGTAGGAAAGCTGAGCAACTGCTGTATCGATCAGCTCCTGTATCTTTGCTTTTTCCATAATTTCCTCCCTTATTTCTCTGCCTTTTGGTCTGCCTTGATCAGATTTCGGATTGCCTGTACCGCCACCCGTATAGCCATATCTGTATCATGGACTACAGGGTTCTCCATGCCTTCTTTTTCTCTCTCCTGATTTGCCATAACCAGGAAACAGGAACCTGCCCGAACTCTCAGATGGCTTGCCACAACAAAAAGAGCCGCTGATTCCATCTCCGAAGCAAGGCAGCCCAGCCGTTTCCAGGCCTCCCATTTATTGAGAAGTTCATAACTCACCGGCATTCTTTCCGGAGAATGCTGTCCATAGAAAGAGTCCTTACACTGTACCACACCCACATGATAAGGGCTTTCCAGCTCCTCTGCTGCCTGGATCAAAGCATTTGTCACCCGGATATCTGCCACCGCCGGAAACTCAATAGGCGCATATTCTTTACTGGTACCTTCCATGCGGATAGCGCCGTTTGCGATGACAACGTCTCCGCTCTTCACATCCAGCTGCATGCCTCCGCAGGTTCCGATCCGGATAAAAGTATCTGCTCCTGACATGGTCAGCTCTTCCATGGCGATGGAAGCAGACGGTCCGCCGATTCCTGTGGAAGTAACGCTTACCTTCACACCGTCCAGATATCCGGTGTAGGTAACATACTCCCTGCTGTCTGCCACCAGCACCGGGTTGTCAAAATACTTGGCAATCTTAGCACAGCGTTTGGGGTCCCCCGGAAGGATCACATAACGTCCCACATCTCCTTTTCCTACCTGAATGTGATATTGTTTATTAGCATCTTCTGAGTAATTCATAATCATACCTTCTTTCTTTTTTGTTTTCGTTCTTTGTTCTACCTGCATCTTACCTTTAATTTAACATCTGAAAAAGGACTCGAGTCCCTTTTTATATATTTACGTGACTTTTCACAATTTTCTTTTTTATTTTTTATCTATTTTTACCAAATATAAAAAAGCTATCCTCTATGTGTTTTGTCGTTTTGAATTATATAAGCGATCTTCATTTATAAATCCAGGCATAGAAAAAAGTCTGTGTTCCGGGCTTGGGCCCTTTCACAGACTTTTCTCAATATTTCTTGAAAAATGACCGGCTA
Organism: Blautia sp. An46; assembly: GCF_002161645.1. Taxonomy (NCBI): domain Bacteria; kingdom Bacillati; phylum Bacillota; class Clostridia; order Lachnospirales; family Lachnospiraceae; genus Blautia; species Blautia sp. An46. The sequence goes on along the minus strand of NZ_NFIF01000006.1, from coordinate 136,455 downwards.
TGCATGCTGATGCAGGTATTTCTCCCTGGTAGCCAGTCCGCCCCGGATATGCCGTTCTGATTTGTTTACGTCCAGCACCACTCTGGCCCTGGCCGCAAGAGAGGGGTTGATCTGGAGGAGCCGTTCGGTGACATCTTTATGTTTGGTCATTACTATTTAGAACTGTTTTATTTTCACATTCGTCTTCCACTAAAATGCTTTCATTTAATCCCAAATCTCCCAATAATCGAAGGTAAATATCCACATTTCCATCTTTGTCTACTTCTATTTTCTTAATCAGTCTCTTTAACTGTACATTGGTCATCTCATGAACATCTGTAATATCCTCAATCTGCTTAAAGGTATCATTTAAGATTTTTTCCATCTGATCTCCTTTTGTCAAATTACTGGATACCATTTTCAATTCATTTTCCAGACGAGCCAGTTCTTGACGAGTACCACCCAACTTATCATTCAATTCTTCTCTTGAAATCAAATCATCAGTATACATGTCCATATATTTCTGTCGCATTCTCTGTAATCTGGCAATCTGCAAATTCAATTCCTTCTCGTACTCTGCATTTTCATCTTTTGCTTTGTACACTCTTTGGAATTCTTTCACAACATAGTCAATTACTTTATTTTTTTGCTGAAGAACCCGATTAAAATATTCCTGTAAAATCTGAATCAATTCTTCTTCATCTACAACCGTTTTATTTGGACAGCTATCTGCTCCTTTCCCATTTCTTCCAGAGCAAACCCAACGCACATACGTATTTTTGTAAGTACGAACTGTTCTTCGGAAAGACCAGCCACATTCTTTACATTTAATCAATGTAGAAAACAAATATTTGTTGCTTTGTCGCTCATGATTCAGATTGAACGCATCGTTCCTTCCACGAAGAATTTCCTGTGCTTTTTCAAACACCTCATCTTCAATAATACGAAGTTCTGGACGTTCCACAACAAGCCATTCCGTTTCATCCTTCTCTCTTCTCTGACCAGTCAGAAAATCACTGATTTCCTGCTTTCCATTGATAATCTTTCCCGTATAAATCTCATTGGTCAAAATCCGACAGATGGCATTCTGGCTCCATTTGCAGTTTCTCTTTGTTCGATATCCCTTTTCGTTCAGCATATTGGAAATTTTGGCAGCACCGTAACCCTCCTCTGTGTACCACTTATAAATTTGCTTTACAACCTTCGATTCTTCTTTGTTGATCTCAAGATTGAAATAATCTCCGATTGTTTTATCGTATCCGTACACAATGTTGGGAACTCGTCCTTTTTCTGCATTTAGTTTCTTTCCAAATTTCACTCGCTTAGATGTATTGGCACTTTCTTCCTGAGCCAATGCTCCAAAGATGGTGAGAACAAACTCACTATTTCCCATACTTGTCATATTCGCTGTAAGGAACTGTGTTTCAATACCTAACGCTTTCAACTTGCGAACATTCTGTAAAAGATCTACGGTATTTCTGGCAAAGCGAGAAATATCCTTTACAACAACCATGTCAAACATTCCCTTTTCTGCATCTGCCATCATACGAAGAAATTCTTTTCGATTTTTTATTTTAGTTCCCGAAATACCTTCATCTGCATATAATTTCACTAAAACATCCCCGGTACGCTGCGTATATTCGGAGAAAAATTCCTTTTGAGCTTCTAAACTGTTAAGCTGGTCGGCTTTATCTGTGGAAACACGGCAATAGGCTGCTATCTTCATAGTGTTACCTCTCTGTATCAAATTTATTTTCTGTTACATCTATATTATATATCAAAATAAAGATTCGTAAACAGAAAAAGAGAAAATTATTGAAATTAATCCCATCTCAAACTACTCTACTTTTATTTATCTTTTAATCTCTTGAGCGGACCGCAATCGGAAGGAATATAAATAAATACTGCCGTTTTCTCAATGAAAAATTAAAGAAGTTTGAGGGAAAAACACCGAAAAAAACAGCTTGATCAAAAGTGTGGCTGTAAAAATCCAGACAAGGGATTTTTGCGGCCAAAAATAAATTTCATCTTTCATAGAAAAAAGGATCCTACGCAAGGTGGAAGGCTAACAAGCCTTGTCCTTGCAGGGATCCTTTCAATTGCTACTGAGGATGCCGAAATGTGATATTAACCGACAGCCCCTTCTGCTTTACTTTATTCTATATCTTTTTGTAATCCGTTCATTCGACAACCTCTATCTGGCACGCTTTCATGACCTTCAGTGCAGTCTCATGACTTTCCGGTGTTACCCCTGCGTATCTCGTTTAAATACGAGCTACACCGGTTCTCTTTGCTGCCTCAGCAACCGCTTTGGCTACCGCTGGTCCTACTCGCTTATCAAATGCCTTCGGAATAATATACTCCGGAGAAAGTTCCTCATCTGTGATCAGATTTGCAAGTGCTTCAGACGCTGCCAATTTCATTTCGTCATTGATTTCTTTTGCTCTCACATCAAATGCACCACGGAAGATTCCCGGGAAAGCAAGTACGTTGTTGATCTGGTTCGGGAAATCACTTCTTCCTGTGGAAACAACTTTTGCTCCGCCTGCCTTTGCATCATCCGGGAAAATCTCCGGAGTCGGGTTCGCACATGCAAAAACAACTGCATCTTTGTTCATGGTCTTAACCATCTCTGTTGTAACAGCACCCGGTGCTGAAACACCGATAAATACATCAGCGCCAACCAGCATCTCTGCAAGAGAACCGGATTTTTTAGCCAGGTTAGTAACTTTAGCCATTTCTTCTTTGATCGGATTCATGCCTTCCGGGCGTCCCTCGTAGATTGCACCCTTTCTGTCGCAGAGAGTGATATCTTTGAATCCTGCTGTCAGAAGGAGACGTGCAATAGAAATTGCAGCAGCTCCTGCTCCGTTCATAACGATACGAACATCTTCTTTTTTCTTTCCTACAACCTTCAGTGCGTTGGTCAGACCGGCAAGAGTGATAATCGCTGTACCATGCTGATCGTCGTGGAAAATCGGGATATCACATTTTTCTTTTAATTTCTTCTCAATTTCAAAACATCTCGGTGCTGAAATATCCTCCAGATTTACTCCGCCAAAAGAACCGGAGATCAGATAAATTGTATTAACGATCTCATCTACATCATTGCTCTTGATACAAAGAGGGAATGCATCTACATCGCCAAATGCCTTGAAAAGTACACATTTTCCTTCCATTACCGGCATTCCGGCCTCTGGTCCGATATTTCCAAGTCCAAGAACAGCTGAACCGTCAGTTACTACCAGACACATGTTCCATCTTCTGGTAAGATCATAAGATTTATCCACATCCTTCTGGATTTCGAGACAAGGCTGTGCAACACCTGGTGTATAGGCAAGTGACAGATCATCCTTATTTTCTACAGGTACTCTTGTTACAACTTCAATCTTACCTTTCCATTCTCCATGCAGTCTTAAAGATTCTTTTGCATAATCCATTTCTATTGTCCTCCCTGGTATCTTAAATTTTGCGAAACCGTATCATTCGACTCTTCTATTGTTGCTGTTCACTCCGTTCACAGCAATCTTCTAATCTATTAATAATTACCGGTAAAGAATTTGCTTTCTTTTGGAAGCTCATATCCATCAAAATATTTATTAAAGTCAAGTCCGAGATATCCACACAGATTAGCAAGTTCGACCATCGTATTATCGTTTACAGGTAATCCATGCTCTCTTCTATCTTTTTCTGCCAAAACTTCTTTTTCACCATGTGTATAAATACGATCTTTGCCTTCTGCCTTCGGACTTTCTCTCAAAGCTTCCAGGTATTCTGAAAAGTGTCTGCGGATTGCTTGAGGATCACCAAATGCAGCCGGATCGATTGCCATAAATCCATGACAGATTCCTGTTTTATCCGGGAATGTGCAGCAATGATCCGAAGTAACCCCCATAGAAAGAATGGAACTGAATAGTTCACACAGCATACCATATCCATATCCCTTGTGGCTTCCTGTAACCTCTTCATTTCCACCAAGGGGCATGATTCCACCGCCCTTCTTTGCAACAATATTGGAAAGGACATCCGGTGCATCTGTACTTGCATGACCATCTTTGTCCAGGGCCCATCCATCCGGAAGTGGTTTCTCCATTTTATTGTACATTTCGAGTTTTCCTCTTGTAACTACCGTGGTAGAACAGTCAAAGAAAAACGGATACGGGTCTGCCGGCATAGCTACTGCGATTGGGTTTGATCCAAGCATGGCTTTTTTGCCAAACGTAGGAACCATAATAGCCTCTGAATTTGTACAGGCCATTCCCAGAAGTCCCTCATCGCATGCCATCTTTGCATAATATCCAGCGATACCGAAATGATTAGACTCACGGACAGTTACAATTCCAACTCCGGTCTTTTTGGCTTTTTCGATTGCTTTTTTCATTGCATAAACGGAAATAAGCTGTCCCATTCCATTATGACCATCAATCACTGCAGATATCGGTGTTTCAAATACAATTTCAGGCTTTGCCTGCGGATGGATCGTTCCCTTTTCGATTCCCTTATGATAACGCACCATTCTCTGCATGCCATGACTTTCTATTCCATAAAGGTCAGCCGTAAGAAGCACATCCTTGATCTGATTGCTTTCTTCCTCTGTAAAACCAAACGCCTTGAATACGTCTCCGCAAAAATGATTCAGTGTCTCATGTGACCATTTCACATATCCCATTGTTTCGTCCCTCCTTCTGGTGTTGCCAGTTTTATTTATCGGCATTACCAATTTACATTTTAATTATACCGCCGGTATTACCAAAACGCAATAGAGGTCATATCAATTTACCCTGTAAAAATGCCCAAAATTTCTCAGGATTTTTTTTGCATTTCTTCCATATAACGTTCAATCGTATCCATATGTTCGGACATACATCGTTCCGCCTGTTCTACATCTCCGTTGATGATTGCCTTAACAAGCCGATGATGCTGGTCATCAACCTCTCTGACAGAATTATTCTTTTTCATAATGTAGTCTCTCGTCCCGGAAACAATATTCTCAGTAAGCTGATCTGCTGCCGCAAGGACACTGTAAACCATCGGGTTATCTGCGATCTTTGCAATCTTCTTGTGAAGTTCGCGATCCAGTTCACCCCGTATCTTTTCATCTTCTGCGGCGTCCAGCCGTGCAAGAATCACCCATAATTCTGCTGCATCCAGCGGTGTGCACTTTCGTGCCGCAAGAATTGCCGCTTCTCGCTCCAGTGCCGCACGGAACTGCTGATTCTGGCGCAGATATCCATTATTTAATTTAAAAAGTATGGATAAAGGTTCGATCAGCCAGGTATCCAGGTCCTCCGTAATATAATTTCCGCCTCCCGGCACCGGCTTGACTATTCCCAGCAGTTCCAGTGCTCTCAAAGCTTCTCTGACTGCCGGTCTGGATACTCCCATTATCTCCGCCATTGTCCGCTCCGCCGGAAGGGCATCGCCCGCTTTGAGACTGCCATTCTGAATGTTCTCTATAATCTGATTTAAAATCCCGTTGAAAGCCCGTTCATCTCTAATTTCTTTAAACATGCTCCATTCCTCCACATCCCATTTCCGTCCGTGTATTCTTACAGGCGGTATCATTTTTTCACCGTCTTTCCCATACATTTTATTTTTGGTACAACTGTACAGTACGACAGATATTTCTTATAATATAGCATTCCTGACAGTTTACAGCAAGTGGAATGGATTTTGACCAAGTTGCTGTGAACGGAGCGAACAGCAATCACAGGATTCATTAAGGAATATATGCATCTTTAACAGCGTTAAATAATTTCTGCAATTATGCTAATATTTTTATAAGCCAATCACATTAAGAAGGGAGGCGTTATTATGGCCTCAACAATACGCGATGTTGCAGCTCGTGCCGGTCTTTCTGTAGCTACTGTTTCCAAATACATTAATGGCAAAACAGTAAAAGAAAGCACACGCCTGGCAATAGAAGAAGCAATCAAAGAACTTGACTTTCATCCTAATAATATAGCCAAAGGACTGTGTAATGCCAAATCATTCTCCGTTGCCATCCTGTTACCTATGCTTGATTCCACATTTTGTACTTCTATGATTTCATCAATTGAATCCACTCAGCGTTTAATTGATCTGGGACATAAAGATATTGGAATATTGCTCCCGTCATCAGCCTTGATCACCGCTTTCATGAAAATGTTCTGTCCAATCAGCTTTCCATTAAGCTCCATCACATAATCCAATTCTGCAATGAAGTCAGGATTATTTCGCAGCCATACTCGTTTCTAACAATATTTCGCTGCACATATCCATGGTGTTCCAGTTCTTTGATTGCAGACCGGACAGAATCAATTCCATCCCTGCTCAAGGATGCAAGTCCTTGCATATTATAATTCCAGTCATCCGGCAGACTCAGCATCAGAGACAGCAATCCCTTTGCCTTTAATGACAGGCTCTTGCATAGTATTTTCCTCCCTATATTTGATATAGAATAGGAGAATACTTATTCCGATATTTTTCAACTGTTTTTAACAAAAATATATCATCATGCGATTCTGTCGGAATAATTGAAAAATCGGAATAACTTCATTAATTCCGATGTCGGAATTAATGAAGCGCCTTGATCCGGTCACAGCGTCTCCCACAGAAAAGGAACAGGGAGTTACTGTATGGATCCAATTCATAGGTGTCCCGGACGATTGCCATTAACCCGTCGATGCTCTTGCGCATGTCGGTGTAGCCTGTCACCAGGAAAAATTTTGCCACACCGGACAGCTCGCCTAACAAAGTTGCCGCAGGGCAAGCAGTGTATTACGGATCACATCTGCCCCGGCCTGTTCATGGATTTCGATACGGATCCCCTGCATTTCGAGGCAGACCGATGGTGAAGAAACCGGAACGGTATCCGGATGTGATTCTGTTTCCCAAAGCGGAATCTGGACCACCTCCTGTTTCTGTGTGGCAGCAACAGAAGTTTCCGGAATCTCACAGGCTTTCTTTCGCAAAGCCTTTATGTGGTAATAAAACGTGCTGGTAGGGATTCCGTTCTGAATACACCACTGACGATCCGTAAGTCCGCTGGATCTGCACTGGCTGATCAGTTCTAACCAGTGATCCTGCGAGATTGAAGCTGTACTCATTTGATTCATCTCCTGTAAAGTTAAGAAGTTAGACTTTGGAGTAATCAGGTACAACAAAAGCAACGGTAGATATGAAGTGAAATCGCAACTTTTGTAAATCCAAGATCCGGATATGAAGTGAATTACTCCAAGTATCTGAAGTATCTCATAAAATCCGATTCATTGCTATCCGGTCAATTATTTAGCGCTTACTGTACAATTTTTGCACATACCATAATGTCATGATGCCAGGTCATTTCAGATTTCTCACAAAAAACGGAAGCAGCTGCACAGTCTCTGCACAATCTACCTCCGTTTTACATTTTCCCGTTTTACTCATGTTGATGAAGATATTTCTCCCTGGTAGCCAGTCCGCCCCGGATATGCCGTTCTGATTTGTTTACGTCCAGCACCACTCTGGCCCTGGCCGCAAGAGAGGGGTTGATCTGGAGGAGCCGTTCGGTGACATCTGCTGGTGTCCCATTAGGAATAAAAAAATTTGAGGTTTTGGAGTATTGGCCCTATGGGCTGCTACTCCATCGCCTCGACTGCCGCAAACACATCCTCAAACTTCCAGGTTATCCGGATGTGCTCCGCATCAAATATCAGAACCTTCTCTACAAAGGTCTGTTCCAACTCTTTAGTCAGTGTCTCCGCATAACGGTACTTCTGAACCAGCCTGGAAAACTCACCGAGCTTTGTCTCCCCGCTTTCTCTGGCCTCCCGCTCCATACGGATCTGTTCCAGCTGCTTCCGGGCTTCTTCCAGCTGAAGATTCACACGATTTCTTTCCGAGATGTATTCCTCGCGGCTTAACCTGCCGTCCCGGTACTTCTCATAAAGAATGGTCTTTGCTTTTTCCTGTGTATCAATCCGTTTTTTTAAGCCCGATGTGTCCAGCCGGATCTGCTCCTGCTGATCTGCCTGAGCATTCATCTGTTCCCACCGGACAAACTGTTCAAAATGCCATTTCAGGCTATCCAGCACTGCGCCTCTCAACTGCTCTGCAGGATAAGCGGCCTTGTAGCAAGGTTCTGAAGGATTTACCTCTCCATACCGGCAGAGCAGCTTTTTTCGATCCTTGCTGAAGGACAGCTTCCTCCCGCAGTGAGCGCAGGTAAAGGCATTGTACTTCTGTATGGCCTTTGGCTGGCTTTTCTGATAGGTTAGGAAGGTGGTCTGAGCCTTTGCGAAGTCTTCATAAGAGACTATGGCTTCATGGGTATTCTCAACTCTAACCCATTCTTCCTTTTCCACCGGAGTATCTGCTCCGTAAATGCCATTCAGCGTTCTGCGAAGGGATATCATATTTCCAGCATACCGCTCGTCCCTTAAAATCGCAAGCACTTTTGCCGGGTCCCATGCGGTTTTCCGATTCACCCGCCGCCAGTCCATTCCACGTTTATGATTCAGCGCATATTGAGCAGGAGAGGGGATTTCCATTTCATTCAAGATAGCAGCAATTTTGTTCCCGGAAAGGCCGGAGAGCCGCAGCCGAAAAATCTCCCGGACCACGGTAGCCGCTTCCTCATCAATCACCAGCTTATGCTTATCCACCGCTGATTTCAAGTAGCCATAGGGCGCGTTTGCACTGGCGAATTGGCCCGCCTTTGCCATCTTGTTTCGGACATTCCGTATCTTTTTGGAAGTATCCCGGCTATAAAAGTCATAGATAAAGTTTTTGAACGCCACTTCCAGTCCTGCGGTCTGTTTCCCGCCTTCCTGACTGTCATACCTGTCGTTTACCGCGATGAATCGTACTCCCAGGAAGGGGAAGAGCTGTTCTAGATAATCTCCGATTTCAATATAGTCTCTGCCGAATCTGGAAAAATCCTTTACAATAATGCAATCCACTTCCCGGTGCCTGACCAGCTCCATCAGCTCGACGAACTGAGGGCGGTCAAACTTTTTTCCGCTGTAGCCATCGTCGCATTTTTCTATAATCCGGTAATCCTGAAATTCCGGATGTGATTTCAGATAATCATACAGAAGCATCCTCTGGTTGGTAATACTGTTACTTTCCTCTTTATCAGAGGAAATTCCCACATCATCGTCTTCTTTTGAAAGCCGGATATAGAGCGCCAGTGTCTTTTGTCTCATACTGTCTCCCTCCTGCGTTGTTCTGCCATATCGATCAGCCGCTGAAACTCATCCTCAAAGGCGAAGGTAATAGCCAGATGAGAGTCAGTATGTACCTGGATATCGGCAATAAAGGCTTCCACAATCTCACGGTTTAATTCCTGAAACTCCGCATATTTTCTGACGATATCCGCCAGAGATCCGGTACTGTGATAATCTGCTTCATGCTCTGTCTCCGCCAGTAGAAGCGCATCCACTTCTTTCAGCAGATCTTCTTTTTCTTCTCCGTATTGTTTGCGAAGCGCCAGATATTCCTCTTCATTTAAAATTCCTTCCCGATAGTCTTCATAAATCCCGGTGCTGAGCCGTTCAATTTTGGATATACGGCGCTGTTTTTCCCGAATACGGTTCTGTATATCAGAGGCAACGGCCCTGCCTTTTAGGGAGCGGTTCAGTTTGGCGATTACTTGCTCTGTGTCGAGAAAAGTACGAATGTGGAAGCGAATGGCTTCCTCCACCGTTTTATCAACTGCAGCTTTGCGAATACTCCTCTGAGGGCAGGAAAGATCGTACAACTGCTTTCTCCGGCAGCATTCATATAATGCGTAACGGTCAATGCTCCCGTCCTTCCTGGTTGTCACAAATTTTGTCATCTTCATGGCTCTGCCGCAGTCAGAACAGTGAATCCGGCCACGGAAGAGATTTTCCGGCTGATAATCCTCATTGATTCCCGTCATTTTGAAAAAATCCTGTTTCGCGCCTTCCAGCTTTCTCTGAACAGAATCAAATAATTCCTGATCAATAATCGCCTCATGGGCATTGGGAACGTATTTCCATTCCGATTCTGGAACACGCTGCCGCTTGATTCCTCTGGCAAAGGATGTCCTTTCTTTTCCATAGACCAGCATTCCCAGATACATTTTGTTTGTCAGCAGCCGTTTCACATTGATTCTGTCCCAATAGGAATCCTTGTGTCTTTCTTCTTTTGAAAGACCTTTTATCCAGAGGTAGCGGGCGGGAGAGGGGATGTCCTCCTCATTCAGCTGGCTGGCAATCGCTCCCAGAGCCATTCCGGAATCCCGCATCTGAAAAATCCGTTTCACTATCCCGCAGGTTTCCGGATTGACAATCAGATGATTCTTGTTTTCCGGGTCCTTCAGGTATCCATACACCGGATATTTTCCCATAAACTGTCCCTGCTTTTTCCGAGCCTCAAAGGAAGTAGTGATTTTCTGTGAAATGTCCTTCGCATATCCTTCATTGATAATATTTTTCAGTGGGATAATCAGCGATTCATCCGTCACATCTGGGGAATTGCTGTCATAGCCGTCTGTGATGGAGATAAATCGTACCCGGAAAAACGGGAAAATCTGTTCCAGATAGTTCCCGGCTTCCAGATAATTTCTGCCAAGGCGTGAGAGATCCTTGACCACGATGCAGTTGATTTTCCCATCCTTCATATCCTGCATCATTTCATCAAATGCCGGACGTTCAAACACAGTTCCTGTCGCGCCGTTATCAATATACAGCCGATACAGCCGCATATCCTGCTGATCCGCGATATAGTCCCGCACCAGCCTTTCCTGATTTTCCAGACTGTAACCGTCGGTTTTCCCGCTGTCCTCTATGGAAAGCCGGATATATCCCGCCGTGTGATAAATGTTTTGTTCTTCCTGAAATTCAATTTTAGCTCGTTCCCGATCCAGTACCTCATTGACATCAAGCCTTTTCTTTCGCGCCATCAGACTGCCTCCTTCTTATGTTCCTCCGTTGCGGACAGTATCTCCTGAATCCGATTCAGATCCGCCTCGAAATTGAATATGATTTTAATCCGGTTATCTTCGTAAACCAGAATCTTATTGATAACGATGGCTGCCGCCCAGCGTGTCAGCTGTTCCAGGCGTCCAAACTGCTGAAAGTAATTCATCCATGGAGCACTTGCGCTGTGGCTTTCTTCCAGTTCCGAAATCTGCCGGGTAAGTTCTTTCACTGCGGCCTCTGCCTCAGCGATCCGGCTGTCAAACTCCGCTTTCAGTTTCTGGTATTCTTCCTTATCCAGAAGGTCGTCTTTTAAGTCTTCATAAATCCCGATTTTCAGCCGTTCGGCCTTTTTGCGTTCCTCTTCCTTCCTGGACAGCCGCTCCAGATATTTCTGTATCATCAGCTGCCGTGACGGAGCCTTTTCAATCTGCTTCAGCGCTTCCTGCACATCCAGTACCTTCTGAATATGCAGGTTCACCGCTCCGAGAACCGCTTCCATGAGGTCGTCCTCGCCGATTCTGTGCCAGCTGCATCCGCCTTTCCCGCACTTCTCAGAACAAAGAAAATATCCATAAGTCTGCGCGTCATCCGCTTTCTTCTTTTTGGTATAACGGCTGATCTTACGAACCATGGGATGGCCACAGTCTCCGCAGTAGACAAGGCCGGAAAGGGGAAACACCTGTGTTTCATTAGGAGAAGTACGGGTATCGCGGCCCATCAGGTTCTGGACGATATCGAACAGAACGCGGTCAATCAGGCTTTCATGGGCGTTCTCAACCCGAATCCAGTCAGCCTCATCCACCTCCTGGCGTACCTTAACCTTGTGGTTCGGCGTCGTCTGTTTTCCCTGCACCAGCACTCCGGTGTAAACCTCATTGGTCAGGATTCTGGTTACCGCCTTTGCCGTCCAGACAGCCTTGGGATTCACCTTGAAGGAAGATTCAAAATGACTTCCCAAATATTTTTTGTACTCCATTGGTGACAGAATACCCTGCTCATTCAGCGCATCCGCAATCCGGTACTGGCTCATGCCATTGATTTTCATACGAAAGATGTCCTGTACAACTTGTCCTGCGTATGTATCGACCACCAACTGATTCCGGTTATTCTCGTCCTTCAGATAGCCGTAGCAGGCGAACGCCCCGATAAATTCGCCCTTCTTCCTTTTGATGGCCAGGTGGCTTCTGATCTTTACGGATAAATCCCGGCAGTAGGAATCATTGATCAGGTTCTTAAAGGGGACGACAATATCATGTGCCGTGTCCGCCTCCAAACTGTCATAATTATCATTTACAGCAATAAAACGAATCCCCAGCATGGGAAACAGCTTCTCCAGATAGCGTCCTACCTCAATGTAATTCCTGCCAAACCTGGACAGATCCTTTACGATAATGCAGTTAATCACTCCCTTCTTTACGTCCTCCATCATGGCCTGAAATGCCGGGCGATTGAAATCCGTACCCGAGAAACCATCGTCTTCGCGAATGGATACCACCCGGAATTCCGGTCTGGACTGCAAATAATCCATAATCAGGCTTTTCTGATTTGCAATACTGTTGCTTTCATTTTTGGAACCTGACGCCACATCTCCGTCTTCCTTCGATAATCTCAGGTAAAGAGCCGTGTCGTATCGTTCCAGCCGTTTCTGTAACATATAACATCTGCTCCTTTCTCAAATTATCAGGGAAATACTGTGGGCGGCAGCTGCGGGCAGGCAGCCGCCGCTGGTGCCTGTTTTCAGGTCACTTACAGTATATTGGGGATTCTGCTTTCACTCAAGGATGTCACATTCCTGCCTGAACCATCAGCGCAAACAGGTCGTTGACTGTTCTGCCGTTATGAAGGTAATCGAATTCCACAACCACATTTCCTACACGATAGCGGTACAGATTCTTTGTCTGCCTCTTTAAAGCCTCCAGATCCGGCTGTTTCTGGCTATCCGTCAGTACTCTGACAGAGGACAGTTCTGTCAGTTCAGCCTTGTCCACTGCCTGAACAGCAGCCGTTTCCCTTTCTTCCATTATCAACCACATACACCACCTTCATTCTCTTATCTCATAACTATTGTTAAGTTTCGGAAAATATGCCAGCGGCTCAGGGTGCATCCACAGCCTCCGGAATCCGGTATCCGATATGCGCCGCCAGGGCTTCATCCACCTTAGCCAGATCCGCTTTATCAATTCTTCCAAGGTATTTCTTCAGCAGCCGTTTATCCAGTGTTCTGGGCGATTCACAGAGGGCCGTGGAAGATGATGTGAGAAACGGATACTTTTTCATATCCAGCCGATAATGGGTAGGCTGACCGGGCTTCTTGTCCTTCGAGGTCAATGGAACAATCGTCACCGTGGGAGAAAAGTAGTTTCCCACATCATTCTGCATGATGATCACCAGACGCGTTCCGCTCTGTTCATGGCCGAAATTCTCGCCCAGCTCCGCAATGTATATGTCGCCTTTGTGATAAACCAAATCTTCGTATCTCATATTCTTTATCCTCCTTCGCTGTATGTAAAAGCAGAGGCTGACATAAAGCCAGTCTCCGCATCTTAAAGATATTTTTGCGTCTGTATCTATTTGTCCCCGGCACCCCGATACATGGGAAATCACCAGGCGGCCGGATGCTTCCGGCTCCATAGGCATCTAACCTCCCCGCGGTTCTCGCCGGGCCGTCCCCATTGCGTGATCCCGCTTCCTGCGGGGCTGTGGCTGGACGGAAGTCTCATTATCCCTGTGGTGAATCATCGCCATGCCGGAAGCTATCCGGCACTTACCAGCTGGCATTAACCGCTCCCCTTTGCAGGATCATGGCGTACCACTGGATGTGGCTTCCCATCACAGGACTGTACCTGATGAATGCGTATTTTCTTTTCAATCTGCATTGAAAGAACAACTACGTTCATCAGGCCCTGGGCCTGGAGAAGTGAAGTTTGTCCCTTCACCCCTCCTATTGGGCAACTTTTTAAGATTTAACAAAAAGAAATTTTGCTAATTTAGAAAAAATTTTCTTTTTCCGATAATGGAAAGTCTGCTGTGATATTCCAAGATGTTTTCCAGCTTCCGCTTCGGTTATGATACACCCTGAAAAATACAAAGTTTGAATAATTGCCACTTCATCAGATGACAATGAAGCCAGTGCTTCACGTAACTTTTTAAGCATCTCTTTTTTCTCTATCATTTCATCTATTGAAATACTTTCATCCTGAATTGTATCAATCAGTAGCAGTTCTTCTCCTCCGCTCACCGGAACGTCTGATGAGATAATCATGGTGTCTTTTGCACAGTCGGAAAGATACCGATGGCGGCGAGCCTCTTTATACCAATCCTGATATTCTTCATATCCCGCCTCAATGTAAATCTCATCTGCCTCATATCCAACGTCATCCGTCAAATGAATGAAATATCTTCCTTTCCCTTCCTCCGAATGGGTAAACCGATAAAATTCTTCTCCGCTCATCTGCATCCACTCTGTGTTTTCTTTTTTACTTTCCGGGTTCTTTTTCACCAGATAAATTGTTTTCGCCATATCCGCGATCTCCTTTCTGTGGTTCTGAATGGTTGGTTCAAAACCGGAGATCACGGGTATCTTGTGTTATACCAGCGCCGTTCCTGCACCTGCCAGCCCTCCTTTGCAGGCACAGAAAAAGAGCCGGAGGCTTATTCACCTCTGACTCTCATCTGTGCCGAATGTCTGGCAGACGGCATAAAAAAAGCCCTGTCCCCATCAAAGGCACAAGGCTGAAATTTATTTATTCAATTATCCTGACTGCTATACCGTACTTCTGCCAGCATAGCAATCATAGCAGAACCAAAGTCGGACTTTCAGTAGGGATTCCATCGGACTTTCATCGGGATTTAGTCGGGAAAAGGTCGGGTTTTCATCGGACTGATTCTTCCATACAGCCATATCCATAGCTGTCTTCCCAATACTCGGCTTCTTCATCTGTATGTCCAAGAAATCCTTTTAGCTTTGGTATGGACGCACCCCACAGAGACAGTCCGAATACCAGCACCGCTTCCTTTTTCTTGTCGTAAAAGGTACTGCGCTCCATATCGAGAATTTCCAAAAGTTCCGGCTCCCTGTATTTAAAGCAGGTCAGATAGCATTTGGAAAGAATCTCGCAGTACAGATTCCCGTTGCAGGGATAGTCTCTGACCCGTACCATAGTATCTTCCACGAGTTCGATCATCCAACGTGTCTCAAACAGAGTCTTTATCCGTTCCTCAAAATGTTCCCTGGCTTCATCCGGCGCAAAGGTTTCCAGATAAATCAATGCGTCATCCAGCTGGGAACCGCAGTAGCAAATCAGTTCCTCCCGTACCTGGTCAGCCCGTCCCGCCGTTGACCAGCAGATATCCCGGTATGCGGATAAAATCAGTTTGGAACGGTCATACAGTGTTTTTTCATCCAGCTCCTGCATCCGGCACAGCCTCCGGATGCTGTTTAATGTCTGTGTATTTTTGCGGCTCATTTTTCAATCTCCCTTCATCATTCGTTCATCTTATAAAATCCTTTCTAAGCGTGCTGGCCCGATAAAGGGAAAGGAAATCGGGGGACACGCAGTATGTAACCAGCAAGTTCCGTCGCGCGAAGCTGCGCTGCCGGTTCTCTATCTGTATCGGCTGCCTTTGCTCCCAAGACAGCGTTAGAAAATAATCTCATTCATCTTCACTGCGGATGTTTAGCTTCCACAAACCATTTATAGTTTTCTTCATAATACAGCTGAGACTCCTGCCCGCTGATGATTACCGTATACCGCAGTCCCACACCGCCTGCCTTCCGGCTGGCCGCTCTGCAGATCTGTTTTATCCGGTCAATCTGAAATATATGTCCATCCGTCCAGCGTATCCAGGAAGGGCGCATCTTTCCTTCTGCAGTAAACTCTACCCCTACATCTACATATACTTTGCAGCTTTTCTGTTCCTCCATCGCTTACACCTCGTTTTCCGGTACAGCTATCCGGCATATGCGCCGGTTCTGTTCCCTCTTTCCATATAGCCGTGAGGATGAACGACATTGTCCTCCTTTGCGTTCAGCGCGGCTAATTTGCGGTCTGTGTACATCAGTCCCCGTTGAATCGCATAGAATCCAAACCTTCTACGGATCGTATCCACCGCCACATCCACCCTGTGCTGTTTCTCACGCTGCTCCTGGCTGATGAACAGGTCAAGCTGTATTGGACAGTCCTCCAGAACCAGATCCGACACACGGACACCCATGCTCCGGATCGGCTTCTCCCATTTATAGCTTTCCCGAAACAGCTTCATGGCCACAGCGGCAATCTCACTGGTGATATTGGTTGGCATCGAAATCTTATGCTGGCGGGTAAAGCTGTACAAATCTTTATCCCGGACGGAGATTTCCACCACATCACCTTTAAAATGATTATCACGGAGCCGCGCCGCGACACTCTCTGCCAGGAGATATACAACAATCGCCACATCCGATTCATTTACCAGATCTCTGGGTGTGGTGGTACTGTTTCCAATGCTCTTAATGGGAGCGGAGGTATTTTCCCTGCTGACTGGAGTCTGATCCTCGCCATTAGCAAACGCATGAAGTATATAAGCCATTTTTCCAAGTCTGCGGCTCAGAATGCCCGGATCTGCCTCAGCCAGATGCCCGATGGTGCGGATTCCATAATCGCGCAGCTTTCTCTTTGTGGCCGGACCAACGAAAAGCAGATCTTCCGCCGGAAGAGGCCAGACAATATGCCTGTAGTTTTGCTTGCTGATCTCGGTAATGGCATCCGGTTTCTTATAGTCGGAACCGAGTTTGGCAAATATCTTGTTCCAGGAAACGCCGATACTGACGGTAATTCCCAGCTCAAATTTAATCCGGCGGCTGATTTCCGCTGCAATCGTCATACCATCGCCCTTCAGGGAGCAGCTGTCTGTCACATCCAGCCAGCTCTCGTCCACCCCAAAGGCCTCCTGCTTATCTGTATATTCTCCGTAAATTTCATGTGCCAGCCGGGAAAACCGCAGATACAAATCCATATGCGGCGGAACAAACTGAATCTCCGGACAGACCTCCCTGGCCTGCCAGAGCGCCATGCCAGTCTTTACTCCTGCCTTTTTCGCCAGCTTATCCTTCGCAAGTACAATACCGTGTCTGGCTTCCGGATCTCCCCCGACAGCAAGGGGCCTGCCGCGCAGCTCCGGATGATGAAGAAGTTCAATACTGGCATAACAGTTATTCATATCTGAGTGGAGTATCACTCTGTCCATTCTTCCACCTCTTTCTCGTATCTTTCCGCATAATTCCGCAATTTTCAGCACGATTATTACTTGACATCCCTGCTTTCAGCATCTATAATGTGCATATAGTTGCTAGAACATACGTTTTATTTGATTCGTATTCTAGCAAGAATCAGCCGGATTGTCAATATCTAATCCGCAAGAATACGCACAATATTTTACAGAATGGAGGCAATCGCATGAAACCCTTTACGGAAAAAGTCAGGGAACACCGCGGACAGCTGGGGCTCAGCCAGCAGGAGCTTGCAGACAAAGCAGGGATCGGAGTGCGCACGCTCACCTACTATGAATGCGGCAAGCGTTTCCCCCAGGCCGCACAACTGTACAAGCTGGCAAAGGCTCTCGGCGTTTCCACCGAGTATCTGAAGAATGACGAGATTGAAGATCCCAGTTACGGCATGGATCGCATGGACTATGTAGAGGAAATGCGGCAGAAGGGCGGACGGCGCGAATCCCTTGATCTGGAAGAAATGCTCCGGGAAAATCAGGCGCTCTTTGCCGGAGGAACCATCAGCGAAGAAGCAAAAGACGCCTACTTTCAGGCAGTCATGAAGGCATACCTCGAATGTAAAGAGGCGGCCAAAGAGACCTATGGACGAAAGAAAAAGACTGCTCCCGACAGGCAGTGATCCGGTTACTGGAACAGCTTATCAAGCAAGCTGTTCAAAATGCCTGTCAACAGGCGCTTGTATATGGGGAGGATGTGATTTCGATTGACCATAGAACAGATTTCAGACGCTGCAAAGCGATTAAAGAAAAAATATGATGAGACAGATCCGGAAAGGCTGGCTGAACAGATGAAAATCCTTGTATCACGGGAACCAATGGGGCTGTTTGAGGGCTGCTGCAAGGGCTTTTTTCTGGTTCACAGGCGGAAAAAACACATTACCATCAACGGCGATCTGCCGGACGTCCTGCAGAAAGTGGTGCTGGCCCATGAGCTGGGACACTGCGTCCTGCATTCCGGTTCTTCCAGCGCGGCCTTCCATGAGGT
The DNA here is from genome assembly GCF_002161645.1 of Blautia sp. An46. Taxonomy (NCBI): domain Bacteria; kingdom Bacillati; phylum Bacillota; class Clostridia; order Lachnospirales; family Lachnospiraceae; genus Blautia; species Blautia sp. An46. The sequence goes on along the minus strand of NZ_NFIF01000006.1, from coordinate 118,320 downwards.
CATTCTCTTTGATACGGCAGACCAAAAGGAATACGAAGCCAACGTCTTTGCCTCAGAACTGCTTCTCCCGGATGAAGCTGTACTGGAGGTGCTGAATGACGATATGTTTTTCTTTCAGGCAGCGAAAGCCTTATATGTTCCTTCCGAACTGCTGGATTTCAAATTCCGCATTCTGAAGCGGCGCGGTTACAAGGTAGAGTCTCCCATAACGGCAAACGGAGATTTCCTGAAAAATCTGGAACAGCGGACTGATGTCCCGGCATTTGATTGAAAGGGGGCTTTTGGTATGGCAACATGGAATCCCTGGCATGGCTGCACGAAGATCAGCCCAGGCTGTTACCACTGCTATGTGTACCGACGGGATGCCGAGTTTGGCAAGGATACTTCTGTCGTTTCCAAAACGGCCTCTTTCAATCTGCCCGTAAAGAAGAACCGAAAAGGAGAATATAAGCTCCAGCCGGACGGCGATTATGTATATACCTGCTTTACATCTGATTTTTTTCACCCTGCAGCTGACGAATGGCGAAAAAAGGCCTGGGCGATGATGAAAGAGAGGGATGACCTGAACTTCTTTTTTGTAACCAAACGTCCCGAGCGATTCTCTGTCAGCCTGCCGGATGACTGGGGCGACGGCTATGAAAACGTACATATCTGCTGCACCTGTGAGAACCAGCGTATGACCGACAAACGGCTGCCGTTATTTCTGGAGCTTCCTATCCGCCACAAATCTATTATCCATGAGCCAATGCTGGGATCCATCAATATCCGTCCCTATCTGGCACAGTACCACGATTGCATAGAGGAAGTGACCTGTGGCGGAGAATCCGGTGAAGAAGCCAGAATCTGCGATTATGCCTGGATTCTAAACACCATGATGCAGTGTGTGGAATATAACGTCAGCTTTCATTTTAAGCAGACCGGAGCCAAATTTAAACGGGGGAACCGGGTTTATCAGATCGACCGAAAAGATCAGCTGACCCAGGCCAGAAAGGCAGGGATCGATTTCCAGGGCGCTCAAAATTGAGGCAAAATGAAATCTACGAAAAAGCTCGAATTTTGCGGTCGAATTCTGTTGCAAATATATAGGGGATAATAGTAGAATTTAGAAGAAGGGCATCGGAACTATCTACTATGACCCCCTTTTCTTTCGTCTCAATACTACCTAATTAGATACTAAAGCATATCTTCTAATTAGTCTAATAAAACTTCTGCTTTACAGGTAAAATAAGACCAGTATAAGCAGAAGGAAGGTGATTGTACTTGTCAGTTGAGCTTGAGAATCCAGCAATGCCGGAAATCACTCAGGTATCTGCAGCTGATTTTATTGGGCCGAGAGTAAAAGAACTGTGCGATAAGCAGCAGATCACCAAGTACCGCCTCTCACAAATGACAGGAGTGACGCAAACTGTCCTGTCACGAATCATTAAGAGAGAAAATGTACCGACAATTCAGACGCTCGAAAAGATATGCGCCGCCTTGAACATATCGCTGGCACAGTTCTTTGCGAAAGATGAGAATCCTCCGGATCTGACTGCCGAACAAAAAGAAATCATTGAAACGTGGAACGGGTTAAGCCCGGAAGAACGTGAAAGATTGATGAAAATTATACGCACTTTCCAATAGGAGTAGTTTCTGATGAACCAATCGGATGAGCTGCTCCTTATTTTGTGCTTTCAGGACAGTTTCGTCCGTATCTGGGTAACTGTCACTCAGCACGATAAGGAAGGTGTCGTATGAAACTTACCAAAGAACAAATAGAAAATGTAAAAAGTTTTTTGCTTGAAACATTCGCTTTTAACGAAGAACAGCTTGCAGCCATCGATGGACTAATACCCATGACCCAAGAGGTTTTCGAATCCATTCTTGAACGCTGTAATGAGCTTGGATCTGCGGCCGACAAAATTTTTTATCGGCTTCTCAGGGACTATCCGGATTTGACAGATGTTTACGGTCAAAAACTGGAAAAGGAATTGGATGAAAAATATCCTGATACGGAACTTCCGGAAGAAACGCCGGAAGAGCGACAGGCAGCGTGGGAACGGCTGTGTGCTCGGATTAGGGCGGAATTTGGGGAGGATGCAATTTAATTTTGTCACCTATACCGTGATACTCCCCTGGATTACTTTGAACCGCATTATATCTGACCCCAAATGTATACTATTCTACATTAATTGTACAGCAAAATTTCAAAATTAGGACTCAATATTATTTCAGAATTTTCAGCAATGTCAATCTCTCTTCTTGTCTAGTTTACTCACATTGAACATGCCTTTAACATTATGAGCAAATCACGGCCACTTTGTTCAGACCACCAGCGGGGCTGGTGGTCTGAGTTAGCTCCTCCAGGGCCTTTTGGTGTTTCTACCAATAATTTTTGCTACACTTTCTTTCGGTAGAATCGCAACATATGAAGCAGGGCGGATATTGAAATTTTTTAGGAGCAGCCTCCGTCATAAACTTAACAGTAACATAGGAAGTATCCTGTTGCGTAATGGCTCCTTCTCCAAATTTATAATGTTTTACCTTCCTTCCAATTAAGCCCATAATATGGGAAATCCTTTCTTTGTATTATATATCGCAGTCAATAAATTCCCGTTCTAATATTTCCTAGAGTAAGTCACACACGAAGCTGAAATTTTTGTTACTCGTTGCTGAAATCAAACTTTTATAAATGCAACTCTACCCCTAAGACATTTATAAGTCACAACAACTTCATCACATTCAACAAATTCTGGTAGCTGTCCACATCGTGATATTTCACATTACTTGTAGACATTTCGTTGAACAGCTTCTTAGCGCAGGAAATCTTTGCCTGCTCAATCGGTCTGAGGTTCAGACTCTCCATAGTACCCTTGGTTTCTGCCACAAAGAAAATATGTTTTACGGTTCCTTCATAAAAAGCTATCGCCCAGTCAGGTGAGTAATTCCCCACAGGAGTAGGAATATGGAATCCCTTCGGCAGTTTTGCGTATACGCAGACTTCCTGCGCTGCATCCAAGTCTTCCACAAAACGGCGCTCAATGCTCATTTCAGCAGAACCGTCCGTAAATACATAATCCTGAATTGCTTTATTCGCACGAAAGGCTTTATCAAAGCTCTGTGCGCTCTTTTCTGCGGTAAAGATAGCACTATCATAGCCGCCTTCAATTTGATTGTAGGAAATGTGTTCAACAATCATAGTTGCTTTTTGTTCTTTAATCAGTTTAATGACCTTAGAGATAAACTCTTCCGGATTGTTTTTGAACATATAAAGCTTATCCAGTCTTAAGCCTTTCAAAATAGCCGCTGCTGTTTTACGGGTCAGAACAGTTCCCTCAGCAACTTTACCAATTAAATCGTATTTTATCTGGCTTGTATGAGCGTGAGTTAATGTATAAGTACCAGAGCTTTCCCTTACAAACGAATCTCCACGGCTTATCTCATATTCATTCATTTGAGACTTTTGTCTGCCAACCGTTGTTGTATATTGAAGTTCTGAAACAAATAATTTTTCGTTGATATGCGCAATCGACTTACGAATAAGTTCATCGCTGTCAAACTCAACGGTATAAGCATATTTGTGATTGATCTGCTTCCATAGTGCCTGAAACTCAGCCTTTGCAAAATTCTCATTCAGCGGATTCTCTTTAACCTTCGTCTCATGACCATCAGAGAACATATCATTGAGAACACTATCATCATAAACAGACTGAATCAGGGTATGGATACCCTCTGCCATAGATTGAATTTCTTCAGGAAGCGGAGCAACGGTTCCCATCTTCACATCAGTACGATACTTATCGGTAACCTTGCGCTTCATATCGACATAGCCATTGCTGATAAGATAGAACTCAATGGCATCGGCAGTATTGCCGTCAATAAGAGTAGGGGTTCCATCCACTTTGACATATTTGCCCTTGAAGTATTCGCTGGTGGCAGTCGTCGGTCTGTCATACAGAACAGTCTTAATGTCGCTTTGAAGATCAGCCACGAAGCCCTTATAGCTTTCGCTTGCAATTACTGTAAGCATATTGATGTCATGAACACTGTCACCGCAGCTTTCTGCATCCATTCGAGTACCATGCTGGTTTACACAGAGACGCAAACCACGACCCACTTCCTGGCGTTTCGCTGTCTGACTGTCAGAATGCTTCAGCGTACAAATCTGAAATACATTCGGGTTATCCCATCCCTCTCGCAAAGCAGAGTGAGAGAAGATAAAACGTGTCGGCTCGTCAAAGGACAGCAGACGTTCTTTGTTCTTCAAAATCAGATCGTAAGCGGAAATATCGTCAGAAAACTCGCTGCCACGCTTCAGCTGACTGTCGATACTTCTGCCGGTCTTTTTGTCAATACTGAAATATCCTTTGTGAACCGTACTTACATCACTGCACATAGATTTCAAATATTTCTGGTAAGGAGTATCGAAAACAGTAATATAGTCGTTGAGTACATTCAGGTATTCCTCCTCGAATATCCTCCCATATTCACCCAGGATTTCGTTGCCATCTGCATCGTACTGACGATACTTGGAAACCTCGTCAATGAAGAAAAGAGAGAGGGACTTGATTCCCATATTAAACAACTTTTCTTCCTTCTCAAAGTGAGAAAGGATAGTTTCCCGAATCTGAATCCTGCGCATATCAGACTCTGACACATCGCCGGAAACCTCACCGGTTTTGATTACTTCGCCGTTGGTAAAGGTCACTGTGCCACGGAACGGATCAATGTCAGAGATTGTATATCCCTTGTACTGCTCCATTCCCTGAGATACATAGTAAAGATTATCATCAACGCCCAAAACACGAGTTTCCCGGTTAATGGACTTATTATAACCGATTTCCAGCTCGATACGAGCCATCGGCGGTTTCTTGGAAGAGAGAACGATCTGCTCCAGGAACATATAGCTATCCGTGCCTCGGAAGTTCTTTACTTCAAAGCCCTTCACCTCAATCTTCTTAACCAAACGCTTGTTGAACGCATCCAGAGCATCCAGAACATAAACCGTATTGTGCTTAACGGCATGAGTTGCAGAATAATTCAGCGTAAACAGAGGATTGAAATTCTTCAACGCTTTCTGGGTAACAGCGCCGCCCATCTTCTGCGGTTCGTCCAAAATGATAATGGGTCTGTTCGCCTTAATCACATCAATCGGGCGGCGGGAACCAAACTCATCACGCTTGGAATAAATAATACGGGCTTCCTTACTCCTGCCGTCCTCTTTCAGAGAAGAAGCAAAAGCCTGCGTATTGATAATCATTACATTGATACCGGAGCTGGACGAAAAGTTATCCAGCTGATTCAGGTTTGAGCTATTGTAGATGAAGAAACGAGCTTTCTTTCCGTAATACTCCATGAAATGGTCGGCGGTAATTTCAAAGTTTTTTTTCACGCCCTCTCGGATAGCGATGGACGGAACAACAACAATGAACTTACTCCAGCCGTATTTTTTATTCAACTCGAACATCGTCTTGATATAAACATAGGTCTTACCGGTACCCGTCTCCATTTCAATATCAAGGCTGCACCTGCCCAAATCTTTCACAAGATTTGGAGACTGTTTAATGTTGTTCTGGCTCTGTATCTTCTGAATATTCATCAGTAGCTGATCGTCCGTCAGTTCTACCACTTCGTTTTTATAGCCGGTATCATCGTCATCTAAATCATAGATGTTCAGCTGACGATCCTCACCAGTATCCCAGGAGTACTGCTGATCCATCTCGATATTTAACCGCATCTGCTGATTCGCCTGTCTCTTGCCCACATCCCGAATGTAGCTGATCCTGTCGTGATATCCCTGTCCCTGAAACACCTTAACAACAGCATCGACAGCGTCCGTCTGATATTGCTGTATCTTAAAATTAAATTTCACTTTGACATCCCTCCTTCGTATGTGTCCCATAGAAAGGTAACAAAAGTAATGCTACATCCAACTGCTAATTTTGCGTGCCTTGTTTCCAACCCTGTAAATGAAGCACTTTTTCCATGTCCACTACCATACGGATTGCGGATTTCAGCAAGTTTTGTAGTTATACCTCTTAAATTGCCGAGGACAGCCTTAATATTTTCTGACACCGGATCTGTGTCAGAAATAGCTTTGGGTGTCAAATTAAGATGTTTCAGCGTTTCTCCGGTCAATTTGCCCATGTCCCAATTTTTGTCCCATGCTATTTTTTCATTTTCCAAAATAGTCTTGCAGCAGCTCTCTATGAGTTCCTTGGCTTTTCCTATGGCATCCGTTGGATTCTCCGTCTGCATCCTGAGCATAAGCTCTATTTGCTTTGAAAGATACTCGCTGGTGAATTTTTCTTGGAGTGCAACAGCATTTGATGCAAGCGGAGTTGAATTGAGAATGCTGTGAAACTGCCCCTGCTCTAACCGGTATGAGACGCTATACAAACTAAAAAGCGTATTTATCTGAGAAGCGAAATCATTATCCATATTATATTTTTCAAAGAACTCAATCGCATCTAAAACATAAAAGGGTGAGTTTCTCAATACAAACTGCTGCATATCGTTTGTTTCGATGTAGTTGCCTGCTTCATCGTAACACTTGGGCTGATAAAATTGTGCTATATCCCGAAAAACACATTCATTTGTTGTAATGTCATAATCCAAGCCGGTTTCGGTTGTCTCTCGATAGACAACCGAGTGTTTTTCGAGAAGATTATAGATTTGCTTGCGTAGATTCATCTTTAAGCTGAGTTGAATGTGCCTTGCCTTGATTTCTTTTTTATTTCTCTGTGAGAATGGAATAAACAAAGCATTTGCCTCTGGGTCATACTTTCTCCATCCAAATACATCTCGACCAGATATTTTGCTTTCAGGATAAAGTTCATATCCATCTGCATGGAGAAGTCCATTTACTGCCTCAAGAAACTCTTTCCAATACCCATTTTCATTTCTTACAGCCGGATGAAACACTGCACAAAGAAATTTCAGTAGCACTTCATCCTCGCCGTTTAGCAAACCGAACCGTTCGTCTTCAAAAATCCATCCATCTTCATAGTCATCGTTGTTGATGGTATGCTGCCATATATCGCCCTCGGCATTGTCAAAACGACTATCACAGCTGGGTAAAGCTTTCAGGTCATAAATTCGCTTCAGAAAATCCAATTCGCTCAATTTACCATAATAACCATAGCTAATTCGCTTATTTTCCCAAAATTCCTCAATGTCCATGCCATAGAGAAACAAAGCAAAAATATCCCTCCGTGTTATCTCTGTTATCTGTTTCAATTTACAGCACCTTCCTTACTGTGTCAGGACTATATGCAGCAAAAATCTGCTCAAAGTTCGCAGCGACACTGTCATTTGCCAGGGAGCTGTCACGCATCACAAAATAATAAGGCTGCTTCTGAGCAATCGCCTTAATCGTCTCATCATTCACATCGGCATCGAAGCAGGCAATCAGGAAGCCATCGGCAACATCAAATACCTTCTTGCCAGCAATCTCCTTTTCCTCAATTTTACTGGAAAGTTCGATACCCAAATCAAGCATCACCTGGAACAGCAGGTCTTCAGGAGTTCTGTCCTCTTTGATGTTGTCGGTCATAAAGTCGAACAGGTCTGCCTCATAATCGGCAGGGCTGTAGTAAACATCTTTCATATTGGAACTGTCACATTTCAACACACGAAAACCGACATCCAACTGCTGGGTACCCAGAGGATCCTCCTCTTTAATCTTAGCACCGGCACGGCGGATACGCTCTTTGCCGATTTCACATATTGTCTGTGCATCGAAATCATATTCAACAGATGACAACTCAGGGATTTCAGGTAATTGCACCATAATAAATTTTCTATTTCCACCATCCCTGTTGTTACAATTCATCACCGCATGTGCAGTTGTTGCAGATCCCGAGAAAAAATCCAACACTATATCATCCTCATCTACTGTAGTGCCTACTTTACATAACTGTTCAACAAAAGCAACTGCTTTTTTCCCATTTGGATAAGGGACACCACCTTCCCGAGCAACATTATTCCAATTAAATCCACTCCAAAAAGTCCCGACTTTTTCCTTTTTGTAGATAATACCATTTTCTTTTATACATAGAACGTCAAACCAACTAACAAGCCTTTTCTGTTCCCCAACGAAATAAATCGTTGTAAGTTTATTCTTATTACGACCTGAAATAGGCATATATTCTACAGAGAACAGTCCATCATCCCCCATAGTAGCTTTTTTTATCCGTGTCCTAATAGAAGTTTGAGCATTTTCTGTTGTACAAATCCTGTCTAAATATCTATAAAACACATCAATTATACTACAATTCTCCTCCTGCGAAATCTTTTTTAAGCTTTTGGTTTCATAGCCAGTATGTTTATAGATAATCATATCTTGACCCGAACCGTCTTTGATTGTTTTTACATACTCCTTTTTGCCAAGATTCGTAAACACAGTTGTATATTTGAAACTACGGTTTGAGGCTTCCATTTCCGAAAGAAACTGACCTATTTCAACAGGACGATAAAGCTCCTTGAATCCCGTAAAATCACCCTTAGCATAGCAAAGAACGAACTCAATATTCTTTTTTAGACGACGATCTTCGCCACCGCCTGATGCTCCCGAACTATCTTTAGTCTTTAGGGATATTATATTAACAAAATTACTTGCCCCAAATATCTCATCACATATTTTTTTGAGATTTTCCAACTCATTATCATCAATGCTGATGAATATTACACCATCAGGCGTCAACAGATCCTTTGCGATACGAAGACGAGGATAAATCATATTTAACCAATCAGTATGGAAGCGACCATTATTTTCTGTATTGGCTACCAAACGATTGCCCCCATCATCAAACTGTCCGCTGTTTGCAAGATATTCCTCTGTGCTCTGTGCAAAATCATCTTCATACACAAAGTCATTTCCCGTATTGTAAGGCGGATCTATGTAAATCATTTTGATTTTGCCAAGATAAGTTTCTTGAAGCAGTTTCAACACTTCAAGGTTATCGCCCTCAATATATAGGTTTTCGGAATCAAAGCCGCCTGGTGTACCATCTTTACCCACGCTTTCTTCACGGTAAGGACGCAGGGTTTTGGAAATCGGCGCATTTGCCAGAAGAACCGATTTCTTCTTATCCGGCCATGTGAACTGATAACGTTCCTCATTGCCATCAACCACCGTGCAGGAAATCTCCTGCATCAGAACATCCTTATCAATAGCACGGACTACTTCGCCGTTTTCATTGATTGTCTCCGTAACAGCATTCGGGAACAATGCTGCCAGCTTTTTGAAATTTTCATCCGCCCGATTGGGGGTGTGCATCTTCAATTTGTCCATTAGATTTTTCCTCCATACATATAATCATAGTTCTCTCTGATAATTGAGATTTCTGATCTTAATTTCTCCTTTTTAGAAACATCCTTTATTCTACTTGCACGTTTTTCCATTTTCTCGATATATTTCTCTATCTTAGGTTTATAATAGTCCAAAGTCCGATACACAAATGGTTGAAGTGTAAACCGTGCAGGAATACAGTTGGAAAACACATCTAAAGTAACTTGCTGTTGACCACCCATATATATATGTAATTTCGTGCCAACAAACCTTGAGTTAAAGGTTGATTGTAGTCCAAATCACAAGTATATCCCATCGAATTATAGAGCTTAAAGATGATCGCTCTCTCGGTATCATTCATGTCCGCTATTCTACGCATGGTTTTCCTTTTATAAGTAAACTTATACAGGACTGCTGAAATCAGCTTCTTTGTGTAAAACAGGAAATATACCAGTAAGAGACATGATGCCACAGCGAAAGTTAATCCTATTGCAAATCCATTTTCATTTCGCCACTCCAAGAGATACAAGGTTTCAAGCCATGAATCAGGGATCAGTAACAACATGCCACTGAATAGCCATATCGCAGGAAGTAAGATGTTCAAAGGTATCTTCAACCAGTCAGGTATATTAAACTTTACCTCCATCAGCATCCCTCCAATTCCTTTTTGAGCTTGTTAATCTTTTGTGCCAGCTCAAACTTTTTCTTCGGCTGCTTTTCAATCTTTGCAGCCTTTGTCAAACGGTCGATTTCCTTTTGAATCTTCATTCTCTGCTCATTAACCGCTATCTGCTCATCCAGGGTGTTTCCCTGTTCTATCGTGATACCGCCGATTTGAACAATGATATTCTTCCAAACGGTATCCATATTTAATCCCTTCAGCTCAATGGAAATATCTTCCTTTCGCTTCCAGTCTGTCTGCATCAGCTTCGTGTGGTAAGCGGCAAGTTTTGCTTCTCCAGCACACTCCAATACAAGCAGCATATTCTGCGGAATCAATTTTGAAATGGTGATAATGGTCTTTTCCTCAAAGTCTTTCCTTTTCAGAGCTACCAGAAGGACAAAGAACGATTTCACTCGCTCGCCGTCTGCAATATTTATTTTGGCTGGGGACACTTCGTTTACAATGGTGATTCTTGAAATATCGGCATCTATTTTTGCTCTCTCTGCGGTGTTCATTTGGAACTTCGCATAAATCGCATTCTTGGGAAGCTGCTTATTTAATTCGGTAGCCTTTGGCAAACCAAGCATTATCCCACCTCGCTTTCTATGTTATCGGACAACCAGGAAACAAATCAGTTCAAAATCATCCAGTCCTTTTATTTCATTTGTGAGGAAACTGATCTGACCACCGCCTAAAAAGCTGGCAATATCACTTTCTTCTTTTACCTCAATGATAGAAGAAATGGCATCTCCCAGCAGCTTGGAGAGTGCAGACATATTCCGCCCATCACGAGTCTCTTTATTAAACTGGCGATACAGTTCAGGAATAGGCTCCGTCTTCCCTTTACAAAGGAAGCGCATCTTATCCAACATCTGCTTTGGAGAAAGATGGTCGCAAATCACTTCCCCTTCATTGCTGATATAAACCATATAGAACGGATGCAATCTGTTCTGATTATCAATATTCACACTATTGGAACGATTCTTCAGAACATAGATGACTCCTGCCGGTGTGTCCTCTGATGCAGCTGCTACAGAGTGAAGTCCGAATGGAGTTTTATCAATATCCGGATGATGCTTGATATATTCCAGCAAATCCAGACGAAATTCATTCAGCCCCAAATCCATAATGGAAATACCCGATGACATATCTTCAATATCCACAACTTCTTCCTGCAACCGTTTCAACTGTGCCTTGCGATATTCAAGGTCCGTCTTTTCTTCTTCGCTCAAAAGATTGTCATCGCCGGTTGCGGTCATATCCACGATTTTCATACGAGTCTCGACTTTTGCCTTCAGGTCGATATACTCGTCAAGCGTTACATCCGGCCAGAAATTCACCAGCTGGATGTAAGTGTTTTTGCTTCCGATACGGTCGATACGTCCGAAACGCTGAATGATGCGAACAGGATTCCAGTGGATGTCATAGTTGATCAGGTAATCACAGTCCTGCAAGTTCTGACCTTCAGAAATACAGTCTGTGGCAATCAGGAAATCAATTTCTGTTTTATCTCCTGGCATTAAAAGATCCTTGTCCTTGGAAATCGGAGAGAAGCAAGTCAGCACGGTATTCAGGTCGCTGCGGAGCTTCGGAACGGTTGTACGCCCTTCTACAGATCCGGATACCATCGCTGTATTCAGCCCAAAATTATCCATCACAAATTTGCTTACATTATCGTAAAGATAGCCTGCTGTATCTGCAAAGGCTGTGAAGATAATAATCTTCTTGTTCCCTTCGTTGATTGGATGCTCCAATTTATTCCTGATAACTCGGAACAGCTCCTGAAGCTTGGAATCATACTCTGGCGTAATATCTCCAACCATCAGGGTCAGCAGCTCAAGAACTTCACGGTCTTTCACAAGACTATCTCTCCAGGACTTATAGTCCATGTCTCCGATTTCAATCCTGACTTTTTTTCCAAAAGTGAACAGCTCGTCACCGTTCTGATCTTCACTGTCGTAATCATCAATATTGGTAATGTCAGTCAAATCAAGTTTGACAGAGGATGTTTTATCGTAAGTGTCGATGCTGTGTATCGTTGAATCAATCAGTTCAAGGATTCTTTTCAATGTCAAATTAAAAGAATATACAGAGCTTTCCATACGTTTCATCAGATTGATTGCCGTCAAACGCCGGATACCCTGTTCCCGGTTTGCCTGAGTAAAACCAATATTTACTTTATTGTCCTCATACAATTCAGCATACTTCTCCATTTTACTTGGAAGAATAAAATGAGAAGGTGTATAAATCGACAGGGACAACATCATCAGCTGTTCGTAAATCTCATTATAGTTAATAGCTTTCTTCAGACTGGTAAGCGGCGGTCTTAATGAAATCGGCTTCAATCTGGTCGGAAATGTTCCAATGTCCGTAGTATCATAATACTTCTGAATATGCTTCCGGGATCGGGCAATCGTTACAGAATCTAAAACCTCAAAAAAATCGAAGTCCAACATACGAAGCAAATTCTCAGTTGTCCTCTCAGCAGGCACCCATTTGCTCCAGGTGTTGAACGCTCTCTGTGCACTTTTAAAAATATCATCGATGCTGCGAGTGGTGTTCAGTTTATCATCAATCAGTTCGGTATTACCTTCATATGCAAGCGCCAGCTGATTTTTCAAATCATTGAAACGATTATTTACCGGAGTCGCCGACAACATCAGGACTTTCGTTTTGACACCTTTGCGGATAACCTTATTCAACAATTTCAGATAGCGGTTTTCCTTTTCGTTATCCTCGCCAGACAGTTTCCCACCATTACGGAAGTTATGAGATTCATCAATTACAACCAAATCGTAATTGCTCCAGTTCAGCCTGTCTAAATCCAAGCCATTGGACGTTCCGTGCGTACGGTTCAGGTCTGTATGATAAAGAACATCATAACGCAGACGATCCGCAGCGATAGGATTGTTCACATAGTTGTCTTTATATGTATTCCAGTTATTGGTCAATTTTTTGGGACATAGTACAAGTACAGACTTATTTCTATTTTCATAATACTTAATTACTGCCAAGGCTGTAAAAGTTTTACCAAGACCGACACTATCTGCCAAAATACACCCATTGTATTGTTCAAGCTTGCTGATAATAGCAAGAACGGCATCTTTTTGGAAATTATAAAGCATCGACCAGATTTTGCTTTCCTTGAATCCGGTAGCTTCATTCGGAAGATTATCTTCTGATACATCCTCCAGAAACTCATTGAAAATGTTATACAATGTTACAAAGTAGATGAAGTCTGGAGAATTCTCATTATAAGCGGCTGTAATATTTTCTATGATTTCATCTGTAACTTCCTGCAATTTTGTATTATCATTCCAAATGCTTTCAAACAACTCTATGTAGGCAGTTGAAAATGGCGCTTCTGTTTTCTGAACCATATTATAAGCGTTATTGCCACGCTCACAGCCCAAATCCACAGTAGTAAAACCATTGATAGGCATATAATTCTTGTCATCCAAATTGATGAATCCCATCATGTGTTCATTTGTTACATTGGATTTGAATGTAACTTTCTGACGAATCCATTCGGCGCACTCCTTGGCAATGGCTTTTTGTGTTAATTCATTTCTGAGCTTTATTTCAAACTCTGTTCCGTACAAACTGCGCTCTCTATTCAACCGGGGAATATAAAATTCCCTTTTCTCTTTTTTGGCTTTTTCCGTTGTAAATGTGGGGGATGTAAAAATAAATCTCAGCTCATCAATGCCTTGCAGTTCTTTCTTTAATTCCTGAAACGCATAGATCGAGAAACAGGATGCCGCAATAGAAATTTTGCTTCCTTTCTTAATTTCAACAGCCAAATCATCTCTTAATGTTTTTGTTGTATTGTTAATTAACTCCATTTACTAATCTCCTCATAATCCTTTAATCAGTAATGTGTCAAAGGCACTGTCCAACAAAAACAGGCATCATGATTTTTCGTCAGGAACCATTTCCATAATATCATCAAAGGTGCAGTTGAGAACGGTACATATTTTTACGAGCGTATCCGTTGTCACATTATCGCCTCGATTCATTTTATTGATTGTATAACTGCTCAGATTAGCCTTTTCAGCTAAATCCTTTTTTTTCATATCACGATCGATCAATAATTTCCAAAGTCTTTTATAGCTGACAGCCATTGCTTCACCAATCCTTTCTTCAATCTTTATATTTTTCAAAATGTCTTCGTTCAAAATCACTCCATTATGAATTATAGCATATCTCCTTGCAAATTCAACAAAAAATATAGTTATAACTATGTTTTTATCTCTTGTAGCAAATATATACTTGTTATTCTATATATTTTGCCAATGTTTCTGAATTTACGGGTCGCAATTCTTATACGCACAAATTCGCAAGCAGGGCATTCCTGTCCAGGAATGCTCGTTTTCGAGATTTCCGCCTCCGCGCAAACCTCTTCAAACGGCTTGTTGGGGCATATCCCCAATCCCCTTGAGATCATCACCACAGGTGATGGCTGCGCGTCCTATTGGACGCTTTACGGCATAGACGTCAAAGCCAAATCTATCACATAGCAAGAGTCGCAAAACAGCAAAAATCCCCGGCACAGCAGACCACCATTCTGTGATCCACTGCACCGGGGAATCTTCTATACACTACCGTTCCTGACTCTGCGCCTGTCCCTGCTCCTGTTCCTTCTGAAGCATTTCCTTCTCGGCCTCTTCACCTACACACGCCTCAGCCACTTTCAGTGCAATCTGATAATCCTGCATTTCAGCCCGTACCTTCCTGTACTCTGCATAGGTTTTCTTCTTGCTTTCCAGAACTTTCGCATACTCCGCATTCAATTCTTTCACTTTCGGAATCTTTTTGATTCCCAGCTGATCAAAAGCTTCCTTTGCCGCCTTGTGAAGCGTCAGTGCCTCTCGATGCGCCTCATAGAATTTCCGGCTGTAACCTGCCTTGCGGTATGCGATATAAGTCTCTCTGGTCTTTGCATAATTGACGATATGCTTCCGCAGGATCGCTATCTCCGTCAGTCTTTTCTCAGACTGTTTCACAGAATCCAAGAGTTCGTGGCTATGATGAGTGATATCCTCCGTTGTTTTCCGGAGCTGCTCCATAGTGTGGATATCCTTTTCCTGCAGAAACAGGATCGCTTTTGCCGCCGCTTTCAGATTATACACCTTCGCCCACCGCTCATATCCTGCGCCTTTTCCGGCGGCCAGTTTCTCCTGAATGTTAATGGGAAGATCCAGCGTGCGCCTGTGATTCTGCGGTTTACCGCTTTTAACCGGATGTCTTCCTTTGCCAGCCAATGCTGCTTTCAGATCTTCAACGGTATAGCCTTCTCCGAGAGAGCGGAAGCGCAGAAAACGCCCGCTGTCCTTACCACGGAGCGATGGCTGTTTCCCGTCTTTATATTCGAATCCTGCCTCCACAAGAAGTCGAATCAGTTCTTCAAAGTCCTTCGGTTTTTTCAGAAGTGCCCGGTCGATTGCCAGCCGGATATCATCACGATGGCAGGGGCGTCTGGGATAACCTGTCCTCTTTGTTCGCTCCTTGTATGGCCTCGGCTTGATCACGGATTTCCCATGCTCCAGACAGATCATATCGCTGAGCCGCTGCACCGCCAGACCGGAACGCCGGAAATCCCGGAATTTGTGCAGGCAGTCCAGGGTCGTGGAATTATATATGATGTGATTGTGGATATGTGCCTTATCTATGTGAGTCGCCACCAGAAATGCGTGCTTCCCCTTGGTAAAACGCATGGCCAGCTCGTAGCCGATTTCATTGGCTTCCTCCGGCGTAATTTCCCCCGGTTTGAAGGACTGGCGGATCTGGTAGGCAATCACATCATGCTCCTGCGTCCGTCCGGTCATCTGCAGATACTGGCGTTTGGAGAGAAGGAATTCCTGATCGGCAGTCTCAGGGTCACACTCGTAGGAGCTGATATATTCGCCACCGTTGGTTTTCTCTGCATTCTGTGAATAGTCCGTTCTATCTGCCAGACACTGAGCGATAGTTTTTCCCTTATTGATATGGAGCGCAATCAGTCTGCATGCCGCCATTCCTTCGCCTCCTTCCCATCAGAAAAGGAGCCGCCCTGATATGCCCCTTTGACTTTTACCGCAGCATCTTTTCGCGATCTTCGGCTCCGAGAAGATATACGCTCACGGCCATTTCATGTTCCATATCCATATAGTCAGCCAGCAGTTCTTCATACATCATAAACAGCTTCCGGTCACCAATGGCTTTTTCAAATTCGTCCTCATGTTTCTTAAAGATTTCCTTCAGATGCTGATATTTTTCGTTGCACTTTACTGCCGTCACTTCCAATTCCGGATAAACGCTTTCGCAGTATTTCCGAATAAATTCTTTGTCCATCACAGCTCCTTTCAGGAATGAAGAAACCGTACCAGTGAGCCGTTGATGGAGCCGGAGATATCTACAATCATCATGGCCCCATACTGCAGAACCAGGCAGGCCACTTCCACGCCGATGAGAAACGCCACGTTGCCCCACTGGCCCTGGAAAGCACAGAAGATACCTACCAGAAAAATGAACAGCATGAAGATTCCGACCACAAAGGCAGACAGGTTTGTCATGATCTTGCCCAGCACCCAGAAAACGCCCAGCAGAAGAATGACGGGAAGCGCAAGTATCTTAAAGGGAAGTTTTAAAAGCCACATATTCAACGTCCTTTCTTTCGTGAAATCATTTTGTACCCTCATTATACAGGAGCGCTTCCCGCCTGCCAAGTTTACAAAAGGGCTTATCGGATCGATGCGAGACGGGAGAGCAGTTCCCTGGCGCACTGCCAGATTTCATCCAGCCGCGCCTGCAGATCCCGGATGTCTTCCTGATAAATGCTTCCCGTCTCATTAGCCCGTTTTGCGTATTGATTCAGGTTGTTGCTGCAGCGGCGCAGGAGAGAAACCAGTTCCTTCACATCCTGCAGATCCAGCTTCACGCAGTAACCGTCCAGTGCCATTTTTCGGAGATACGCGCTTTTACTGTGTATCCCCATCTCAGCCATTTTCTGATGGATTCGTTCCTGATCGCTTTTCGTCACAAAGAAATGCAGCTCCTGATCCTTTTTCTCCATTACAGCACAGCCTCCTCCCTTTCTGTTTCTCGCTTCGGTATCGGAGAATATCCCGCCCTGGATTTTAAATCTGCAAGCACAGATGGCCGTCTCACTAGCTCCTGCTCATCTGAAATGTGTTCGGCTTCTGGATGGGAATCATCCATATTCAGCGCCGCGTCCAGCTCCGCCAGTCTGGCTGATTTCTCCGCAAGCTCCCGTTCCTGTGGAAAGGGCTTCTGCAGTTCTTCCCTGGCGGCATTCTGCTGATTTTCCAGATTCATTAGCTCATTTTGCACCCGTTCCAGTCTGCCCGAAAGCCCGGACAAAGCATTGTCCATCCGGATGAGATTGCCCCTCGCGTCTTCTCCAAGAGTTACTTTGTGGCTTAAGGTTCCCTTCAGGATCACTTCAAATTCCTTAGAAAAGGCATTAAAACAAAGCTCCATGGAAAATCCTCGATACTCCCCCAGAGGAACCGGCCCGTCACCTTTCAGGTTCCGGCACGCCTCAATGATTGTTTTCCCGGCATCGGTTTTTTCCGTAAAGACTGCATCGCCGATTTTCACACCCGCAAAGCCGTCTGCCGGATGGGGATGAGACGCGGCAGTCTGGATATCCGCAGTCAGTCCCCGGATTATTTCCTGGCTCTTTTCAATCTCCGCCGGAAAGTATTTCAGCAGACGGTCTTCCAGCCGGAAATGCTGGCTCATGTGGTCTGCTTTCAGCACCTTCAGCCGGGCCACTTCAATATCCAGATCCATTTTTTCTTTAATCTGCGGATCTCCGGCGCATAAGGCTTTTATCTCGGCATAGGAGAGTGCCTGCTCATCCACGTCGTCGCAGGAACGGGCCGGAGATTTGGACGTCATGATTTGGCTGATAAATTTCTGCTTATTTTCAAGAGTCTGAAAGAGATAAGCGTCAAAAGTTTTCTCCGTCACATACTGATAAATCTGCACTTCTTTATTCTGGTTTCCCTGCCGGATGATACGGCCATTACGTTGAGTCATATCGGAAGGCCGCCAGCCCACATCCAGATGATGGACGGCGATCAGCCTGTCCTGCACATTGGTTCCGGCCCCCATTTTCTGTGTGCTGCCCATGAGAATCCGGACTTGGCCGCTTCGCGCTTTGGCGAATAATTCTTTCTTTTTCGCTTCGGTATCTGCCGTATGGATAAAGGCCACTTCCTGCTCCGGCACACCCGCCGCAATCAGTTTGGAGCGGATATCGTCATAGACATTGAAGGTGCCGTCATTCTTCGGCGTGGAGAGATCACAGAAGAGAAGCTGTGTCAGCCGTTCCTCTTTTCCCTCCTCCCAGATCCGCAGTACATTGGAAACACAGGCGTTGACTTTACTTCCGGGATCATCCGGAAGCAGCGGATTCATCAGCCGCTGATCCAGTCCCAGCTTCCTGCCGTCAGAGGTGATTTTAAGCATATTGTCCACAGTAGAATCCACCATACCACTGTGGACTGCCGCAGCCCGTTCCGACAGTTCCGCCACCATGGCCTGCTGGTGCTCCGAAGGCTGAACCACCACAGTCTCAAATTTTGCCTCCGGTACTGGCAGGTTCAGTTGGTCGCTGGTTTTGATATCTGCGACTTCCTTAAACATGGCCATCAGTTCCGGGAGATTAAAAAACTTCGCAAACCTCGTCCTTGCCCGGTATCCGGTTCCCTCCGGAGCCAGCTCAATAGCGGTAGTCGTCTCTCCAAAAGTGGACGCCCAGCAGTCAAAATGTGTCAGACCTTTCTGCCGAAGGGTTCCATATTGAAGATAACGCATGACCGTATAAAGCTCCGTCATGGAGTTGCTGACGGGCGTACCTGTGGCAAATACCACGCCGCGCCCTCCGGTCAGTTCATCCATATAGCGGCATTTCAGGAACATATCCTGTGATTTCTGCGCCTCGGAGGTCGAAAGCCCCGCTACATTGCGCATTTTTGTAAAAAGGAAAAGGTTCTTAAACGCATGACTCTCATCCACAAACAGCCTGTCCACACCTAGCTGCTCGAAAGTAATCACATCGTCTTTTCTGTCTGCACCCAGCAGTTTATCCAGCCTTGCCTGCAGAGATTTTCTGGTCTTTTCCATCTGCTTAATGGTAAAGCTGTCGCCTCTCTGGAATTTTAACTCGCTCAACGCATTGGTAATCTCGTCAATCTGCTCCCGGAGAAGCCGTTCCTGGCGTTCTGCGCTGATGGGAATCTTCTCAAACTGAGAATGTCCGATAATCACCGCATCATAGTCCCCGGTAGCAATCCGGGCACAGAATTTCTTCCGGTTCGCAGTCTCAAAATCCTTTTTGGACGCTACCAGCAATTTCGCGCTGGGATACAGCCGGAGGAATTCATTGGCCCACTGGAGCGTCAGGTGGTTGGGCACCACAAAGAGAGACTTCTGGCAAAGACCCAGCCGTTTGGATTCCATGGCAGACGCAGCCATTTCAAAGGTCTTTCCTGCGCCGACCTCATGGGCCAACAAAACATTTCCCCCATAAAGCACGTGAGCGATGGCGTTGCGCTGATGAGGCCGAAGTTTAATATCTGGATTCATGCCGACGAAATGGATATGACTGCCGTCATACTCCCTGGGCCTGGTAGCATTGAACAGCTCATTATAGCGATTACACAGCCGCTCCCGGCGCTCCGGTTCCCGCCAGATCCAATCCTGAAACGCATCTTTTATGGCCTGCTGTTTCTGCTGGGCCAATGTCGTCTCTTTCTTGTTCAGGACACGTTTCTCCTTGCCGTTGGGATCTTCTACCGTGTCATAAATCCGGATATCCTTCAGGTTCAGCGTCTCCTCCAGAATCCGGTAGGCATTGGCACGTTCTGTGCCATAAGTGGTATAAGCCGCCACATTGTTCCGGCTGACTGCGCTTTTTCCGCTTATCTGCCATTCTGCGGTAATGGGAGAGTAATGCACTTCAATGGAACGGAACAGATAAAATGGCGTCTCAAATGTTTCCTGCATAAACCGCTGGATATCCTCTGCCTCAATCCAGGTGGCTCCCAGGCGCACATCAATCTCAGAAGCGTCCAGATCCTTTGGCTGTGCCTTCGTCAGAGCCTCTACATTGACAGTAAAGGCGCTGTCACTTTTGACTGCTGTCTGAGCAATCCGCAGTTTCTCACGGACATTCCCGGAAAGGTACTCATCCGCAGTCTGCCAGCCCGCTTCCGGCTGGTCAGAAGACAGAGGATCTTTGAAGATGACTCCCCTTAATCCTTCCATAATAGCCTCGTACTCGCCGGGTGTACCAAGAAGCTCCGCCATAAATGGAAGATCCACCTTACCACGTTCTCCGATGGAGACAGCCAGGGCTTCGCTGGGCGTGTCCACATGAGTGACATGGCGTTCCGGGCGGATAGTACGTTTCGTAAACATATCCGCCTTACTTTCCAACTCGCCGTTCTCATTGATATTCTCCAGGGAACAGAGCAAGTAATAGGAAGAATCATCCGCAAATGCCTGGGCATTGCTGCGGGAATTGATCAAGCCGTACTCCGCAGTAAACTTATCATAGAGCGTGTCCAGTTCCTGCTGTTTTGCGTGAATATCTTCCTCCGGATAGTCCTCCATCTGATAGTCTATCAGCTCATTAACTGTCTGGCGAAGCTCCACCAGCCCCCGTACCCGGCCTTTGGCAGTTTCATTTAATTCCACCGGGCACATGACGGAATTTTCCCGGAAATACACCGCCTCGTCCACAATCGTGTAAGAAAAATTTTTAACGCCCGGATCTGCCGGAATAACCTGCGGCGTGTCTTCCCCTTCCGCAAGCACCGTCTCGGCAGCCTGATACTGCCCGTGAATCCGGGACACCGCCTGATGCAGCTGCTCTGCCAGCTCTGCGCCAAGAATCGGCTCAACCGTACATTCCTTCCGGCCATACTGGGTATTTTCCATTGAAAGATTTCCCAGAATCATTTCCGGATGCTCCGCAAAATAGCTGTTCAACTGGAACCCTTCCGGTGTAAGCCCCAGATGCACCCACTCCGGCTCAATATCAATGGGATGTTCCCGTTTCTGCAGAAAAATGATGTCAGAGACTACCTCGGTTCCTGCATTAGCTTTAAAGGCATTATTAGGAAGGCGGATTGCCCCCAGCAGCTCTGCCCGCTGTGCCAGGTAACGCCTTGCATCCAAATTTTGGGAATCCATCGTGTAGCGGCTGGTCACGAAGGCCACGATACCGCCAGGCCGAACCTGATCCAGCGCCTTGGCGAAAAAATAGTTGTGGATAGAAAAGCCCAGCTTGTCATAGGGCTTATCCGAGACCTTGTAATTTCCAAAAGGAACATTTCCGACAGCCAGATCATAGAAGTCCCGCCGATCCGTAGTCTCAAATCCGGCAACAGTAATCTCCGCATTGGGATAAAGTTTCTGTGCGATCCGCCCGCTGATGGAATCCAGCTCCACACCGTACAGACGGCTGCTGCTCATTTCGTCCGGGAGAAGGCCAAAGAAATTTCCCACACCCATAGACGGTTCCAGGATATTTCCGGAGGTAAAGCCCATGCCGCCAACTACCTCATAAATCGCTTTGATTACGGTTGGGCTGGTGTAGTGGGCGTTCAACGTGCTTGCCCTTGCCATTTCATACTCCTGCTCAGACAGAAGGTCTTTCAGTTCCTGATATTCCCGCGCCCAGCCTGCTTTCTCCGAATCAAAGGCATCGGGCAGGCCGCCCCAGCCCACATACTGAGCAAGGACAGACTGTTCTTCGGGCGTGGCGTTTCTGTTTTCCTGTTCCAATGTGAAAAGGGCGCGGATAGCCGCCACATTGCGCTCATACTTTGCCTTCGGTCCGCCTTCCCCCAGATGCTCGTCTGTAATCCGGTAGTTCTGGGCCGGAATTACCGATACAGGGGCAGGGGGAATTCCATATTCGGCCGCTGGCAGCTCAGCACTGCCTTCAAGCAATTCCCCCGGAAGTTCCTCAGACATTTGTGCTGACTCTGTACCGGAAACGGGCTGCAAAGATTCCTGTTCCTCAGCAGTCAGATATCGGTTCTCACGAATCATTTTGCCAAGGCGCTGTTCTATTTCTGTCCAGCGAAACAGCCTTTCGCTGTCATACTCATAATTCCTGACCCGGATTCCTTTTCCATCTGCATCCACAAAGCCTTTCGTTCCGTCAAGGAAATGGTAGCTATGGCCGCTTATGCCGTATTCTTCCTTGATAAGCCTTACCCGTTCCTTCGGTTCCGTTTCTCCGGCATAAATCGCATTGATCCGCAGCTTTCCGCCTTTTAACATGGTCCCCTGTGCAAGCATCCTCTCAATTTCTTCTTCAGGAACAGAAAAAACGGAGGGCTTTGCGCTCTCCGCTGGTTCTAAACGGTCTGTGGCTGCTATCTGCTCCGCTTCCGTTGGAAACAGGCTTAATTGTTGATAAGCTCCACCTGTATTATCTCTTCCGCCTGTGCTTTCAGGCTGTTTAAGTGACGTACCCACTCCATCTGGTTCGTCTTTTTGTCCGGAGCCGAATTCTTCTCCAGAAGCTCCTTCATCAGCTGCTCCAATCTCCTGTGTGCTGTCTCGTCGATCTCCTGAAGATGGGGAAACAGCTGCTCCGTCAGCACCAGATCGCTGTACAATATCGGATTGTTCTCCTTCAAATACGCTCTGCGCATTCTCCCGTATTTGCCCAGAGGCTTCTCCATCGTCACGTTCAACTCGATCTCCGGAAGCAGATAATCCCCTTCCTGTCTGTATGCTATTTCTTTCCTCATAGTCCTGGCTCCTTTCCTGTGCTTTCGTTCGTTCATAATCCCGGATGGCCCTTTCAATTTCGCGGAACACCTCTCTGGAAATACTGCTGACAGCGGTTCCCAGCGCAGCGGCTGTCTGACGGGTGTTGAAGTCAGCAACATCTTTGAAATCCTCCGGTTCAAACTGGTTTTCTGCTTCTTCTGTACATCTGACAGAGAGGGTATAGGCAATGCTGGCCTGCGCAGCCTTCCGAAATGCAGCTCCTATGTTAAATTCATCATACTCTTCCAGGAAACTATCCGCAACGATGCTGCTGATCTGCCTGCCGTAATCCATCCAGTAGTCAGCAGCCAGACGGTCTGCCACCTGTTCAAGCTGTGCTTTCAGCGACAGATTTTCCCCGCTGATGCCATAGGTGCGTTCCAGAGCAGCCATAACCGGATTCTGGTATTCTTCCTTCATCTGCCAGAGCCAGACCGGGCGGGAATTGCTTCTGGCTCCGGTATCCGCCACATCAAAGACATACCGCAGCTTCGGCGAATCTCCTTCGTTGTCCACCAGGGCAATCCCCTTTGCGCCCTGTTTTACATACCTGTGCATGGTATCGAACCAGAAATCATATTCCGCACAGGCAGTCGCTTCCGGGCGCTGCAGGTAAATCATCAGCTGGTCATAATAGGGATATTTATAATTTCTGGCAGCGGTAGTCAGAAAGGCTTTCCACTCATCCTGCCGCCCTGTCACATATTCCGGTGCGCCTGCCAGAATGTCCGCATAGCGCCGCGCCTTAATTCCCATTCTCATCCTCCTCCCTGTCTCAGATATCCGGATAAAGATCCAGCTGGTCAAAATCCTCGTCCGTCATCTGTTCCAGCTTTTCCATTACCCGATCCGTCAAAGCCCTCAATTCCTTTTCATCATGCTCAAGCTGTCCGCGCATTTCCCCAAGGGCCTGATACAGCCCCGGACGGTCTCCGGGGCTGTAAAGCATCATCAATATTTTTTCTTCGCCCGTAAAATCCACATTCTCACTCCCTGCTTCGCTCTGTCGGCTGGTGTGGAGCCATAGTCCGCCCAGGCGGCTGCAGACCTTTCAACTGTTCCAATACAGAAGGTTTTTCCTCCGATCTGCTGCGGCCTGCCCGCTCGTCAGGCAGATTGTTTATCACTCCGTCCAGATTGTTGTCATTCTGCTCCAGACTGTCCTCGGCAGACCGCAGATGATTTTTCCCGGAAAAGAAACCCGGAAGCTCCACGAACCCGACCGAATCCACATAATGACAGGATACCTCTCCGCCAGTGTTGAGCGCTACGATATCGCTGACAGAAAGGCTGTGCCCTCTGAAATCTGCCGGATGATTAAAATTGAATCTCACAAACAACTGCTCAAGCATCCTGTCTCTGTCCTGAAAAGGCGGAAGCGGAGCCAGATAAACCACATCATAATGGTCAATCTCCGGTTCCTTTCCCTGCCTCTTCAATGCGCTGTAAGACGCAAATCTTTCGTACCTGGTATCTTCGCTGTCTCTCAGCTGCAAAATCACATAGGTGTCCGTACTGCTCTCAAGAAAGGCTTCAAGATTTCTTTCTGGAGCAGTAATCCCGTTCACCTCGTCCCATTTCTCGATTTTATCCCTCGACATCGTTCTCCTCCCGCAACGGCTTCATAAAAGGAAGCCCGTTTTTCCTCGCATTCTCAATGTCACGCTGGCGGCGGCTTTCCCCATAAGGAGGCCGTATCCCGATACTCTTTTTCGGAACGGTATAGGTCACAGCCCGCTGCGGCCCGCACCGTTCCAGTCTATACTGATCAGGATATTTATCGGAGAGGGCTTTTAGCTTGTTGATCAGACGCTGGTCATGGGTGTAAACGCTGGCGGTATCCAGCTCATTATCCCACAGGATCACCGTTTCCTGCTCCGCCAGTGTCAGATGGTAGCGGCGGCTCATCGTGATTCCTCCCGGCGCTTTATACTGGAAGAATGGTACTCTGCTCCGGTTCTTTTCATGCCGTTGAGCTTTTCCACCGCCGATTTTCTTTTCCCTGCGCTGTTTCTTTCCCTGATTTCTGCAGCTCTGTCCAGAATCACGTCATATACGGCCCGGTAACGTGTCTTATCAACCAAGCCGACGCTGTCCAGAACTTCCTCACGTGCTTCAAAGAGAGAGGATTCCGGCTTCTCCAGCTTACCTTTTTCCATTTCGCAATACTGACCATTCAACAGGAGATAAGTCCAGCCGTCATCACAATATTGAACGGCAAGATAACGGTCATTTCCTATTTTCCAGCAGCCTTTGTCTGCGTCCAGCTCTGCCTCCGGCCTGCAGCTTCCACCTGACAGCTTGAGTTTTTCTGCATATTCACAGATATGATAGACGGAGCCGGATACTGTGAGGTGATATTCATCAAGGAACCGGCACCTGGCCGTGAAAGCCCTGTCTGGATACACTACTTCAATCGTGCCGCCGTCCGGAATACGAAACTTCTCTTTATAATCCGGAGTAATGAACCGGATATCCCGTTTCGGCAGTGTTTCCGGCTCCCAGAGGCTTCGACTGCGAATTCCCGATTCCACGCAGGGTTCCAGCATACGGAGAGACACTCTTTCTGCCCTCAGTCCATCAAATCCTGCGACCTCTACTGCCAGGATTCTGGCCGCAGCCATGGGATTTTTAACGGGACAGCAGTGCAGGTCTTCTCTGGAAATATCTCCATCGTACTGTTTCTCATAACTGGCTTTATCATAAAATACAAAATAATAGCCTTCCTCAATTTCCTGCAAGTGCAGAAAAGATTTGTCATCAATCAGGAAAGCTGCTTCCGTTTTCCTCTTTTCTTCGCTCATTTCTGTCCCCCGTTTTCAAATTCCATTTTAAAGCGCGGTCTGCCGTCATTTTCCGTTTCCAGTAATACCGAGGCATTATAGTTTTTTCCCGTCTTCTGGCTCTTGCAGTCCTTTAACTTCACACGTCCGTCCCGTACCAGCTTTTCTGCAGTCTGTTTCGTCATCCGCTTGCCGATTTTGTTGAAATAGGCGTTATCCGCCCAAAGGACAAAACGGCACTCGCGGTTGGAGCAGAACCAGCCCTTACTGTGGCCGACAACTTCCGCCCCACAGTGAGGGCAGGTTCCAATCACTTCGTTTTTCTGCATCAGTACATCGGCTCCTTTCACAACCTCATAAGTGTCTATCAGTTCCCGTATCATTTCACAGATTTCCTTCATAAAATCTTCCGCCTGATAATCGCCGCGTTCAACCAGAAGAAGTTTTTCTTCCCATTCCGCCGTCATCGCAGGAGACCGAATCTGTTCCGGCAGGATTTTTACGAGAGAAGCTCCCTTTTGCGTGGGAATCAGATATCTGGTCTTCTTATCCCCTTGTCGCTCCAGAAATCCCTTCTGTACCAGTTTTTCAATAATTCCAGCGCGGGTAGCCGGAGTTCCCAGCC
Source organism: Blautia sp. An46 (assembly GCF_002161645.1). NCBI lineage: Bacteria > Bacillati > Bacillota > Clostridia > Lachnospirales > Lachnospiraceae > Blautia > Blautia sp. An46. Next base: position 92,173 of record NZ_NFIF01000006.1, on the reverse strand, counting down.
CTTTACGCTCTGCCTCATCCGGCATTTCATTCGCGCCAGCCGTCTCCATGCTCTGCAGAAGCGTATCTTCTGTAAAATGCTTTGGCGGAACGGTCTTCCCCTCCTTTATCTCTGCGGAAAGCAGCGGAAGAGTACAGTTATCCTTCATGGATGGCAGGACGTTCTCTTTCTCTTTTTTCTTTTTAGGACTGCATTTCTCTTCAATTTCCTTCCATCCGGCAGAAAGAACCGTTTTCCCCTTTGCTTTGAAAGCCGCATTGCCGCAAAGAATTTCAGCTGTAGTTTCCGCTGTTTTGCAGGGCTCACTTACAGCTGCCAGGAGGCGCTGAACAATCAGCCTTAAAACCTCCACTTCCCCTTTCGGAAGCTCTGATAAAGTGTATTTCTGCAATTCTTTCGTAGGGATGATAGCGTGATGATCGGTCACTTTTTTGTTGTTGACGACCTGTCCGGCATTCACCATTACAGCGCTAACATCCGGGAAACACGCGGCTGCCGCTGTAGCCACAAGCTCCGGCAGCATTCCCGCCATATCTTCTGTCAGATACCTGCTGTCCGTTCTGGGATACGTGACCAGTTTTTTCTCGTAAAGGGCCTGTGTGTAGTCCAGCGTCTGCTGTGCCGTGTAGCCAAGTATCCGGTTTGCTTCTCTCTGAAGACTGGTCAAATCATAAAGTGCAGGAGGTCTTTCACTTTTCTCTGCCTGCGTAATCTTTGCGACTTTGGCTGAACCTTCTTTCCGGCAGGTTTCAGCAAGGCTATCTGTCGTCTCGCGATTTCCCATGCGCTCGCCGGATACGGTAAAACCATCGAAGTGAAGGTGTACCTGATAGAAAGTTTCCGGCTGGAATGCCGCAATCACGGCTTCCCTCTCAACGGCCATGGCAAGGGTAGGGGACATGACTCGTCCGGTATTCAGCGTTGTTCCATACAGGCATGAAAAAAGCCGAGTAGCGTTGATTCCGACAATCCAGTCGGCTCGCTCCCGGCACAGGGCCGCTTCATACAAAGCATCATATTCTTTTGATGGTCGAAGGCGCTTAAATCCTTCGCGGATGGCGCTGTCTTCCATGGACGAAATCCAAAGCCGCTCAAACGGCTTCCGGCACCTGCACTGATGATAGACCAGTCTGAAAATCAGCTCTCCTTCACGCCCTGCATCTGTCGCACAGACCAGGCTCTCCACATCTTCACGGGACATCAGCTTTTTCAGGATTTCAAACTGCTTTTTCGTTGCCGCTGAAACCCAATATTGAAACGGCTCCGGGAAAATCGGCAGGTCATCCTTACGCCATTTCTTATACTGGTCACCGTATGCTTCCGGCGGAGCCAACTCCACCAGATGGCCGACACACCAACTCACCACATAGCCGTTTCCTTCCAGATAGCCGTCCCCGCGTCTGGTTGCTCCCAGAACCTTCGACAGTGCCTGTGCGACCGAGGGCTTCTCGGCCAGAACCAATTTGCTCAATCTGCATCCGCTCCTTTCCTGAATGAGAGAGCAGCCCCGGAGGTGGCCGGGGCTGCTATGTAAAGAAAATACTATTCATTACAAAGAAATATGCACACTTGTCCATGGTTCTTATTGAGTATTACATAAACCCTTATTCTCTCAAATCGATGATTTCCCAATCATTATCAAATACTCCTTTACTTTTTTCATAGGTTTTAGCCTGCATCGCCACACATAACAGCTTCTTAGGCCTACTCATACCAACATACGCAAGTTTGCGACTATAATCAAATAAATCCGAACTTCCAAGTTTACCCACACCATAATATGGAAGAATTCTACTCAAATCTGATGCCCTTTTCCTATCAGTTTCAAGGTAAAGGGTTGCGTCATGTGTTTCACCCTTAACTCCATGAATTGTATCAAATATTATTCTGCGTCCTCTAATCGGATCAATGAATATATTTTTTTCGGTTTTTTCCGTCGGATTTACTCCCGTAACCTTATCAAGAAAATGCGCTGGTAAACAGTCAAAAATGTCGTCTACATGTAGGTTCATGGCTCTCGAAAGCTCATATATTTTATGCCGCACTATGCAATCAATATTTTCTCTCTCTCTACTCTGTAATCTGGACATTTCATAAATCCACTGACGATATATTTCTCGATATTCATCATCAAGCAATTTTTTTATTGTAGCTACAGAATATTCTTTTTCAAATATAGGATGTCTAATTTTAGCATAATGGAATATACGACATAAAAGTTTACGAACAATGCGTTCTGTTTTGTATAAATTCCCGTCTAACATACTCGTAATGATATCATCTATCAATGCCCAATAGTTATACTCATCCTGCCTTTTTGCAGAGCCGTCAAACCCTGACCAATAGCTTCCTATTTTAAGCCCGGATGACTCCTTCTTTTTAACAGCACCAATAGCTTTATACACACCTTTATTATCATAGAGGCCGTGAGTCTCTAAAACATTGATAAACCCACTAATCACTCTATCGATTTTCTCAGGGCTAAAAATAAGTAACACTGGTTTAACACCAGTCTTTCCAGAGAAAGTAACAATATTTTTGTTATCTTTCTTTAGTTTGCAAATCACATTGGCAATTTCTTGGCTATACCTGCATGAAGTCAAGATAGGTAAAAAACCATCCTGAGGCACCCAATCTGGTGTATTATTTTCCGAAGAGTTATAAATAGCTTGATCTGAATCTCCAATTCTGATTACTGTACACTTTGAATGATTAAATATTGCGCTTATTGCTTGTCGCTGAATACTATCACAATCCTGATACTCATCGATAAAAACATACCGGAATCGTAATGAAAAAAGATTCGTATATGTTTCGGGCAAAGCCTCTATAGCGGTTTTGGCATATAAATAGGCATCACGATACCGCATTATACCTTCATTTTTTAAGAGATCTAATATCAATGCTTTATACTGTTTGGACGAGGGTTTATCCGCACCAGCCAATGCCTTTGTCTGTTTTTCTACACAAAGAGCACCATCATTCCGTATATATAATGCTTGTATAAATTCAAGCCGCTCAGTAAATTGATTGCTCCTTTCAAAACTATTCTTTGTTGCAAACTCAAGAGCCATATACTTCTTGCTATTCTGCATTTTGTTTACCATATGCTGCGCATAAGTAAGATCGTCAACCGCTTGTACGTTCCGACCAACAATATTTCGTAGATATGGCATCGTAACAAACCTATCGACAAATGACTGGATCGTTCCAATATAATTTGGATAGCTAAGAAGTTTGTCAGCATAGCCTGCAAGTCGTTTTCTAATTTCATCCACAGCAACATTAGTGTGTGAAAGGACACAAATTCCTGCACTATTTTCAAGCGGCATCCTATCAGCTAACAGTTTCAATTTTGCGAGCAGAACCGTTGTTTTACCACTACCTGGACACGCCGCCACATCGGTTGAGTGCCAACAACGTATAACATTCCTAGCATCTTCTGGAAAGTGTGCTCCTTCTGGTAAAAGAAGCTTCTCCGTTGATTCAATATCCTGATCTGAAATTTTCCATTCAACCATAGAATCCCCTCATCTATACGGTTTCTCCCGCTGCATACTTGATAGCGCTCACTATATAATTTAGAAATTGATCGCTCTCAAGCTTGGATTTCAATTCCGATTTCTTATGTTCATCCGTTTTCAGACCATACAAATCAAGATCAAACATTTTCTCTTGTGTAAGTTCAGGGGGTATTACCGATATTTCCCAGCGCAAAATTGATGCTAAACACTGTGCAACAATTGCTTTTAAACTGCTTTTTCCGTCCTCATTGAGCATTAAGTTATACATCGTGTATGCAATTTCTGCCTGAGATAAATTATGCCACTGCCTTGTTTCTTTCTCAGCATCTTGATTTGCTTCGATGATTTTTTTATCGGTTAGTGAGATATATTCTCGTGCATTCAAAATTTTCATTCCGTAATGAACTGCTTTATGGAAATCTTTTGAAAGACTGCTCATAGCAATACAATACTCCAACGTCCACCTTGGCGAAGTGAATCCATGAACTGAACCGTTAGTGTATTTATCATTCTTCTCCTTTTCAGCCTGCGCCGATTCCGATATTTTCTCATTGAACTTCCTTTCCTTCGTTACTGGGTCAACATCATATGGTTTCACATCACAATCTGTAATTACAGAAACCGGAATTCCTATGTTATGTCCATCTTTCCTTACCATAATTCTACTGTACCGAAGAAAAGCTGTACTACCAACATTTACAATAGATACTCCATATTTCTCCAACGGATAGCCAAGAATATCGGCAATTACTGGAATTAGGATATTCTCTGCATCGCCTTCTACCATGATGATACCCTTAGCAAAGAATAAATTGGCTTTTGTTGAATCAAGAAAACGCTGAAGGAACAGATAATCCCCTTTTTCCAGTCCAGTCATCCCTTCAGCTAAATCATATCCGACACCATCTTTCATTAGGATCAAATTCTTAAGGTTAATTTTTGAGGCGAGGATTGGACTATGCGTAGATATAATAATTTGAACATCATTCTCGTTATATTCATTTTGAAGATAGCTGATCAATCGAAGCTGAGCTTGTGGATGCAGGTGGGCTTCTAATTCCTCAATAAGTGCCAGCTTTATACCTCCATCGGTGTCATCCTTAAGTAGTAATAATTCTGCTGCAATGAATAGTAGATTCAATTCTCCCAACCCTGGGTTAATCTCCGGAGCATTTAGCGATAAGGATTCAAGTATTGCCTTAAGTTGAATATCTGATGTTTTCAGCTCTGCACTGCTGGCTTGTCCTTTGTCATTAAACGCTTCTAAATTATCACGAATTGTTTGGAGAATATGTCTTCCTTCTTCATCATTCGTGAAGTAATTCTCTATCTTCTTGTTTGCGTCTTGAAAAATATCCCGAATGGCATGTTCCTTTTTATCTTTGAAAACAGGGTGATTAAGCAGAATCTGTGAAATTCTTGAACCCCGTCCAGAACTCATCTCACGTTCAGCGTCCCGGAGTGGCTTCAAATAAACCGCTTTCAACAAGTCTCTTGCCTTTCCGTCAATCGAAATGCTGTCATCTACATCGCCCACTCGCAACTCCTGAAAGATTTTGTGTCCCTCTTTCCATGCACGATAATGAAGTTCGAGCGTATATTCAATTTCTTCACCGTTCTTTTTGAATTTCAAATACTCAATAAAGTTCTTTGCTTCATTCTGAGTAAACTTTGTAATCGTACAATCAATCTTAAATTCAGAACAAGCATCGCCATTAATAGGCTTATAGAAATCCTCATCTACTGGTCTAATATACTCATTGCTCTGTGTTAACAAAACTAGCTTAAGCGCATCAATTACTGCAGTTTTTCCAGAATCATTCTCTCCAATCAGGGCATTTAGTCCTTCATGAAAAGTGATATGTAAGCCAGGAGCGCCATCTACCGCTTTGAATCGGCGGAAGTTATAAACTTTTAATTCAGATATTATCATAGTCTTATTTTTATCCTCGCTTTTAAAGATATAATTTTATTCCCTTAGTAGCTCTTTAACCTTATAATATAGCACTTCCCCAAATTGGTCATTTAATTGCGATCTACTTTTTCCATTATATCATAAGCCTCTTTGGGTAAACAGCCCTAGATCACCACCTGGAACCATAAATCTTTCGCTTGCTCCCCGTCAGTTCACCCTACGCCATACCCCTCCAACACCTCATCCGCCAAAAACTTATATTCCGGAAGCTGGTCTGTATAAATTCCCAGCGACCGCTTCATTTCCGCCTGTTCCTGCTCATCCGGCTCGTCATGCTCAAATTCTGAAAGTGCAAATGCGTCCTGAGCAATAATCTCGAACATTTTCTGACAAAACTCCTTCGGTTCATAATAGCAGCCTACAGCTTCCACATCTTTCCTGTAAGAATTCAGTTCCAGAAGAAGATAGCAGTCCAGTTTCTTTGAATACAGCAATTCATAATTCTCATGCTGCTCAATGCATCCGATAAAAATCTTTACCAGCCGTTCCATTTCCTTTTTCTTTGCTCCCATAAGTATCCTCCATTTCTGCCGTCTGACGGCATCGCTTCTCGCAACTGGTTACAGAAACAGTATAACCCGGAAGCAAAGCGGATAAAAGTATGATCCGCTGCCTTATGTAGGGCAGCTTAAAGCCGCCCTCAAACTTCATCACATCAGCTCATCATCCTCCGGAGCTTCTGCATCCCCGGACTCTTCCTCTTCTTCCTCCTCAGAGAATTCCCCTTCGTCATCTTCCGGGAAGCCATATTCATCCAAATCTTCCTCATAGTCTGCGTCAGGATCAGGTTTTGCCTGTTCCTTTTTCTTTCCCTTCAGCTTCATCCAGCCATAGGCCGCACCGCCGCCGAGCAACGCCAGGGACAGCAGTGCCACAGGCAGGAGATTCACAGATTTTTTTGTTTCTGCTTCCATATTCACATCCTCCGTTTCTGGACTTTCTTCCTCTGGCTCAGGTGTTTCAGGAATCGGAGTCTCTTCTGGCTCTTCCGGCGTCTGATACTGCGCTGCCTCCTCTTCATCCATCAGCGACAGCAGATCCGCCTCGTCCACCTGGTTCAGGAAGTGTACCGTTTCGTTCCCCTCATCGTCCCGGTCAATAATCAGATAAAAGTAGTTCCCGTTCTTCGTGACCAAAGTGATGAACTGCTTCCCCGTTTTTGTGATGCCGCCCAGGTCGTCTACCAGCGTCAGATTTCCGTCCGGCGTAAAAGCATTGCCGTCTGTCTGATTCAGGTTGAAAACACCGCTCATAAACAGCTCCATCAGCTGGGACAATTCTTCCTCACTGAATGACAGAGTAAAATCACCGTCGATTTCTCCATCTGCCTGAATGGTCAGGTAACTGCCATACACATAGCCGACTCTCTCTGGCAGAAGAATCTCGGCCCAGTCGCCATTTCTGCCGAGTACCTCCACTTCGGTGCCGTTCGGCAGCTGGGCGAAAGCAGTGTTTTCCATTCCCGCGCCAGTGCGGACGTTCAGCTCTCCGCCATTGGTTGTGACAATCCCCACCTGGGAGCTTTTCGTTCCTTCCCCGGTAGAATCATCCTGGCTTTCCTTCGCTAATTCTCCGCCACCAATCACAATGCCGTCTTCTGTCACCGTGATCTCCAAAGAGTCTCCTAAAAGATTCTTCAGAGTTTCTTCGTCAATGTCCCTTTCGCCAGCGACCGTTTCCGCTTCCTCGACAGTCTCTTCGGTTTCCGATACAGACGAATCCTCCGTCTCCACCAACTCTTTTGTCTCTGTCCCGGCGGCAAGAACCGTAACCGGAAATACGGTCATACACAAAGCTGCCGCTAGAAATGCCGCCGTCATCCGCATTTTACTCGTCATACTGTCCATCCTCCTTCACTTCCTCAGCCATTACCTGCGGCATGAACGCTGCAGACTTTCGGATCAGCTCTGCAAGCTGTTCCGGAGTCAGGTTGGCCGCATGAACCATTTCATGGATCTCGGTATTTTCCTCTTCCCGGTACCGCCGCTCCAGGTCTTTGACCTTCGCATCCCATTCCGCCCGTTTCTTCCGAGCTTTTTCCAGATCAGTACCGATCTTTTCAAGTTTTACCCCCATTATTTCTCCTTTCCCGGCAGAATCAGCGGATTCTGCCATAACAATAAAAGTGAGACTGCCAGTAATTTGTTTCTATTGAGGCATAGGAAATCGGATTTCCGCAGTGGATCATCATTCCGTTTCCAACATAAATACCCACATGGGAAGCCCCCGCCGTATCATAGGTTCCCTGGAAAAAGATCAGATCGCCCGGCTGCGCCTCGCTGGCGCGAATAATATCACAGCTGCTCATCAGCCCATTCGCTGTTGTCCTCCCCACATTCCAGCCATTCCCGCAGTTGTTGATAACCCAGCAGACAAAACCGGAACAGTCAAAGCTGGTGGCAGGGGAACTTCCTCCCCAGACATAAGGCATTCCCAGATAATTTTCCGCTTCCCGGATCATATTGGCAAACTTTTCATCTGTCAGGGCCTCTCCCGGAATATCATAGTCCAGATATTCCCCGGATGAGTTGGCGTAAATGTCATCGCCGAACAGGTAAGGACGGTTTCCCTTCGTCTGCAGGAGAATCTCATACCGTTCCTGCTGATCCGCACTAAGCCCGCCTGCTTCTATGGCCGATCCAAGGCTGTGATTGGTCAGTGTCACATGGAGAATATAGTAGTTGTATTCCACCTCTACCTCATATTCTTCCTCCGTAGTTTCCCCTGTCTCCGGATCTGTGGAAGTGTGGGTGTGTGTCTCAGTGCGTGTCCGGACTTCCACTTCCTCCCTCAGTGTCAGCGTGTACTGCCTCTGGAACAACTCCCGCAGGGCAGACTGCACCTCTGCTCTGGTATAGTCCTCAAAGGTTACGGTCAGATAAGCCGTCAGTTCGTAAGGATTGTGGTTAATCTCATCCAACTGATAGCGGTATTCGTCATATCCGGGATGGTCTGTTTCAATCCGGTCAAGCTGTCTTCGCAGTTCTTCCTCCAATGCCCTGTAATCCTCATTCGCGCCGATAATATCCTCGTCCTCCGCTGTGAAGGAAGTTCCCAGAATTGATACCGAACCTCCCTCCAGCATGGCTGAGCAGGAAGAGAACATCCCGGAAATCATCATGAGCAGGAACGCAAAAATCAGCACCAGCCATAAGGCATGGGAGTGCTGAACCGCAAATTCTTTGAGCCGTTCCAATAACGTCCCGGCTCCTTTGGTGGCTTTCTTCGTCCCCTTTGCAGTACCGCCCGCTGATTTTGCCCCGGTTGCTGTGCTGCCGGCAGACTTTGTCGCCGCGTACTGCTTTTTGATCTCCTGACGCTGTTTCCAGCGGGAGAGGGGATTAGACGCAGCTTCCGGATTGTCCGCCATGCTTTTCTGAAATAATGCTTCCACATTGGCTTTATCCGCCTTCTTTTCCAGCCTGACCGCCTTCCGGTAGTTTTTCAACTTCCGGCTGTAGCTGGCGTGATCAATAGCCCGCCCTGTCCCCTCCATAAACGCTTCACTCTGGTGAGCGGCCTGTACGCCTGCATTGTCATTCTCATGTTCCGCGATCTCACGGTGTGCCCGCGCACTGAGCATTCCGGCAGCCGCATGGAGGGCAGAGCGGCCTGTGGTCCTTCCCGGTGAGACAATCTCTTCCCCGGCACCTGAAAAATCCTTCTTTCCAAAACGGAGCTGTTCTCCATAGAAAGCTGTCTTTTCCTTCTCGTCCCTCAGCTTGCCTTTGGTGGGAAGACGGGCTTTCGCCGCGTCCGCCCTGTCAGCCGCCCGTTCCGCTTTCCCTGCAGCGCGGGAAACGGCTGCATTCTCCAAGTCTTCCCCGGAAAAATGTAGCCGCGTAGTTTCTTTTTTCATCCGCTCCTTCCTCCTTTCCAGCCGCTCTATGCCTGCTTTCTGTCATTTCCGGATACCTCGGACAATTTGGTGGTCATGATCCGGTACAGTTCCAGGTCTGTGGGGAACCGATCCACAAAGGGCAGAATCACATTTCCATAAAACAGCAGTCCTTCCCCTTCGCCGGAATGGGTTACATAGGAAAGCTGGTGGGGCGAGATGTTCAGCTGCTTCGCCAGAATCGCCCGGTCTCCGGCAGCCTGATTCAGCATATAGATGAAATCACTGTTCTCAAAAATATTCTCCACCTCCCGGCTTGCCAGGAGATCCTTAATATTCTGAGTGATACCTGTGGGAATGCCGCCCCATTTCCGGAACCGCTTCCAGATTTCCACCGAATATGCCGCTGTCTGCTCCTCCCGGAGAAGGAGGTGGAATTCGTCCATATAATACCAGGTAGTTTTCCCGGCGCTCCGGTTGGCAGTGACACGCCCCCAGACCTGATCGTGTACCACAAGCATCCCGATTTTCTTCATCTGCTTTCCCAGCTCCTTAATGTCATAGCAGACCAGACGGTTTTCAATGTCCACATTTGTCCGGTGATTGAACAGGTTCAGAGAACCTGTGACATAGATTTCAAGGGCAGTCGCCACATGATGAGCTTCCTTTTCCTCCTGCTTCAGAAGCGCTTCATACAAATCCTGAAGAATCGGCATATTTTCCGGTCTGGGATCGTTGAAATACTTCTGATAAATCTGATGGACGCAGCGGTCAATAACCGTCTTTTCCACAGGCTGGAGGCCGTCCTTTCCGCCCACCACAAGCTCGCACAGGGAAAGAATAAAATCCGCTTTCAGGGCGATGGGATTGTCCTCTTCTGAGTAGTTGGAATTGATATCCATGGGATTGATATACTGGCTGCTGGAAGGTGAAATTTTAATCACCTGCCCCTTCAGCTTTGTCACCAGTGCGGTATATTCCGACTCGGGATCGCAGATAATCACATCATCGTCCGTTACCAGAAAGGCATTGGTGATCTCGCGCTTCGCTGAAAAGCTCTTGCCGGAGCCGGGCGTTCCGAGAATCAGGCCGTTGGGATTTTTCAGTTTCTTCCGATCCACCATAATCAGGTTGTTGGAGAGGGCGTTCAGCCCATAATACAAGGCTCCCGGCTCGTCCTGAAACAGCTCCTGCGTGGTAAAGGGTACAAAGATCGCCGTGGAGCTGGTGGTCAGCGCCCGCTGAATCTCGATCAGGTTCTGAGCAAGGGGCAGGCTGCTCATCAGGCCCTGCTCCTGCTGGTAATCCAGCCGCCGCAGGTTGCAGTTATGCTTCTGTGCGATGCTCTGTGCCTGGAATACGTTGTTCTCCAGCTCCTGCTCAGTGCGTCCCGTGTTCATCACGAGGAAGGTAATCAGGAACATCCGCTCGTTCTGGCTCTGCAGCTCCTTCAGAAGCGCTTTTGCGTCCTTGCCATAAGTGGCCAGATCGCTGGGAATGATGTCGATATCATATCCGGCCCGGACAGCCTTTTTCTGCTCCTCGATTTTGGAACGGTCAAGCTCCGTAATAGTGTGCTTAACTGTCTTAATCGCCGCCGTCTGATCCACCGACTGCAGGTGCATGGAGACAATCAGGCTGGAATCCATGTTCAGGAAATCCGCCAGCATCCGGTCAGAAATGTCGGAGGCTGTTATGGCAAGAAACGACATGGCCCCGTACAGATTCCCCATCTGGAAAATCCGTCCTTTGGGGAAAGCAAAGGAAGAGGGCGCAATAAAATCCTTCACGGACAGACCGGATTCCACCAGCCATTTCCACTCAAAGAAGAATTTGTCATCGTCCCCCATGTGGAACATGGAATGCATCAGGTGCAGCCGTTCCTTTCCATCCAGTACCCTGGCAGAAGCGCCCAGACGCCGGAAATTGTTTAACAGGTCCGTCTCCACATGATCCAGCCTGGGCTTTGCCTGCTTCATGGAATCCGCCTCGATCCCAAAAGTCAAAAACTTCGTTTTGGTCAGGCCGTTATTGCCTCGTGCCAGCTGCTGTCTGAGCATCTGGCTGTACTCGGAGCGGACCGGATTAAATTCGTCCTTCCGGAAGGGAATCCGGATCGATTGTTCAAAGCTTTCCGCATCCGTCGCCATATTCATAAAGGAAAGTTCGAAGTGGATGGAACTGTCGAAAAAGTTCAAAAATCCACACCACTCTTCAAAAATCGCCGTTTTATCCTCCTGCTGGGCCAGCTGGTAGTTGATATCCTGAAACTGGATTGTCTTTGTGTAGTAGTTGTCCCTTACCCGGCAGATTCCGTCCGGGAACATCCGCTGAAACGGGATGGACTGCTGTGCGGTACGGGGGACGCCATTATCCCTACGCGCCGCTTCCACAACTGCTTTTACCTGCTTCTGCTCCTTTGGAGTCAGATGAGGCGGCATTTTCACATCGCGCTTCACTTTCTTTTTTCCAAACAATCTGCTGTACCTCCCTCTCAACCTGATACTGCCGCAAAAGAGCGGAATAGTAGTTATCTGTCTCATAGGGCCGTATTCTCGGCCTGATCATGCGTGCCTCGATGAAATGCTTCGCAATCACCTCCAGAGGCTGACCATCCCGCTCATACATGGCGAGAAAGAACAGCGGCAGCATGATCACAATCATGCACATGGCCGCAAGGCTGGTATTTCCCGTCTGCCGGAGCAGAAAGAAAGACGGCACTCCAATCAGCGCCGCCACGCCAAAGCAAATGAGCTGACGCCTGGTCAGCCCAAACAGGATTTTCGATTTCACCCGCGTCAAATCACGCGGAACCGATACATAAGCTGCTATTTTCATCACCTCTTTCTAATGCGCATTGAACACGCTGCGGGCGATTGCCCCGGTTTTAAACAGGGTAAACACCAGAAGGACCGTATAGCCCATGGCTCCCCAGATGGAGGAAATGATATTGTCGGAAAAAGCTATCGACTGGATCAGTACCGCATAAATTCCCACACAGATCATAATGAGGAATCCCTGAAATCCCAGCGCCAAAAGGGAGCGCAGATAATTCTGGCCAATCTGGCTCTGCTCCCGATTTCCAAAGGTGGCGAAGGGAATCGGCGCAAGGCTGGTCAGGAGTAGGGTAAGAACCCGGCGCCTTGCCATATTGCTATGGTAGGTTTCCGAGAACTCCCCTCCGAACCGGACTTACACCTCTCAGCGTATCCGGCTCTCCAGATGTCAGTCTAATTTCCCAGCGTGTAACTTATCGTGACAGTAGACGCAGAGTGCCATTGTCTTGCGCTTACGCCCAATCATGGCGATTTCCCATTGTTTTCTGCCACTTAAATCTTTGAGTTTTCGTACATGGTGTATTTCAAGCGGCACATTTTCTGCGCCGCACCACTCGCATTGGTTCGCTTGCAGTCTTTTAATCAGGCTGTTGCGTCCATAATTCTCAACGGCTCGTGCTACTATATCGGGATTTCCGCTTTCTACTTTGGTATTCCGGCGGAAACCGTCATTGTAGAACAGCACTTTTCCCACCTTGCCGTTTTTCTTCGGATACTCCACAACAAAATCTTTCCCTTGACGGTACTTGCGGATAATTCTGCTGATTCGTGTCCGATATTTTCCAGCAAAGGTTTTGAGCATACTGTATCTCATTACATAGTAGAAGTTATTGAGTACAGACACGTTGTTTGCAAGTCGGTAGTAGTTATACAATCCACGGATTTCTGCGTTGTATTGGTTTAGGATTTCCAAATCGTCCAAGTGCAACAGGCGAGTGCGCCGGACAGGTTCCCAAACCTCTTTGTTTCCATTTTGTTTGTCGTATTTAATCTTGAGGGCATTGTAGGAGAACAGTCGTTTTACCCACTTATCATGGGGAACATAAAGTAAGACTTTTCCATTGTTTACCCGTCTGGTAGCCCCGGTTTTGGTCTTTTTGTTGTGTTCGCCTTTGGCGATTGTGACCTCATATCCCAAGAACTTCGCAGCGTCGTGTCCATGAGTAATCAATGTCTTTTCCTCGGACATTTCCAGATGGAGTTTGTCCCGGATAAAGCAGCCTACATCTTGTTTAATCTGTTCTGCGTCCTCTTTGCTGCCGATAACTCCAATTAAGAAATCATCGGCATATCGGATATAGCAAATCCGTTTATAGCTATCGTCCATCTGGTCGCTATACGGCATAGATTTCAGACTACGCCGCAGTTCCCGGATTTCTGCAATTAAGCCCTCTTTTTCTTCCTCGCTCATTTTAGAGAGATTTCTTTTAAGCCTTTGTTCTTTCCCCCGGCAGACATCCAGCTTCTTCTTGAACGCAGGATTGATTTTACGGCGGTTTCCGCAGTTGAATTTCTCTGCATACTCTGCCATATAGCTATCCAGTTCGTTCATGTAGATGTTTGCAAGGATAGGGCTGATGATGGAGCCTTGCGGAGTGCCGGAATAAGTATTGTGATAATTCCAATCCTCCATATATCCAGCTTTCAAGAACTTCCAGAGCAGACCGATGAAATGTTCATCTGCAATCCGCTTTCGCAAAATAGCAATCAACACATGATGGTCTACGTTGTCAAAACAGCCCTTTATATCTCCCTCAACGAACCACTTTGTCCCCGTAAAATATTTCTGCACATATTTGAGTGCCGTATGACAGCTTCTGTTTATACGGAAACCGTGGGAATAGTCGCTAAAGGTTGGCTCATAAATACTCTCTAAGATGAGCCGCACCACCTCCTGTATCAGTTTATCGTCGAATGACGGTATCCCCAGAGGACGCATTTTCCCATTGGATTTCGGGATATACGTTCTCCTTGCCGGGTTAGGCTGATAACTAAAATCCCGCATCTTTTCAATGAGGGCGTTTATCCTTGCCATTCCCATTCCGTCAATGGTTTTGCCGTCTGTTCCGGCTGTCATGTTGCCTGGTTTCGCCTGTATCCGCTGATATGCCAGCAGATAGAATTGTGGATTGTACAGGTTGCGGTATAACCGCTCGTACTTGTAACTCTTGTTACACGCCTTGGATTTTAGGCTTTCCAACACATTTTCAGGACTTCTCATAATGCCTCACGCACCTTTCCTTTTTATGAATTGGTTGACATCCTGCCTCCCTTCGCCATGTAGACGGCTTTCCCGCCCTCGGACTACTACGGAGGCTCCGTTGCCATGCCGGATATTCAGCGTCATCTTTCTTGGGTTTTTACCCCTTGAAATTTATCGCCTTGCGGCATTACGCATAGCCGGATAGTTCCGGCGTTCCGGTTTAGGCAATCTCCAGTTAGACACTTTGGGAAAAGCGTATTGTGATGTCGGTAGTGGGTTTTCGTCCTTTTCCGCTTACTGCGGCTGGCTGTCATAAGTATCGTGCGGTCTGTGTTTACCTGTCACATTCCGCTATGACATACGGCGAATACAACCATCCTGCGCCGTCGGGTCGAGTATCCCGCCTCGGACTGCCCTTAAAGCAGTTTAGCCTTGCTCCTCATTCACAATGTTGCGTCTTGCCGCTCAGTCGTGGGTAGATGGTTTTCCCAACTTGCGATTTTTCCGATACGCTATTGTCCCCCTTGTGGTTTCCCTCCGAGGTAAATCGGATGACGCTAAAGTGACGCTTTTCACGTCTTTGATACTTTTCTTTACCGGCTTGCTAAAGCCGGGTTCCCAAAATGCCCGCACACCGCCTTTGGATGAAAAGCGGCGCTTCTGGACGCGCGATAAATTTCCACCATTCTTCCATACACGATGATAAATATTACAATGGAGAGGGCGTACATGGTAATCTGTACGATAATGGACTGCAGAAACACCCCCAATAGCGGCCCGATATCCATTCCCCTCAAAGTTTCCTCCATAGCTTCCAGGGTAGAGGCATCCACCGCCGTCCCTGCTGATATAATGCCTGAGCTGGCATTCACCACGTTCTGCGCCACGTCAAAGACCGCCATCACAATGTTGAACGTATTAGTGATCAGCGTGACCGCCACAAAGGTCTTAAAAATCCATTTAAAAAATATCCAGGTCTCAAAATTTGCCAAATTATTGTGGTCAATAATCAGTTGGATCAGTTCATAACAGGCGATAAAGGTGAGAATCAGGCCCGCAATCGGGATGATGACGCTTTCAGAGATGTTGCGGATCATGGAGTAGACGCCCGGCGAAAAATTCGCCGGAGTCGTCCCCACATCGCCCGCAATTTCAGCCACCTGCTGGTTGACCGCGTCAAACATCCCGGACAGGTTCGACATAATCCCACCGACCAGCATTTCCTTAATCCATTCCTGAATCGCTGAAATAATGCTGTCCACGGGCAGTTACCTCCTTCTTAGCCAAACAGACCGGAAAGCAGCGGCACAAGGGTCAGACCGATCAGTGCAACCCCTCCTCCGGCCATTAACTGTTTCATACCCTGCGACTTGGCCCCCGGGTTGTCATTACCGTAACCTTCCAGCAGGTTGATGGCTCCCCAGATTCCAAGGCCCGCGCCAAGGGCAATAACGAGTGTCTGCAGTACATCAATAGCACTGTTGAAAAAATCCATAGGGCAGTTCCTCCTTTAAAAATGAGATAGTAGTTTCTTTGCGTATTTCTCTCTGCCTGCGCACCTGCATATCGAGAAAACCCGCATAAAATCAGCCTTTCAGAGGTGATCAGTCTGCTGAACGGCTACGTACCCGCCTGCCCTTCACGCGGTCTATGTAGGCGGCTTTCGCCGCCACTTGGCATGAACATAGTCATGCCCTAGGATTGCTCATCCGAACAGTCCGGACAGAAGCGGCACCAGA
Source organism: Blautia sp. An46 (assembly GCF_002161645.1). Lineage (NCBI taxonomy): Bacteria > Bacillati > Bacillota > Clostridia > Lachnospirales > Lachnospiraceae > Blautia > Blautia sp. An46. The sequence continues at coordinate 76,057 of NZ_NFIF01000006.1, read as the reverse complement.
GTTATCCCGATCAGAGCAACTCCTCCTCCGGCCATTAACTGCTTCATACCCTGCGACTTGGCCCCCGGATTATCATTCCCGTAACCTTCCAGCAGGTTAATCGCGCCCCAGATCCCAAGACCTGCCCCCAGGGCAACTACAAGGGTCTGAAGCACCTCAATCGCACTGTTAAAAAAATCCATACACATTCCTCCGTTTTCTCTGCGCTCAGAAATTCAGAGCGGTACTTTAATTTAGGTTTCTTATTGCATCCGGCGGCAGATTTCCGGAAACCCTCTTTTCCCTGCCTGCCGCAGCCTGGCTGTTTCTCTGCCTGCCGCCGAAGTTTTTCGTAAAAAGAAAGCAGCCTGCGGTTCCGGTTTCCCGGCAGGCTGCCCAAAATGATTGGATATTGATTCAGTTTTACGATTTTATCTGGCAGTTTCTTTAGACGGTGCAGTCTTTGCGGGCGAGGGTTTTTCCCTCATTCCAGTATCCGCCTTCTTTTCCTCCAGCGCTGACCGCACCGATTCTCGGTTTCTTTCCTTATATGATTCCATCAGGGTCTTCAGCTCCTGATTGGACACAGTTCTGGATTCGGTTCCCCAGATACTTTTCCCGCTTTCATCCCGGCCCTTGTACTCCGGACGGGAAACCTTTGTTGTCCCGTCAGCTGGGAGCTTCATCCATACCCCCGCTCCATACTGATTCTCGTGAACCATTTTCGGCGATACCACAAAGGACTCCCATGGCCGATGGTCTCTGGCATCTCTGTTGGGGATTTTGATTTCCACCAGCTCTTTTCCGGCCTTTGAGATAAACGGTTCACCTACCAGTCCTTTGCCAAACTTTATCGTCACTTCCTCCCGCTTTGGGGAATCTTCCGGGACTGCCGGCTGTCCCTGCACACTCTTTTCTCCTTTCATCTCGACCTCCTTATACCTCAGTTACTTCATATTCGTCGTTTGCTCTCAGCTTCAGGCGATGCTCCAGAAACTTTTCAATGTCAAAAGTATTCTTCTTGTCATAATCAGACGTGTACTTATAGTTGGGATGCTGGGTCAAATCATATTTGTCTGAAAGGAAGGGGCGGACGCCGCGTAGCTGAAGAATACACTTGCCTCCATCCAGCACTGCCAGCTCATCGATTGTAGCAAGATCTTTCCCCAGCTTTTGATAATTTAGTGAGTGGGATGTCTCCCGGCCCCGGCTTTCTCCGGTGTTAAACGTGTCTATGGTTTCCTTACCCAGCGCCTGATTCAGCTCTTTGAGCGTAGTCGGCTCCGAACCGCCCAGGAAGATCTGCGAGTCCATATTTCCAATGATCGTATCCGCATTGTCCTTATAAATGGCTTTCAGCTGGCTCCTGGCCTGCAGGACAAGGCAGGCGGAGATCTCCCTACTTCGGATCGTCGCTACCAGCTTTTCCAGATTAGGAATCTGTCCAATATTCGCCGCTTCATCAATCAGACATCGCACATGAACCGGAAGCCTGCCGCCGTACACGTCATCTGCCTTTTCGCACAGCAAATTGAATAGCTGTGTGTAGATCATGGAAATCAGGAAATTGAACGTGCTGTCCGTATCCGACATAATCAAAAACAGTGCTGTTTTCTGGTCACCCAGCGTATCCAGCTGCAGTTCATCGTATGCCGTGATCTCCCTCAGCTCCTGAATATCGAATGGCGCAAGCCTGGCTCCACAGGAAATCAGGATCGACTTAGCTGTTTTGCCCGCGGCTAATTTATATTTGGCATATTGACGGACTGCGAAGTGATTGGGATCCCGTTTTTTCAAATCCTCAAACATCATATCCACCGGATTCTGAAATTCTTCATCATCTTCCCGGACCTCCATGGCATTGATAAACTCAATCAGGGTGGCAAAATTCTGCTCTTCCTCCGGGGCTTCGTAATGGATATAGCCGATCAGCGCCGTGTACAGCAGCGTCTCGGCTTTCGTCCAGAATTCATCTCCGGATTTTCCGTCGCCTTTGGTATTCGCAATCAGAGTTGTTACCAGCTTCAAAATATCCTTCTCACTGTGAATATAGGCGAAAGGATTAAAATGCATAGATTTTTTAAAATTGATTGTGTTAAAAATCTTAATCCGATACCCATGCTTCAATAACGCAGTTCCGCATTCGCATACGATCTGGCCCTTTGGATCGGTGCAAACATACGAAGAATGGCACTGGAGCAGGTTCGGCTTCAGCCAAAACCTTGTTTTGCCTGAGCCGGAGCCGCCCACAATCAGGACATTCTTATTTCTGGCATTGGCCGGGTTTTTGGGACGGTTTGACATCATCAGCCGCTCCGTTTTCGTGAGGATGATATTATCCTCAAACTTCGGTGCTATAAAAGGAGCGATATCTGCCGCTGTTCCCCATCGCGCTGACCCGTACTCCACATTATGGCGATATTTCTTCGCGTTCTTTCCCCTCAGATATACGGCAAGCCGCAGAGCCGCCCCGCACATCAGCCCAATCAAAAGATCCAGCGGATGAAAGCTGGGAAGGGGATTCTGGAAAGCCGCTGGAAGAATCCCGAACAATGCCAGCAGTTTCTCGGAAATATCCGCCCCTTCCGCCAGCCTCCATGCTTCTCCAAAATTTGTGGCAATAAGCCCAAGAATCACATAGGGCAGATTCAAAATCAGCAGCTTTCTTGCTTTATCCGTCATGCTTCGCGCCCCTCCCATATCTTTATCATAAAATTCTCTCTCACAGAGCAGCCACATCCCGCCGGATAACCGCAGTATTTTTGTGAGGTCTTTCTGAACAATCTTTCTGATTGCTGCGAAGTGCGTCAAGAACGGAAGAGCGGGAAGATTCCCTTTCCTGTTCCTGATTCAGTTTCCGGCTCTCATATTTATCTGACCGCTCAAACAGTTTTTCTTTGCTGTCGTAATGATAAATATGATCGCTGAGCCTCTCCTCCGGAGCAACCTGTTCCACATTGACAGACTGCACTATTCCCTGCAGCTCCAGGGCAGAAACGTCAGGTGTATCCGGAATCAGAATTACTTCGTGAATCGAGGACGGCAAAACATAGAAGTCCCCACCCAGACGTTTTGCCGCTTCCTCCATAAATTCCGGATACGCAATCACTCCCGCGCCATGAATCCGTTCTTTATTGCTGGCCACATACATAGGCATCGCATCTTCTGGAATAATTTCTGCTCCCATCAGCTCATTCAGGATTTCCGCCATGGTTTTAATCTCAAAAGGATCGTGGGAGACTGCCGAGACAAAAGCATCCTGTTTCAACTGTTCTGCTGTAATTCCATAACGCTCCAGCATGGAATTTGTCACCAGCGCCGAAGCCATTCCCAGCTCTGTATCCTGAACGTGGAAACGGTAAACAATTTCCATATCCTCAATGGAATGGTGGGGAATTGTCCGCAACATTTCCTCATTCCCTTCCCGGCCTATCAGCTGAATCATGAGCTTATCTTTTACAGCTTCATAACTTCCAATGTCTTCTGCCGTAACAGCAGGACGAACCGCATAGGCCCCGATGGCCCTGTCTGCAATCTGCTCCACGATATTCTCGTAAGATATCCCATCATTGAACATCTGAAAATAGGGCTGTAAATCCATTGTCAGCCCGATTATGGAGCCATCCGGCGCAATGCTGAGTCCTTCATAGGAACGCCCCTGCAGTTTATCCACCTGCGTTGTGTCTACTGTGGCCCCTTCCAATACCCCGGAGAGCTGTTCCGGCAAATCCTTTTTTACCTGCTCCATAAATTCTCTGTAATCCATTCACTGCCTCCTACAAATCTCTCTCCAGCTTTTTCTGCCGAACCTTAGCAGGAATACCGGCTGCCAATTCTTTGAATCTGGAGAGCTGCTTCAATACGCTGGGCTTCTGGCTGCGGTTCATCTGTTTTGCAGAATACTCATTAAAAGCTGCGGTCAGGGCATCTGCGTCCCTGGCCTTGAAAAATACGAGATACTTTGGCGGAGAGACTGACCGATCCTTTTTGATAGCATAATCTACGCCATATTTCTTTGCTATGCGGTCGAAGTCCCGTATCCCGGTATTGGCGATATCAATGCTGGACACGCCCTGATTCTGCCCGATCAGCTTTTTTACCGTCTGCTTTCCATGTGGAGCCTCTTTTCCTGCCTTTACCTTTGCCCGATACTGCTGAAATTTTCGATAACCTGTCACCAACGCCCGCCATGTCAGTTTTGTGGTACTGATCATCAGATTGACTGTCCTGTTTTCCACTTCCTCCTGCAAATCTTATCCCTCCTTCAGCAGAGCGGTACTGTTTTCTACCTCATTCCCCCAGACATCCCAGCCCGGCGTCTGCTGGCGGGCAAACAGTTCAATCCGAGGCACATCGCCCATCAGCGCCACAATCTTCTCCCGTACTTCGTCCGGCTTTTTGCTGTGATGTTCCACCGGGCTGATAACCAGCTGATGGATTCCGGCGGACTGGCGTTTCGGATGACCCTTTGTGGCAAGCAGGCAGATTTCCGCATTACTGCGGGTCCAGAAGCCCAGCCCATAGAACCAAGTTAGGGCTTTCCGGTTCTGCTTCAGCCAGACAAAGGCAACTGTCTTATACACAAATCCCCATGCCTGGATCAGCCGGAGCGCTTCGGGAAGCTGCGGAAACGTAGCCCATAGAAAAAGCGCGCAGTCCCGGTCGGCGATCTCAGCCACCGGGAGCGCGCAGAGTTCCTCGATCCGCATAGTGGGATAATGCTTCTTTGCCGAGCCGGATAAACGGCACTGCTGATAATCCCATGGCGGATCTGCGTAGATTGCCTGATATTTCTGAATTGTCTTTCCTCCTTCCTGTCCGTCACCGCTCCTGCGATCTGGAATCATAATGCAGGTTTCCGGCGATTACTCTGGCATGACTCCGGATCTGGATATATCCCTGATCCTGAAACTCCTTTGCCTTCCCATAACCTGTGTCATTGAGGTACAGGCGCATCCGGTCGCCTTTGAAGCCCCAGGGCGAATCATCCGATTTCACATCAAAGATAATCATGTGCCGGGTGTCCTCAGCGAAGCGGTTCAGGTCCAGATACTCATGCCCTTTGTACTCCATAGCTCCTGCCCGGATGCGCATTTCCTCCATCATCTCGCCAATGGTTTTCCCCATCTCACACGCCCTCCCCGCCGTCTTTGCCTTTGCCGTCCACAGTCAGAATCCCTTCCAGCGTTGTGGCTGCAATCCGCAGATGCTTTGCCAGAGCGATGTCATTTTTCACTTCCTGTGTCGCGATATTCCCGCAGACCACCAGAATCCTGGAGCGGCGAAGCAGTTCAGCGGCCATGTCAGCCCGGTCTTTTGCCTCCTGCGGCACCTCCGGATGAAGAAAATAGGGCTGAAACAGAACCGGGCAGATGGGAGAGTATCCCGCTTCGTACACCTGACGGCAGTAACGGGCTGCATTCTCACGGTTATCAAAGTCTTTGCTGCCCCATGGAGCAGTGATATAGGCGAGCGGTCTCTTCATTTTCATTTCCCCCTTAAATGCGAAACGCCTGAAAATCCTTCCCGTCCGCGCAAAGCGTTACGGTCAGCATTTCAAAAATACGGGTAACATCGTGAATCTCATCTCCAGTCAGCGGGAGATAGAAATCGTCGCTTACCTTTTTGCAGATCATGGCCTTCCCAAACAGAAATTTTTCTTCTCCTACAGGAATCACCTTTCCGCCGCTGCAGCACATAGTCAGATCATACGTCGGTACAACACATTCCAGGACTTCCGTTGTCCCCTGGAACTCCTGCTCCATCACCTCAAGAGCCAGCGGCAGTTTCATCAGCTTTGTGGGCTTTCCCGGCTCCACAATCATGACATTCACATCCTCGTCCATCTGTTTTCCCGCCTCCTCTTTGCCTTTACTTTTCTCTTTGTCCTGTTCCTCCTGACACTCTTCCAGAAAATCCTGAAGGAAATCCAACAGGGCAGCCGCTTCTTCTGTCTTGCGTCCTTCCAGCTCCTTTTCATAGTAGCGGAGCAGCCGTCTGGCCTCATCCGGAGAGCCGGACAGTACCGGGACAAAAAAGTTTACGTTTCCAGAAATGTTTACACTCATATCCATCTGAAATTCTCCTTTTTTCTGCGTATAAAAAATGCCCTCTATGGGGCAAGATTCCTTCGTTTATCGTTCCTGTTCTCTCTGCTTTTTTCTTTGCCACTGCTCCAGCAGCCGGATGATCGTGTCCTCCATCTGTTTGGGCGTATAGGATTTGGGAAAGTATTTCCGCAGGACGTCCTGCTTGATAATGACCCGGTCAAGATCCGTTTTCTTTTCTTCATCCATGACCGTACACATGACCTCGAAGGTACATTTCCCTTCCTGGCTGTATTTCTTTAATCTCTGCGCCTGTGACAGTGAGGGCGTAGCCTGCGCGTAATCCATGGCTTCCAGAAGCTGCTTCTGTTCCTCCGGCTTTAAAAAAGACAGCTCCACCGCAGGATTAAAGGCAATCTGTTTCTGATCCACCATATCCAGCAGTTCAGGGATCAGTTCGGTCAGCCGGATAAAGCGCCGAACCGTATCTTTGCTTACCCCAGCTTCATCACCAACTTGCTGTACGGATAACTTCTGCGCAACTTGCGTAGAAGTTAAATCGGAACGCATTCCCTGATGTTTAATCGCTTCCAGCTTCATCTTATAGGCGAAAGCTCGCTCGCTGGGTAGAATGGTTTCTCTCTGCAGATTACTGTCCACCATGAGAATCGTGGCCGCGTCATCATCCAGGTCCCTGACAATTACCGGCATGGTTTCCATGCCTACCAGTTCACAGGCATGATGTCGTCTGTGCCCAGCTACCAGTTCATAACCGCCGTCCGGGGATGGCCTTGCAATCGCCGGAGACAAAACACCAAACCTTGCGATACTCTCCACCGTCCGCTGCATGGATTCATCATCCAGCACCTTAAAGGGATGATTTTTAAAAGGATGAAGCTCCGCCAACGGTATCTCCCGTACCTTTTCCAGCCTATCCTCAGCGCGGCTCTGCTCTGTGGAGAAGATATCAGCGTAAGTGTTCAAGCTGACGTTTCCGCCTTTTTTCTGCATCGCTTAACACCTCCTTCGTCAATATGCGGTAAGCCTCCGCCACCTTTCCCTTCGGATCGTGCTGAAAAATACTTTTCCCCTCGGCACTAATTTCAGCGGCCCGGACAGACCGGGGGATATCCGTAGAAAAAACTTTAATATTGTTTCCATAGGCTTCCCGGATCAGTGCGCTGATTTCCTTCGCGTAATTCGTCCGGGAATCCACCATTGTCAGAAGAATGCCTTCTATCTTCAGTTTGGGATTGATCTGCCGCCTCACCTTGCTGATGGTCTGAAGTAGCTGTTCAAGACCCTTCGCGGAAAGATACTGGGCCTGTACCGGAATCAGCACCTGATCAGCCGCCGCCAGCGCATTGACCGTCAGCATCCCCAGGCTGGGCATACAGTCCAGCAGAATAAAGTCATACTCCCGCCGCACCGTATCCAGGTACTGTTTCAGGATCTTTTCCCGGTTCATGGCGTTCACCAGCGATACCTCCAGACCGGACAACATGATATTGGCAGGCATCAGGTCAACGCCTTCCGGGTGATGAAGAAGCCCTTCCCCCGGAGCAAACGGCTGCTCCATCATAATTTTCTCCATCGCATCGGACAGCGTGAAAGGCAGCTCATCCGGCCTGGGATATCCAAGGGCCACCGTAAGGCTTGCCTGGGGATCTGTGTCTACCAGCAGCACCTTTTTCCCTTCCTGGGCCAGCCCAATCCCCAGATTCTCACAGGTTGTCGTTTTACCCGTTCCGCCCTTCTGGTTCGAGACAGCCAGAACGACAGCTTTATTCGTCATTTTCCTCCTCCCTTCATATCCTCCCGTTTGCCATGTCATGGTTCACACGGGACGAGTAATAATTGCTGATAGTCAGCGGAGCATTATAAAGCGCAGTCAGCAGATATTGCTTCATGTTCCGCACCTTTGTGGTATTCTCCTTCAGGCAGGAGAGTACAAAGTGGATATGTTCACCTGTCAGCTTCATAAACTGGCTCTTTACCACATCCACTGGCTTATCATCCCCGGCAATCCTTATCAGCTTCCTGGCCGTACAGCAGGTATCAACCAGAAGTCCAAGTATCTCTTCAAGGCTTTCTGTCTCATAGGGATATTCCTGAACCAGATACACATATCCAAGCTGCTCCCGAAAATACTCTTCATAACTTCTGCGAAGTTCTATTCCCTCGCTATCCCGTCCCTTCATCCTGAAAGAAGAGAAAAGATCAGTATCATTACTGTCAGTCTCTTTTAAATCAGTATTATTTCCGTGTCGTTCTGACACTTCCTGAAATGGTCTTTCGACACTTCCAGAAGTGTCCTTTTGACATTTCTGGGAATTGCTATCCACATAGTTATCCACAGACTTATCCACATAAACGCCAGTAAAGTTTTTGACATAGATTAAGTTGGGCTTTCCAAGTCCCTGGCGCTTTCTCTCAATCAGCCCGGCTTTCTGTTCTAACTCCGCCAGAAGGGAAACAGCCTTCTTGTTCCCGCAGGAGAGGGCGCTCATGATTTCCTCTACGGTGAAGATGATATATACCCTTCCCGCCTGATCCAGCCAGCCGTTAGCCGCAGACAGGTTCATCCGGTCAAGCAGGATTCCATACAGTGTTTTAGCGTCTGTGGATATATTCCCGAAACGTCCGTCTGTGAAAAGCACTTTAGGAATCCGGTAGAAGGCAAACTGCTCCGCCTGTGGGCCGTAAAAATAATCAAAAGCCACTTACCGCCACCGCCTTTCCACATCCATGAGGACAGCGGTCATCTCTTTTCCTTCCAGTCCTTCAGGATTTTCTTCATACACAGGCTCACGCATTTCGGCTCCTGCCTGTAAGGGCAGCCGTTGCATTCGCTGTGCAATTTCTTTTCCGGCCGTACTCTGTAGTAGCAGTTTTCCTCACCGCCCAGATCACAGCCCTTTTTCTTTCCTGACCAGAAGTAACAGTACCTGCAGTCCTTCGGTCTGTCCTCCGCATATTTCACTTCCGACATTCTGGCTCACCTCCTTCACCCGTTTCCGGGCATGAAAAAAGCGCCTGTCCGGCGATTCTTATGAATCGTCAAACAGACGCTATGTAATCCACTATGAAGTTGTGATCAGGCTCCTTCCTGCCCGAAGAAGCCCTGAAAACCTTTTAAACAGGCGCTTTTTGCCTTCCCTGAAATTCTATTCCTATTATGACACCATCATCTTTATGTACCGTAGATTTCGACACCCCAAATTTCTTTGCTGTCTGCCTTACCGTGGCTTTCTCTTCAATAATATAATTTGCAATTTCAATAGCACGCTCTTCAATATAATCTTTCAAGGAAAATCCCCCGAAATCTCTGCTTTTTACAATCTATGCAGAGAAATAAGGGGGCATTCCCTTTATCCGTGAACATTAAATTGGAAAATATATTGGTGCATTATATTATAAATAACACTTTTTTCTCCTTTTGAATATATCCCCTTGCATACACTCTTTTTACACTTTCTGCAAGAGGATAGAACGTAATACTTTCCTTTTTTGAAGTACTCCGGTCTTTACAAAATAAACCAGAAGCCTTCCGTAATAGACAAGGGGATTATTACTTTTCGGATATATCTGGCTTCATTCTCATTCGGCGATGCACTCTTACCTCTATTTCGGCGATGCACTCTTACCTCTATTCCATGCCTGTTAACCAGCTACAGTTCCAGGCTATTCTCTTTCATCAGGAAATCATATATACTCATGGTCGTGATCCCGTTTTCATCTCTTGTCACATTTACCACATCTTTCACCACAATGATCTTTTTGAATGAATCCCTCACCTGAAGCAGAGACGCTTTCTCTTGCTGCTGCTTTTCCTCCGTCGGCATAGCAAATGCAGACTGAATATAGTATCTTCGGCTCCCCATGTTAGCAACGAAATCAATTTCCAGCTGTTTTCTCTCTGATTTTCCTTCCACATCTCTTCCTCGTTTCTCTACAAGTCCCACATCTACGGAATATCCTCGGCTGCGGAGTTCATTATAGATAATGTTCTCCATCAGATGGGTTTCCTCCACCTGCCTGAATCCCAGTCTGGCATTTCGAAGTCCCACATCTTCAAAATAATATTTCACAGGTGTACCGATATATTTTCTGCCTTTCACATTATAACGATTTGCTTTGTGCACAATAAAAGCGTCCTCTAGATATTCAATATACTGGCGTATTGTATTTCCACTGATGCTGGACCTAAGAACACTTCTAAATGTCGCCTCAATCTTTGACACATTGGTAAGTGAACCGATAGCAGAAGCAAGGATATTAACCAAATCTTCCAGTTCCTGTGACTTTTCAATATGATGACGTTCAATAATATCCTTCAGGTAGGTCTCCTCGAACAGTCGGGTCAAATAAGAAACTTTCTGGTCCTCTGTCTTCATTGTCACAGTCAGGGGCAGTCCCCCGTATAACATATAGTCTGCCCACCCGTGGTACATATCCCCCTCATATACCTGCATAAATTCCCGGAATGTCAGTGGAAAAATATGAATCTCGTCTCCTCGCCCCCGGAACTCCGTTATAACATCCTTGGAAAGGAACCTTGAATTACTCCCTGTCACATATATATCCACATTGTCGATATGCAGCAGAGAGTTTAACACCTCTTCAAATTCATTTAAGAGCTGTACTTCATCCAGAAGAATGTAATGCATCTCTCCATCCTGAATACAGGATTCAATATATTCGAGAATCACATCCGGATCCCTGTATTGTCTGTGTTTTCTCTGATCCAGCTCAATACTGATAATGTGAGATTCTGAAATTCCTTGCTCCAAAAGATAATTTCGAAAAATATGAAATATCAGATAAGATTTTCCAGACCTTCTGACACCGGTCACTACCTTAATCAGGTGATTGTGCATCCGGTTAATCAGTGCCTGCAAATAATGATTTCTCTTGATTTCCATACAGCGCCTCTTTTCATTGAATATTTTTGACACAAATGCCATTTTTTTTAACTATTATATACTGTAAAATAGCTATAAGCAATCTCCTATTGAATATTGTTGACACATTTACCGTTTTTATTCATTTTCATATAATTGAAGATAAAAGAGCCGGCCTGTCCAGCCGGAAAAATTTTCATCTATCTCTTTTGTATTTCCTCCATATGCTTTTTTATGCTCTGAACCAATGCCTGATCTGCCGGCAGCCAATCCACGCTATCCAGTGTTTCTGCCGTTAACCATTTTGCCGCCTCATGCTCCTTTAGCACGAGCTCACCTGATTTAATTGTACAGAAAAAGCAATCCATAGATAAATGGAATTCCGGATAATCATATTCCACGGTCTCCAGAAAATCTTTTACTTCAATTTCTGTATCTAATTCTTCTTTTATTTCCCGAGCTAGAGCTTCCTGAGGTGTCTCCCCCTCCTCGATCTTTCCTCCTGGGAACTCCCATCCATCCTTGAATTCACCATATCCCCGCTGGGTGGCAAATATTTGATTGTCATGTATGATAATTGCTGCAGCTACTTTTATTGTTTTCATTCAATTCCTCCATTATGTATTTACAATATATTCGTATATATCCTCACGAACCGGCGTATCCAACTGCCATTCAATCTCCACCGCTGTTTTATCTGTATTTGCCATAACAAATTCTTCTGCTTTGCCGGTTGCCGTCATTCTTCCCAGATAGTAGAACTCCTTTGATATTTTATCATCTTTATTTTTGCGGACAAACAGTTCCACATCAATACCACGTTCCTTCGCATGAAGAAAATTTTGTACATCATCAGATTCTCTCGTTCTGCTCTGCTTTGATATAGCAATAAGTCTGCTTGGACTTTCAAAATGGTCTTCATATTTTATCGTATCCTGGATATACTCTTCTTTATCATAATTAATAAATACCGGGAATGTTTTCGTTTTCCGGTCATACTTATATCCACCAAGATTCAGCGGCACTTCATTGTTCTCCCATTCCAGAAGTCTGCATACATCTTCGTATGTATATTTCTGATAAAGAACAAAATTTGTATCTTGATATCTGCGACTGTAATTCTCTTTATACCTGGAAACACCGAATTCAATCAGTTCTTTTATAATCTTATAAAACTCCGGATTTTCCAGCATTTTCTCAAATTCCGGAGAAATCTCATACTCCCCTGTTTTTGTTCTATCTAAGAAAATGCAGTCTGAATATGTTTTCTTACCTGATCCAGACTGGAATTTATTTGTCATTACATTAACAACATTTTTAACTGTTTTATCCTTTAGTTCAATTCCATAAATATCTGACAGATCTTTCTTCCACAACTGAAAAAAACTCTGTCGATAGATCAGCATACGGTTAAGCATAGCAAGTTCGTGGATCCTTTTCCCGCTGGCTAACTTTTTTGAAATAAATTCAAGCACTTTTTCTTCCTCGGGAGAAAGTCTGACCGTATATTCCTTTTCATATTTTACTAAAAATTTGTAGTAGGAACCAAGGCTGCTGTTATCAAAGATACGAAGAACGTCCATCTCCCCATAGTCATCAAAATCCTTCAAAGCAGGAATATGTCCCAGCTTATTTTTTAAATTTCTGTAATTTTCTTTTATCAACCGGATATCGCTGAAATTCGCACTGTCAATTGCCGAAAAAATTCGTTTTTTCGATATTTCGTCAAAATGAATCGTTGAAGAACCTGGTATTATTCGCTCTCCTTCTAAAACATATCGACGAATGTTATCCTTGTTATAGCTTCTGTCGCCAGACAGAGCAATAGGTATCATAAAATTATTTTTATAGTTTCCAATAAAATCTAAAATTACTAAATATTCTTTATTCTCAGCTTTGCGGAGCCCACGGCCCAGTTGCTGCACAAATATAATCGGCGACTGTGTAGGTCTGAGCATAATAATCTGGTTTACTTCCGGAATGTCAACTCCTTCGTTAAAGATATCAACTGTGAGAATGTAGTCAAGCTTGTCTGCCCCCTCTTCAAGAACCAGCCTTTCAACTGCCCGTTCCCGCTTCTCCTGACTGTCATCGCCAGTTAATGCCAGGGTTCTGTATCCCCTCTCATTAAATTTTTCACTTAATATGCATGCTTCTTTTTTAGAACTGCAAAAAATCAATCCCTTAGGTCTCTTACCGCAATAACCATAATATTCTATTTGTTTGATTACATAACTGACCCGTTCATCGCTGGTAAGTTTATTAAAATCTTTCAGCCCTGTGTTTTCATCTATTGTCTCGCCGTCAATCTGTAAATCTGTAATGCCAAAGTAGTGAAACGGACACAGCAGATTTTCTTCCAACGCTTGCTGAAGACGTATTTCATAAGCAATATTATGGTTAAAAGCAGCGTATACGTCAAAAGTATCTGTACGTTCCGGTGAAGCAGTCATACCCAGCCAAAGCTTCGGTGTAAAATACTTCATGATATTCTGATAGCTTTCCGCACCTATTCGATGAGCCTCGTCAATAATAATCGTATCAAACTCATCTCTTCGGAACTTAGAAAGGATTTCCTGCTTCGCCATCATCTGCATAGTTGCAAACAGGTAATCCGTATCAAATGTTTTTGAATTTCCTGAAAGCAGTCCAAAGGTGCGGGTATTTCCAAACACCTTTTTGTAACTTACAATCGCCTGTTTTGCAATCTGTTCCCTGTGCACAAGGAACAACACTTTCTTTGTTCCTTCTTCTCGCAGTGCGAATGCCGATGCATAAGTTTTACCTGTTCCTGTCGCTGAAATTAATAAAGCCTTAGATCCACCATCTGCACAGATTCTCTGAAGATTAGCAATAAATCCTAACTGCATGGTATTCGGCTGAAGTTTGTATTGTTCCAGAGATGGAATCTGTTCCCTTTTTGCTATTTCTCGTTGTCTCCGGATCACACTGTAATTTAAAGCATACTCATCAATAAAATCTTCAAATGCCACAGCATATGGGGAATTCCATAAGCCGGCAAATTCTGTTAGCAGTTCCTCTGCATATTCTCCTTGTTCTGTAGAAACTACTTTTGTATTCCATTCTTTGTTTTTTGTCAAAGCGTTTAAGGTCAGATTCGAGCTTCCAACAATGATCCGATAAAATTCCTCATTTTTAAAAATATAGCCTTTCGTATGAAAGCCTTCTTGGGCCTCATTCGTCTGATACATCTTTAATGTAATATTACTCAGTTCATCCAGCTTTCTTAAGGCTCTGGGTTCGCTGAAATTCTGATAGTCCGTGGTAAGGATTTTCCCGGGAATGCCTCTCTTTTCCAAATCTTTCAATGTCTGAAGAAGAGGTGTAATACCTCCCATTGTAATAAAAGCGACACTAATAAAAAATTCTTCACATGATAAAAGCTCATCTTCGATGGATGAAATAACTTTGCGCCCTTCTTTATAGTTGTTAGAAATAAACTGAGGCTTATAGGCCAAATTAGAAGGATATACTTTATCAATATATGCTGTAACACATCCTTCTTTTATTAAATTTTCCTCTCTTGACTTATAGTTCATCATCTGCAGCTTTTCCTGTCAAAATTCTTTTTTTATGAAAATAGAAACAATCCTGTTATTTTAGAATACAGACTAAGTTCCCTTCTATGTCCCCAACTCTGTATACTTTTCTTTATGCCCATATGCTTTTTCCACCGGATACTTTTCTCCGTTTTTTCTGACTTTTTCCTGAATGATCTCATCCATGTCCAGCCCGCATGTATCTGCCATTAAAATACAATAGTTTAATACATCTGCCAGTTCTTCCCGGATTTTTTCTTTTTTGGACTCACACCAGACATCTTCTGCACTCCATTGAAAGACTTCCAGCAGTTCCGCTGCTTCCAGACAGATGGAGATTGCCAGGTCTTTTGGATTATGGAACTGCTTCCAGTTCCTGTCTTCCCGAAATTTTAATACCTCATTAATTGTTTCTTCTTTCATAGTTTTATCCCCTTTCCCGATCACTCTGTGTCAACATACTGCGAAATATACTCTTTTAAAGCAGGATCGCACACATAAAGGTATGTGCCAAGAATGCCCCTGGTCATCAGCACATAGTAAATATGCTGAATGTATTCCTTAAGTTCTTCGTATTCCGCTGTTCTTTTCCCGTTTTGGTCATGATAATTCTGAGGACGGATTATAATTTTTTTCTTAACAGCGTCATATCCAATTTCATCGCCTATAATAATAAAACCATAATTCAGGTCATAGCCCTGAATGGAATGGATACATCCTACTTCATCAATGGCTCCTTCAGAAAGCACCCAGCCTTCTGTACAATGATTCCACTGTTTCTTTATTTCCTGGATTTCAATGTCATACAAGGACTTATCCTTTTTACTGTCCCATTCCCATGCATAACCGGCTGCCATTCTTACTAATTGAACTTCTTTTTCTTTCTGGTACATCAGGTTATTGAATTTACCAAAATCTTCTACTAGTTTCAGCTCGTAGCCTGCAAAAGTTGTTTTCTCTTTTACTCGTCCTTCTAAAAGCTGCTTTACATAGGCTATATAATCCTTTCCGCCTTTCACTCTCATCTGTGTGAGGAGATTGTAATAAGATAATACTCTTTTTGACTGTTCCCTTCGCATTTTATTTTGAAATCTTTTTACATCAATACCGGATGGGCCAACCACCTGCATTTCATCATAGAATAATACCGGACATTTACATTGATGCAGGATCCAGTCCAACTCATCGCTTTCCGTTGTTAATCCGATCCGTTCACAGCTTTTTTTGAATGGTCCCATATAGGAAATGTTTTTATATTGGTGGAGCCGATGAGCCTCATCTACAAGCAGAATATCATAGAACTGTTTCGTCACGTCTGATGGAGATAAAATATCTGATACCCTAAGGCCGTAAATGCTTTTGAAAATTCCTTTTAATGTTTTTCGCAGTGAAGTTTGAGGTACTACAAATCCGATCTTTTTCCCCTTAAATTCTTCACTGTCTTTTAAATATTTCATCAGAAAGATAGCAACGATTGTTTTTCCGCTTCCAGGCATACCATTTACAACAATGGTTTGGTTCTCTTCCTGTCTCAATGATCCGACAATTTCTTCTACTGCTGTTCTCTGATCATTATTCAGTTCTTTATATGGGGAATATTTAAACAGGTCAGAATTCTCAAGTTCTTCTAACGAATGTTTTACTAACTTCGCCCGCTGGAGGCTGCGCCACAGCACCTGAAATTTATCGTCATATTCTTTCTTTCCATAATATTCCTTATCCGCCATTCCAGCGTTTTTATTGCGTACCTCATAGAGTTCATCTGCTGCAATATACTGGATAAGTTTAGACTCATAATCAAAAGTAACGGACTGGTTAAATTTTGAAGAATATATAAAATGTACTTTATTAAAAATACGTTTATCAACAGAGTTATAATGTTGTGACATGCGGTTTTTCACATGGTTAGACTGCCCTATATATGCCTGTTTCCCATTCTCTAATATGTAAAGCATGGGCCAGTTGGACAGGTAGCTTTCATTTCCATATTTCTGCTTTTTAAAATTGCCCTCTGTTATCTTAAACATACTTATTTTCCTCAATTTAGCATTACTTCATCTTTTGTATAAACACTTTAAATTTTAACATAATCGCAATCATTAATCTATACCTATAGATCATCTAATCCACCCATAAAAATCCCCCAAAACCTCTGCCTTCAAATTTCGTCAGAGATTTTGAGGGATTCCTCTTTTTCAATATTCTATTTTAGAATAAGAACACTGCCACTCCATAAGCCGGCAGCGGATATGCAAAGGAATATGGCCTTCCGTCGCATTCTTTCTTCACTGCTTTGTAAATGGTCTGTTCTTTATGTTCATGGCCGCCGAACTCCGGCTCCCGGCTGTTCAGGATCAGTTTATACTGTTTCCGTTTTGGCACGCCAACCCGGTAGTCATCCCTGGCCACAGGAGTATAGTTGATCACAAAGAGAAGATTGTTTCTTCCTGTAGGTGACATCCGCATAAAACTGTAAATACTTCTTGTAGCATCGTCTGCATTGATCCACTCCAGGCCCTGAGGATTTGCGTCATTGGCGTACAGAGCAGGGTATTTTTTATAAAGGGCAAAAAGCTGTTTCACGTAGTTTTGGAGCTGCTGGTGGCTCTGCTCTCCTAAGAGGTACCAATCCAGTTCTCTCTCCTCGCTCCATTCCTGATACTGGCCGAAATCCTGTCCCATGAACAGCAGTTTCTTTCCCGGATGACCGATCATGTAAGAATAACCTGCTTTCAGGTTTTCGAACTTGTCCTGTCCCAGGCCCGGCATTTTATTGATCATCGAGCATTTCAGATGGACTACCTCGTCATGGGAAAGTACCAGGACATAATTCTCGCTGTAAGCGTAGGTAGTGGAGAACGTCATCTTATTGTGGTTATATTTTCTGAAATAGGGGTCCAGCTTCATGTATTCCAGGAAGTCATGCATCCAGCCCATATTCCACTTCAGGCTGAAGCCAAGGCCTCCGTCTTTTGGATCTCCGGTAACCATAGGCCAGGCGGTAGACTCCTCAGCGATCATAACGGCGCCTTTATTTTTCCCAAGAACCACGGAATTCAGGTGACGGAAGAATTCAATCGCCTCCAGGTTCTTGTTCTCTCCATACTGATTAGGAACCCACTGTCCCTGCTGCCGTCCATAATCCAGATACAGCATGGAAGCCACAGCGTCCACTCTCAATCCATCCACATGATACTCCTGGATCCAGAACAGCGCGTTGGCAATAAGGAAGTTCTTCACCTCATTCTTGCCATAATCAAAGACCTTGGTGCCCCAATCGGGATGTTCCCCTTTTCTCGGGTCTGCGTATTCGTAAGTAGGCGTACCGTCAAAATCTGCCAGTCCATGGGCGTCTCTTGGGAAATGGGCCGGTACCCAGTCCAGGATAACGCCGATTTTATTTCTGTGCATATAGTTGACAAAATAACGGAAGTCTTCAGGAGTACCATAACGGGAAGTAGGCGCATAATAACCTGTTACCTGATAGCCCCAGGAGCCGTCAAAGGGATGCTCTGCAATCCCCATAAGTTCTACGTGAGTATATCCCATCTCTTTTACATAGTCTGCAAGGGCATGGGCCAGTTCCCGGTAATTGTAAAAGCCTTTGTCTTCCTCGTCTTTCCGGGGATGTTTTTTCCAGGAACCGGGATGTACCTCGTAAATGGCCATAGCGTCTTTTTTTACATCAAACTCCTGACGTTTCTTCATCCATGTAGCGTCTGTCCATTTGTAATTGGTAATATCCACTACCCTGGAGGCTGTACCTGGACGTACTTCTGAAAAGTTTGCATATGGGTCCGCCTTATACAGCTTTTCTCCTTTATAGGTGGTAATACAGAATTTATACAGGTCTCCCACCCGGACTTTGGGGATAAAAAGCTGATAAATTCCCATGTCATTGTCACAGTTCATTACATTGGCTTCCGGGTCCCAGTCGTTGAAGTTTCCTACTACGGAAACCGCCTTTGCATGAGGGGCCCAGACTGCAAAGAAAACCCCCTCTTTCTTTCTCTGAGTCCCCGGATGGGCCCCCAGAAGCTTATAGATTTCATAATGTGTCCCCTGTCCGAAAAGATATCGGTCCAGCTCTGTTATTTTCATATTGTTTCCCATAAAACTCTTCCCCTTTTTTGCCATATTCAGGAATGTACAGCATTCCCGCACCTATTATTTTAACGTATTTCCAGGAATACGCTTCCTGCAGCTTTCACAGTGATATGCAGCCTGCCGTTTTCCACCGCCACTTCCTCTTCTGTTTCTAGATTTACATAAGTCTTATCCTGGAAAGGAGCTGGAATGAACAGCTCTGCCTCCTGCTCGTCATTGTTTACAGCAGTCAGAAGTCCCTGTTCCTCTGTAAATCTTGCGAAAGCATACTGCCGGTTGGTCAGCAGCAGCTCCCTGTAACGGCCATAGGCCAGGCACTGGCTGAACTTCTTATGGACTTCTCCAAGCTTCTTTACCCAGTCCATCACTGGAGAATCCTGTTCTTTCTCCAGGTCCTCCATACTTAAAGCAGGTCTCAGGAAGTCATCATTGCTTCCTTCTTTTCTGCCTTCAATCCCCCATTCAGAACCATAATAGAGAGAAGGGATTCCCGGTAAAGTATATAAAAGTGTATATACCGGATAAATATGCTCTTTCTGGTTCAGCTTGCTCATGATCCTGTCTACATCATGATTATCTACAAAAGAGTAAAGTTTCATACCTTTGTAGATGCCGCCGTTTTCATCAAATTCTCTCCGGATAGTATGTGCAATTTCAAAATAATTGTGATCATTGTGTCCGGAATAAAGACCTTTATGGAGCTCATAGTTGGTAACGCTGTGGAGCATCTTCTGTCCGTCCTGGATATAGCGGCTGTAGTCTCCATGGATCACTTCTCCCATAAGCCAGAAATCTTTTTTCTTCTCGGACGTCCGCCGCCGCATCTCTTCCATGAAGTAAAAGTCCAGACAGTCTGCACAGTCCAAACGGATACCGTCGATATCAAAAGTATCGATCCAGAAATCGATCACATCCAGAAGATAATCTCTTACTTCAGGGTTCTGAAGGTTCAGGTTAACCAGTTCAAAACAGTTTCTCCAGGCTTCATAGCCAAAACCATCATTGTAGGGGTTGTTCCATCCAAAGTTAATGCCCTTGTACCATCCGCAGTAAGGAGAATGTTCCCGGTTCCTCTGAATATCCTGGAAGGCAAAAAATTCTCTTCCTGTATGGTTGAAAACTCCGTCTACCACTACCCTAATATCCAGGTCATGTGCTTTTTTTACAAATTCTGCAAAGTCCTCATTGTCTCCCAGTCTTCTGTCTACCATTTTATAGTCTCTGGTATCATATCCGTGAGTAGTGGACTCAAAAAGAGGTCCTATATAAATAGCGGTACAGCCCAGCTCTGCCACATGAGGAAGCCAGTCATTCAGAAGTTCAAATCTGTGGACCACCTGCTCCTCTCTGTTCTCCCTGGGTGCCCCGGTCATGCCAATGGGGTAAATGTGATAAAATACTGCCTCTTCATACCATGCTGCCATTTTCATTTCCTCCTGTTAAGAATATATTCCGTATAAAAATTGATGTACGATCTCATAAGTAGTCTCATTAGAGATTTCAAAATTTTCATTTTCTGAAAGTCCGTAGCTTACTGTCATAATATGGTGATTGAGAGTTCCTGTGAATCCAACTGCAAACAGCCTCTGCCTCCCTCTCATATTGCCCAGCTGAGACGCTGCGTTTTCAAAAATCCCTACAATAAGATTATAATAATTCTCAATGAAAGGCGCCACTGTTTTATAAGCTTCATTTTGTCTCCCAGAGTAAAACAAAGCCAGCATAAACAGATAAAATTTTTGGTGGTCTGCCGCATAGTCAAAAAATTCTCTTGCGACTTTATACAAGACCTCCGGCAGATTAGCCTTCATCCTGGTTGCCTCCAGAACTCCTTTTTCCAAAACTCTGTATCCCCGCTCCAGGAGATTCTGTAAAAGCCCTATTTTGCTTCCGAAATAATAGTAAAGAGTCGGTTTTGTAACTCCCGCCCTGTCTACAATTTCCTGAACCCCCACTGCGTCATATCCTTTGGCATAAAAAAGATCCAGTGCGGCATCCAGAAGCAATTCCCTGTTGTCTATTCGAATCACCGCCTTTGCTCTTAATGTCTGCGATAGGTCTATTATACCAATCGGTATATAAAAAATCAACACTTCCTCGGCAAAAAAACACCTTTCCTCATATAAACAGAAAAAGCAATGAAAACAGCCTTTTTTCTTCAGCTGTTCCCACTGCTCTCCCTGTTTATTCTTTTTATTTTATTTTGATAAAGCTTGCACTTGCAGGAGGAACGGTCAGAGTTCCGTCCTTCAGTACAGACTCACCATTGTTGGAATACAGAATATCTATTCCATCCTTGGCATTTATCTTACACGTAACCTCTTTATCAGAAGGGTTCAGGGCCACTACTATTGTTTCCCTCTCTCCTGTTCTCTTATAAACCAGAGGATATGCGTTATCCTCTGCATAAAGGAATTCCAAAGATGCATTGCTCTGAAGGGCCTCATGGTCAAGACGGATTTTAATCAGTTTCTGAACTTCATGGAACAGAGAATCTTCATCTTCCATCTGAGCTTCCACTGTAGGACGGTTCTTGTCCGGATCGATCATAATATAGAGATCCTCTGGCTTAGCGCTGGAAAAACCTGCATTAGTGGTCTTATCCCACTGCATGGGAGATCTTGCTCCTGTCCTTTCATATCCTCCTTCTACAGAACGGATACCTGCCAGATAATTCATGCCGATTTCGTCTCCATAGTATATAAAAGGCGCTCCCGGCATAGAAAGAAGAAATGCAAAAGCAATCTTTACTTCTTCATCATCCAGTTTTTCCTTGATACGGCTCATGTCGTGGTCACCGGAGGGAATACAGATCAGTCCCTTTCCGTTGGTCTTGTCATAATTAGCCTGGTAGGTTCTTACAAAATCTCCAATGTTTCCTTTTCCCTCCCGTTTAAAATATGGGTGCTCGCTGCGGAACAGATCCATATAATAAGAAGGTCCGAAATGAAGAAGGAAGTCCATATGATATCCTCCCTCCAGAGATTTGTCCGGCTGTCCCCATTCAGAAATCATGGCCGCCTCCGGGAACTCTTCATCTAAGAATTTACGGAAATCCTGCCACAGCTCAATGGTTCCCTTTCCCTCTTCATCATTCTTTACCAGGGAGCCTGCCATATCCACACGGAAACCATCGCATCCCATTCCCAGCCAGAAACGCATGATATCTTTCATGGCCTCTCTGGTAGCCATTGCTTCAGGAGAATGCATATCTTTCTGCCAGGATTCTGTCACCTTATAGAAACCATAGTTCAAAGCCGGCTGAGTAGTATAATAGTTGGCTGCACAGGAGCCGTCTCTGTCTGAAAGACCTCTGATACAGCCCTTAATATTTCCTACATTTTCAAATCCCTTCCAGGCTTTATCCGTCCAGATATAACGGTGGCTAAACTCATTTTCCTCTGGGCTTAAAGAAGCTTTAAACCAGGGATGTTCAATAGATGTATGTCCCGGGACCAGGTCTAAGATCACGTGCATATCTTTCTCATGAGCCTTTGCGAAAAGCTCTTTCAAGTCCTCGTTGGTTCCATATCTGGGCGCAGCTGTATAATAATCCGCCACGTCATAACCTGCATCTGAGAAAGGAGAAACAAAGCATGGATTCAACCAGATGGCATTACATCCCAGTTCTTTTATATAGTCTAATTTTCTGATGATTCCCTGAAAATCTCCGATGCCGTCTCCATTAGTATCCAGAAAAGTCTGAGGGTAAATCTCATAAAAAATTGCATTGTCCAACCATTTTGGCATAAGAAAAATCCTCCTCTATGTTAATTCTCTATTTAACATCTTATTATAGATTTCGGATAAATTCCTGCAATTATTTGATTGAAAATTACGATATTTTGACTTTTTCTGCTATTTATATTCCAAAGAGTCTTTCTGCATTCCTTCTGGTAACCTCAACCACTTCCTCATAAGACGCGCCCTTTATCTGTGCAATGGTCTGAGCCACATAGGTAAGGTAGAGAGAACAGTTCCGCTTTCCTCTGTAGGGTTCCGGAGCCAGATAGGGCGCATCGGTCTCCAGCAGCAGATAATCCAGGGGCGCATATTCTACCACTTCTTTCAGCCGTTTTCCATTCTTAAAAGTAACCACACCGCCTACCCCCAGATAGTATCCCATATTCATATATTCTCTGGCATGTTCTTTGGAGTAGGAATAGCAGTGGATCACTCCCTTTAAATTGTCCGCCCGCTCTGCTTTCATGACATCCAGGGTATCTTTAGCTGCGTCCCGGCTGTGGACGATAATGGGCAGCCCGGTTTCTTTGGCCAGGTCCATCTGCCGGACAAACCATTTTTTCTGAACATCATGATTTTCTTTGTCCCAGTAATAGTCCAGACCGATTTCTCCTACAGCCACGGTTTTTTCTCTGTCACACAGACTCCGCAGCCACTTCATGTCTTCTTCGGTGAGACTTCCCACCTCATCCGGGTGAATACCTACTGCTCCATAGACAAAAGGATATCTTTCCATAAGATCCGCCGTATCCTTTACTCCTTCCAAAGAAGCTCCCACATTGATGATTTTCTCAATTCCATGGGCATGCATGGTCTTCAAAAGTTCATCCCGGTCTCTGTCAAAAGCCTCATCATCATAATGGGCGTGTGTCTCAAATATCATGGATCTTTCTCTCCTTTAATCTCCTATGGACGGTCTGGCGGAACAATGCGTAAATGATAGAGGTCAGTGGAATAAACACCAGCATTCCTACTACTCCCATCAGGTTTCCGCCTACTGTCACGGCCATCAGTACCCAGATGGAAGGCAGTCCTACCGAGTTTCCTACCACATGGGGGTAAATCAGGTTTCCCTCAATCTGCTGAAGGATCAGAAACAGGATAACAAAAGCCACCGCCCGCATAGGGTTCACCACCAGGATCAGGAAGGCCCCTACAACACAGCCAATAAAAGCTCCGAATATAGGGATCAGAGCGGTACAGGCGATCACCACTCCAACTAACATCGCGTAAGGAAATTTCAGAATACTCATTACCACGAAAAACATGGTTCCCAAAATCACTGCTTCCAGGCACTGGCCTGTAACGAAGTTAGAAAATGTCTTGTAACTCAGAGAAGCCACTTTTAACACCTGACGCACAACTTTTCCAGGGAAAAATGCGTAAAGGACTTTCCGGATCTGGACAGATAACTTTTCCTTTTGGAGCAGAATATAGCAGGCAAATACAAAACCGATTACAAAGTTCATCACAGAGTTGATCACAGTTACTGCCACATTAAATGTAGTTCCCAGTACATTTCCGGCTCCGTTTTTCAGAAAGTCAATACCAGTCTGTATGATCTGGTCCCAGTTAACCTCCAGAGAATTAAACCAGTTATTGATCTGCTCTTCAATCAGGGGATTGGCCTGGAAATTATCTGTAAACCATTTCTGCATCCTGGGGATTGCCAGCTCGATCTGGCGGCTCAGGCTCACAATGGTGCTTCCGATTTCCGGTATTAATACTACCAGAACGATCCAAATGATCACGATAACCAGCAGGATGGAAAGTATGAGACTTGCCGGCCTTGCTAATTTTTTCGCTTTTCCCTGCTCCTTCAGTCTGCCGAAAAGTCTTTTTTCCAGAGCATGCATAGGCACATTAAGGATAAAAGCAATGGCCCCTCCCAAAATAAAGGGGAACACCAGATGCCAGACAAACACAACTCCCGCTGCCACGCTATTAATCTTTTGTACGCCTATATAGAAGAGCACTGCAAAAACGATCAACAGCATAATGTTCTTCATATCCTTTTTGTTCAAATCCATACGCATCCTCCCATTTTCAAGAGCAGCCCCATTTAACTGGCATAACGACAGCTTCGTTTATGTTTTGTGTTAAATGGGACTGCCAAAATATCATATTATTTTTTAATCTTCATACGGATCCATTTAATAAGCTGGATTATCGGAAGGTTGGCGATTGCCAGCCCATACATGGTCAGAAGCTGAGTAAAGCTCAGAGTCTGTACCTGGAAAATAGAATCCAGACCTGGGATCATCACTACAGCAGTGATGAGAGCAAGACCTAAAAGGAAAGCCCCAGCCAGGTATTTATTGTTGAAAAATCTCTTTGTAAATAATACAGGTTTGTCTGATTTACAGTTAAATCCATGGACCAGACGTGAGGTACAAAGTGTGCCGAAAGCCAGAGTCATAGCAAGTGCAGTATTTTCCTGATATCCGATATAGAAGCCGATCATGGTCATAATACCGATAACCAGACCCTCAATTCCGATCTTGGAAAGGAAATCTTTGGTAAGTATAGACTCGTTCATTGGTCTCGGCTTATCGTTCATTACATCAGGATTGTGAGGTTCCAGTCCCAGAGCAATAGCCGGAAGACTGTCTGTCAGCAGGTTGATAAACAGCAGATGAACCGGCGCGAAAGGTACCGGCAGACCTGCCAGTGACGCATAGAGTACAGACAGGATTCCTGCAAAGTTACCGGAAAGGAGGAACTGGATAGAACTCTTTATGTTCTTGTAAACATTTCTTCCGTTTTCTACAGCTTTTACGATGGTTGCAAAGTTATCATCGGTAAGTACCATGGATGCTGCGTCTTTTGCGACTTCTGTACCGGTGATTCCCATAGCCACACCAATATTGGCCTGCTTCAGAGCCGGGGCATCGTTTACTCCGTCTCCTGTCATGGCTACGATGTTTCCTTTATCCTGCCATGCCCGGACAATACGGATCTTGTGTTCCGGTGAAACACGGGCATATACAGAAATACCTTCCACGAAGTCCTGCAGCTCTTCATCTGTCATATTTTCAATAACCGCACCCTCACAGGCTTCTGACTCGTCTTTCAAAATCCCGATTCTCTTAGCAATAGCTGCCGCTGTTACCTTATGGTCACCAGTGATCATAATAGGCTTAATGCCCGCCCGGATACACTCGGCAACTGCTTCCTTGGACTCTTCTCTTGGCGGGTCCATCATAGCGATCAGACCCAGGAATGTCAGGTCATTTTCATCTTCCACAGATAAGGTTCTGGCTTCTTCAAATTTTTTATATCCAAAGGCCAGGACACGAAGACCGTTTCTGGAAAACTTCTGGTTCTGTTCTTCAATGATCCTCTTGTCTTCCTCTGTGATCGGACATACTTCTCCGTTTTTCTGGATATGGGAAACTCTTCCCAGAAGAACATCTACGGCACCTTTTGTAACCATAGTACAGCCGTTTTTCAGATTGTGCAAGGTAGACATTAATTTTCTGTCACTGTCAAAAGGAACCTCGCTGCATCTGGGGTATTTCTCACGGATGGTCTCTGCGGGACATCCCAGTTTGTCGCCCAGATTGATGAGAGCAGTTTCCGTAGGATCTCCGATCTCTTCTCCGTTTTTGTTTGTAGAGTCATTACATAAAATGCTGTGGCGGAGAAGCTGTTTCTGAGCTTCATCTCCCAGGTCAATAGATGCTGCAGGAATTTCTTTCCCTTCTACATAATAGTCTTCAACTGTCATTTTATTCTGTGTCAGAGTACCAGTCTTATCAGAACAGATAATTGACACACTTCCCAGACCTTCCACTGCCTGAAGCTTACGGATAATAGCATGCTCTTTTGCCATTTTCTGTGTACCGAAGGACAGCACGATGGTTACGATAGAGCTCAGGGCCTCAGGAATTGCAGCTACTGCAAGAGCTACGGCAAACAGGAAAGCATCTCCCACGCCCTCTCCTCTGAATACGCTGATACCAAAAAGGATTGCGCAGAATACTAAAATCAGGATGGACAGCTTCTGTCCGAAATTATCCAGATTCATCTGCAGAGGAGTCTTTTTCTCGGAAGTGCTCTTTAACAGACTGGCGATTTTTCCTACTTCGGTATTCATACCGATTCCTGTTACCAGGAAGGAACCTCTTCCGTAGGAAACAAAACTTCCGGAAAAGACCATGTTGGTCCTGTCACCCAGGGCAGCTTCTCCCTCAATGGCGTCTTCCATTTTTTCCACTGCAAGACTTTCTCCTGTCAGTGCGCTTTCGTCTACCTTCAGACTGGCGTTTTCAAGAATACGTCCGTCAGCAGGCACATAATCTCCTGCTTCCAGCATAACGATATCACCTATAGTAACCTGAGAAGATGGTATTTTAATCACATCTCCTCCTCTGACCACCTTGGCTTCCGGAGCCGACATAGCCTTCAGACTGTTCAGGGACTGTTCTGCCTTTACAGTCTGGACAGTGCCCAAAATCGCATTAATGGTAATAACGATCAAGATAACAATGGCGCTTTCTGTTTCACCCAGAATACCAGATACGATAGCCGCCACGATCAGAATGATCACCAGGAAATCTTTGTACTGTTCCAGAAAAATCTGGGGAACGGTTTTCTTCTTGCCTTCTGCAAGAGCGTTTGGACCATACTTTTCCTGGTTCTTCTTTACCTGTTCTTCTGTCAGAGGCTGGGTACTGCCATTAACGGCTTTCTGAGCCTCTGTCCTGGACATTTGGTAATACTCTTTCATGCTTCTTCCTCCATTCGTTTTCCGAGCCGCATTTTCAGACTCTTTCTAAGTAGTTTCCTTAGTAAAGGTCTTTATATGCAAAAAGCGAGACCTTTACTGCACAATTGATCATGCAATAAAAGTCTCGCTGTTTCATCACGACACGGATGAGAGTTCCCTCATCGAGATTGACGCTGTCGCAAACACCTTTTGGTGCCAGCTACTCCCTTTCATTTAAAAAGATAATAAACGATTAAAAAAGTCTTGTCAACCCCTAATCAGCAGATTTCCGCACCTGCCGGCATATCCTTGTCAGGAGTCATAAGGGCCAGTTCTCCGTCAAGACCTTCTGCACACAGGATCATTCCTTCAGAAAGAACTCCTGCCAGCTTAGCCGGTTTCAGGTTCACCAGGACCATAACTTTCTTTCCAACCATATCTTCCGGTTTATAATTTGACTTAATGCCGGAAACAATCTGTTTTACCTGGCTTCCGATCTTTACCTGGGAGCAGAGAAGTTTTTTGGACTTTTTCACTTCCTCACAGGCGATGATCTCCCCTACCTGGAACTGCATTTTCATGAAATCATCAAAGGTGACTTCAGGTTTTGCTTCTATATCTATAACAGGAATTTCCTCTTTTTCTGCTTCCTGGTCTTTTGTCTCTTCAGCCCGCATAGCTTCCACCTTTTCCATAACCTCTTTTACGTCCAGACGGGCAAAGAGAATCTCCGGTTTCTCTGTTACCTTGTTTCCGGAAGGATATAAACCGAAGGAATCCAGCTCTTCATAACTTCTCTTTGGTGCGTTAAGCTGAGCAAGGATTTTCTCTGTAGTAGTTGGCATAAATGATTCCAGAAGAGCAGCGCCTACGCAGATTCCCTCTACCAGATTGTAGAGCACTTCCGCCAGACGGTCTTTCTTTTCATCGTCCTTTGCCAGCACCCAAGGCATGGTCTCATCGATATATTTATTGCAGCGTTTAAACAGGGTAAAGATTTCTGTGATCGCATCTGCCACACGAAGGTCTTCCATCTTGGCTGCCACTTTTTCTTTTGTTCCCTGGACAACCGCTTTCAGTTCCTGGTCTACCGGCTCTGTGACGCCAGTGCTCTTTACCACGCCGCCGAAATACTTGTTAGACATGGAAATGGTCCGGTTTACCAGATTTCCCAGAGTATTGGCAAGCTCAGAGTTTAATCTCTCTACCATCAGCTCCCAGGTGATTACGCCGTCATTTTCAAAAGGCATCTCATGGAGCACGAAATAGCGGACGGCATCTACCCCAAAGAAGTCTACCAGCTGGTCGGCATAAAGCACATTTCCCTTAGATTTGCTCATCTTTCCGTCTCCCTGGAGCAGCCAGGGATGTCCAAATACCTGCTTAGGCAAAGGAAGTCCCAGAGCCATCAGGAAAATAGGCCAGTAAATAGTATGGAAACGGATGATATCTTTTCCGATCAGATGCAGGTCTGCCGGCCAGTATTTTTCAAACTGCTCTGTACTGTTTCCATCACAGTCATAGCCGATTCCGGTGATGTAGTTGGTCAGCGCATCCAGCCATACATAAACCACATGCCTGGGATCAAAGTCTACCGGAATTCCCCATTTAAAGGAGGTTCTGGACACACACAGATCCTGAAGTCCAGGCAGAAGGAAGTTGTTCATCATCTCATTTTTCCTGGATACCGGCTGGATAAACTCCGGATGCTCATTGATATACTCGATCAGCTTGGGCGCATATTTGCTCATTCTGAAGAAATAAGCCTCTTCCTTAGCCGGAGTTACAGGACGTCCGCAGTCAGGACACTTTCCGTCCACCAGCTGAGATTCCGTAAAGAAAGATTCACAGGGAGTACAGTACAGACCTTCATAATATCCTTTGTAAATATCTCCCTGGTCATAAAGCTTTTTAAATATTTTCTGTACCTGCTTCTCATGATAGTCATCTGTAGTCCTGATAAACTTGTCATAAGAAGTGCCCATTAAATCCCAGATATTTTTAATCTCACCAGATACCTGGTCTACAAACTCCTTACAGCTTACACCAGCCTCTTCCGCCTTCAGCTCAATCTTCTGACCATGTTCATCCGTTCCCGTCTGAAAAAACACATCATATCCCTGCTGCCTCTTAAACCTGGCAATACTATCCGCCAAAACCGCCTCATAAGTATTCCCAATATGGGGCTTCCCTGAAGTATAGGCAATAGCCGTAGTAATATAATACTTCTTCTTATCCATTTCATTATCCTCCTAACTCGTTACTATCTCTTATGCAAATTTGTCGAGCACAGTTTGAGACCAAGGCTCGAACCTGTACACCTCCACACCAGCCCTCTAACGGCCTTTTCTTTTTTCGAGCAGCCGCAACTTTCAGGGGAATCTTGGTATCTTTTATGCGAATTTGTCGAGCACGGTTTGAGACCGCTAGGGCTCAAACCAGCGCAGACTGAGCAATAAAAGATACCAAGATTCCCTCAACACCTGCAAAGCACCTCTCAAAAAAAGAAAAAGCCCGTCTTCTCTGTTTCCAAAGAAGACGAGCGTCAGCCCGTGTTACCACTTCTGTTCGTCTGTACCTCACAGCACAGACCTCATCAGGTACATCTGCCGATATACCTTACCGCTGTAACAGGCGGACCCTGTCGCAGCCTTGGCACAAGACCTGTGCTTCGGTGCGCCTCTCAGAAGCCATCTTCCCTCTATCTCTGTCTGTCTCCTCTCAGCCATGGGAGACTTCTCTGTGAACACAAAATACAGGTACTCTCTTCGTCACTGTGTTTTCTTATGTGCTATGTTAGCATATACCAGAAAATTTGTAAACCGTAAAATATGTCTAAGCCACTGCGTATTTTCCCAGCATTTCCTCAAAATAAGGTTCTGTTCCATCATATTTCACATGGAGCTCCTTGTCGCAGTTCAGGCTTAAAACTCCTAAAATAGATTTTCCATCAACCACAAGACGGTCACTGATGATATCGATGTCGAATTCACAGCGGCATGCGGCGCTGACGAAATCTTTCATCTCTTCGATATGACGAAAACGTATTTTCTTTTCCTTCATATTTTCTTCCTCCTAAGTCATTCCTTCATAACCTGGGTTAAATCTATCAGCCCTTAGGATAAAACAAATTTCCGGAAATTTCAACACCTATTTTTTTATTTTTTCCTGCTTCTCCAGGCTCTTATTTCTACTGATTTTTTCCCATGTTTTCATGTTCTCTGCTCAGTTTTTTTACTATACCCACTGCTGCCAGAATCGCAATAAGGTTAGGGATTACCATCAGTCCGTTAAACATGTCTGACATATTCCATACCAGGTCTACCTTCAGAGTAGAGCCTATGAGGACAAAGATGACCACCAGAAGTCCATATCCCCGCACAGCTTTCTTTCCAAAAAGATGGCGGACATTTACTTCACCGAAATAGTACCAGCCGATTATGGTGGTAAAAGCAAAAAACAGCATGCAGATAGCGATAAATACATTTCCAAAGGAGCCGTAGGAAGAATTAAACGCAGCCTGGGCCAGAGCCGAGCCAGTCTCTCCTGTAGAAAGAGCCCCCGTAGAAAGAATTACCAAAGCGGTAAGAGTCAGTATCACAAAGGTATCGATAAACACACCTATCATGGCAATGATTCCCTGATCTGCCGGGTGCTTTACGTCTGCTGTGGCATGAGCGTGAGGTGTAGAACCCATACCTGCTTCATTAGAAAACAGACCTCTGGCAACACCAAACCGCATAGCTTTCTGGACAGTAACTCCCGCAGCTCCTCCTAATACGGAAGAAGGTGAGAACGCCGCCACAAAAATATCATGAAAAGCTTTTCCCAGACCATTCAGGTTCATGATCAGAATGATCACACAGCCCACAATATAAACCAGGGCCATAAGAGGCACGATCTTCTCCGTCACTCTGGCGATCCGGTTGATTCCTCCCAGGAATATTATCGCAGAAATCACAGCAATTATAATTCCCATTATATAAGGTTTTATTCCAAATGCAGTATAAAAAGAACTTCCAATAGAATTGGACTGTACCATATTTCCCATGAATCCCAGTGCCAGGATAATCGCTACTGAAAAAAATCCAGAAAGGAATTTTCCAAATTTTCCTTTAAACAGGTACTGTATATAATAAACTGGTCCGCCTACAATGGCACCATTCTCTCTTTTTCTGGTATACTGTGCCATAACTGCCTCTGCATAGATGGTAGCCATTCCAAAAAATGCGCTGACCCACATCCAGAAAATAGCCCCCGGTCCTCCTGAAGCAATGGCTGTAGCAGCCCCCGCAATATTTCCCGTACCTACCTGAGCCGCAATAGCCGTAGCCAGGGCCTGAAAAGAACTCAGCCCCTTCTCTGTACTTTTTCCATGAAGAGAAAAGTTTCCGAACATTCTCTTCATTCCCTCTCCAAATTTTCTCACCTGGATGAACTTCAGGTTAATGGTATAAAAAATTCCCGTTCCCAGAAGCAATACCAGCAGGGCCCCATCCCACAAAAAAGAATTAACCCCTTCTACGATCTGCGATAAGATTTCCATTTGTTGACTCCTTCTTTCTGGTTATTTTTCTTTTCATGCTTCTCCCCGGAAACCGCCGCCAGAACTATGTCCCCCAGACGTTTTTCGCCCGCCTGGAAGGCTTTTAATTCTACAGGACTGTCGCATTAAACATATGTCAGGAATATTTATACATTTTATGCGAATTTGTCGAGCATAGCTTTGAGACCATAGGCTCAAAGCGGCGCAGGCTGAGCAATAAAATGTATAAATATTCTCGATTTTGATTAATTCGACAGTCTCGTAGAATAAAAAAGGGCTATCGCATAATTCCAATGCAATAACCCTCTGAAACTCTAAAAAACGTCAGCCGTTGTTTAGTTTCCTGATCTCACTGTCCTTTTGCCTGAGAGATTCACAGATAAACCCTTATCTGCTTACACCTTCGGCACCCTTAACGGGATTCTCCAGAGAGCCATCCAGATACAGTCCCGTCTCCATTTAGGAGACCCCTGAGAGTATTACTCCTTCGGTGGGCCTTAGCCGCTTTCCTGCACCCTTCAATTGGCACGATATGTTGTCGGAATTTTCTCCGACTTTGTAACAACGGTATTCATTATAGCACTTGTTTTCCCTTTGTCAATCTTATTTCCTGCTTTTGTCACCGTTTTCGGATATAAAAAATATTGCACACCAAAAAACTGCTGTGTTTTTTCCCATAGTCCATATATTCCTGCATGTCTATATAATACTCTTTTCCCCAGGAAGAAATTTTCAGGTATTTTCCCTCCATGGCGGTGACTGTCACAAAATGAGCTGCTGTCTGGCAGGCGCAGGTATATTCCTCCCCTTTTCTTACATAGAAATTCAGCTTGTATTTTCTCCGAAATATAGAGAAGTTCGGGCCTATGGCAAGGATCACCGGAATATCATGGGCCAGCATAGCTGCTGTCCGGTTCCAGATGTTCCTCCCCAGGACGCCGAAAGAAGCCTTCAGAGGAATCCTGCTCCTGCGGAAATAATAATTCATTCCCCCTGCCAGAAGCCACCCTGGCATGCCAAAGCCGGGAATTACCGGAAAGTATCTTCGGTTCATGGTCTTTATAAGTTCCTGATACTTTTCTTCTCCCCAGATTCCGTTATCGTCCTCTTCTTTTTTGAATTCCCTTCCCCTGCAGTATTCCTTATGTAAACTTAAATATAACAGCAGATCTGACCCTGCCACCACTCCACAGCCATATTTCTTAATGGTATTACTCTGAAACCAGCCCTGGTTTCCCCCATAAGAAATACTTCCGTCTTTCATCACTGCTACATAGGGGTGTTTCAAGCGAACCGCCCTCATAGTATGTCAACCTCATTATCCTCTATTTCTAATTCCATCTCCTGGGAGATACGAACCGGTCCTCCCATAGTGCATCGTACAATTTCGCCTGTTTTTTTGGAGACCGCAGCTCTGATCTCTCCTCCTGGCTGGTAAAGTGTGTAAAAATATTCACCGTCACCCTCTCTCTGGGATAAATACACTGCCGCTGCCATACTGCCGCTGCCGCAGCTGCTCTCCCAGACAAGAGAGTCTGTACTCTCTACATAAACTGCCGGCGTCATATAGTCTCCTTTTAAAAACATGATTCCCCATGCGCCGCAGGGACATATTTCTTTTGCTTTCTTCAGAATATTTTCCACAAATTCCCCTTTTCTGGGTTCTCCCTCTACGATCACATGGCAGATGCCGTCAAATACAACCATGGGATAGGTTTCCCCTGTTTCTGTCTCCAATACCATTATTTCTTTAGGCAGAGGCATTTCCACCTGACTGGTTCCCTCTGTCCGGTCTACAACAGCATTCAGAGGTTTTTCAGAACCACTGACTTCCACGTCCAGCTCCTGCTGTTCCTGACCGGAAAGCATACTCAGAAGATAGGCAAAACTTCTAGTGGCGTTTCCACAGAACTCTCCGCCCATCATCTCCATCCTGAATCTGCCCTGGTCTGTCCTTTCTACAAATCCCACCTGCTCTCCCTTTAGTTCCTTCCTTGCAAGGATCTGCCTGGAAATGGCAGGGTATTTTTCTCTCGCCACTGGAGTCATCACAAAAACAGTTATATTTCCCGCCGGATCTGCTACACGTACTTTTATCTTCAATCCTTCTCCTCCTCTCACCTTTCTCCAGGATGCTGCGGATATCGCCCTTCCGCCCATATTTCAGTCTGATATCATCATAACATGAATTTTCCATATCGACAATTATCATAAGCTATGATATATATTGTTATATCAGAGGCAATATGACCTCAATCATAATTTCAGGGGGAATTTTTTATGTCAAAAAAAGACGCCTCCGTAAATCAGATTACGGAAGGGGTTATATGGAAACAGCTGCTGATCTTTTTCTTTCCCATTATGCTGGGAACTCTTTTTCAGCAGCTCTATAATACGGCAGATGCCGTGGTCGTAGGCCGGTTCGTGGGAACTAAAGCTCTGGCGGCAGTAGGGGGCTCTACCGGCCAGATCACGAACCTGATCGTAAACTTCTTCGTGTCCCTGGCTTCCGGCGCTACGGTTATCATTGCCCGGTATTATGGAGCCAAAAACAAGAAAGATCTGAACGATACCCTTCACACCGCCGCCGCTCTTTCCATAGTAGGCGGTATCATCACCACCATCATCGGTATCGCTCTTGCGCCGGTTCTTTTGGAGATGATGAAAACACCTGCAGATGTTATGCAGGATTCTGTCACCTATCTGCGAATTTATTTTGCAGGTATTATTTTTGTGTTTATTTATAACGTTGGCTCCGCCATTTTAAGAGCTGTGGGAGATTCTACCAGGCCCCTGTACTACCTTATTGTCTGCTGCTTTATCAATATCTTTCTGGATATCCTTCTGGTAGTAGGTTTTGGTATGGGAGTAGCAGGCGCCGCTATAGCCACTGTAATTTCTCAGGTGGTCAGTGCCGTTCTGGTGGTTCACGCACTGATGAAATCCACAGACATGTACCGCCTTCATCCCAAAGAAATCCGGTTCCATCGGTTTCTGCTGATCTCCATTGTCACCATTGGGCTTCCGGCTGGTATCCAGTCTATTATGTATAATATTTCCAATATTATCATCCAGACTTCCCTCAATAATCTGGGAACTGATACTATGGCCGCCTATACAGCTTTTGGAAAAATCGATGCCATCTACTGGATGATCTCCGGTGCTTTCAGCGTATCCATCGTAACCTTTATTGGGCAAAATTACGGTGCCGGTAAATATGACCGTATGAAAAAAAGTGTTAAAGTCTGCCTGTTCCTGGACTTTATCGCTTCTCTCCTGGTAAGTGCTCTGCTGCTGCTTTTGGGAAGGTATCTGCTCCAGCTCTTTACCACTGACCCGGAAGTCATTGAAATCGGCATGGAGATCATACAGATTATCGCTCCTTCCTATGTTCTCTTTATCTTTATAGAAATCCTGTCCAGTGCCCTGAGAGGCATGGGCAATGTACTGGTCCCCATGATCATGACCTGTACCGGTGTGTGTATCCTCCGTATCCTCTGGATTTTCCTGGCAGTGCCTCACTGGCCTGGAGTACGGACTATCCTGATGAGCTACCCCATCTCCTGGGGGCTTACCGCAGTGCTCTTCATTATTTATTATTACTTTGATCAAAAGAAATTTTTTAAAATCCATCAGTAAGGAGAATTTGCTTTATGAATCTCGAGTTTAAGGGGAAGCCGGAGCTGATCCGGTCTGTAGAAGAAGGAAGCCGCCTTCTCTTATCAGAAAACAACAATAACCAGGATGGCTCTCTTACAATTATTTTGGAAGAGAGCCTCGATGCCGCCAAGGCTTCTATTGAAAAAAAAGACCATTCCTGCACCATTCGTTTCCAGGATCCGGTTCTCTACTTCCGTCTTTTTAATTATGTCCTTCATCACAGCGGAGAAGATTTCTCTCTGGAAGAAAATCCTTACTTCCAAAAGCGGGGTTTTATGCTGGACTGTTCCAGAAATGCCGTAGCTGCCCCGGAAAAGCTCAGGTCCATTATCCGAAGACTGGCCAAAATGGGAATGAACCAGCTCTTTCTTTATATGGAAGACACTTATGAGGTACCGGATCATCCCTACTTTGGCACCTACAGAGGCCGGTATACCCGTGAAGAGCTGCAAAGTTTGGACAGTTACTGCAGCCTCTTTGGCATAGAGCTTGTTCCCTGTATCCAGACCCTGGCTCATCTTCACAGTTTTCTTAGGTGGCATAATTCTGAAAATCTGAGAGACACCGGCGATATTTTAAAAGCCGGATCTGAGGAAGTTTATGCCTTTATCCGCAGCCTTCTGGAATCTCTGAAATCTTCCTTTACCACCCGGAATATCCACATCGGTATGGATGAGGCCCATATGCTGGGACTGGGAAATTATCTGAAGGAAAATGGATATGAAGAAAGTTCTGTGATCATCCGGAAACATACAGAAAAAGTCCTGGAGCTTTGTAAGGATGCCGGATGGAATCCCATGATGTGGAGTGATATGTATATCACTGCCAATACGGTCGGGGGCTACTATGATGTGAAAGCCTCCACAGATATTTCTGGCTGGGAAAAACCGCCCAAAGAACTGGGAATGGTATACTGGGACTATTATAATACCCGCAGGGATATCTACCACAATATGCTCCGGGTCCACAAGGAGCTGTCAGACCGGGTAATCTTTGCCGGCGGCGTCTGGAACTGGAACGGAATTTCACCCAACTACGGTAAAGCTTTCTGCTGCAGCCGTCTGGCCCTTGGAGCCTGCCGTCAGGAAGGAATTCAGGAAGTATTTGCTACCGGATGGATGGACAACGGCGCAGAAACTCCCATTGATGCCATCTGGCCGGGCCTTGCCGTCTTTTCCTTCCTCTGTTTCCACGAAGATTTATATGAGGAAGAGCTAAGCACTTATTTCCGGGACTGCATCGATGGCAATCTGGAGGATTTTCTTCTTTTGGATTCCCTGGACTCTCTTTTCAAAGGCTCTGGAAAAAATCTTACTGCAGATAATCCTTCCAAGTACCTTCTGTACCAGGATCCTATGCTGGGACTTTTTGACTTTCATCTGAAAGACGTGGATACCCGGACCTACTATCAGTCCCTGGGTGATAAGCTGAAGACCATCTCTGAAACACCCGGAGAATATCAGGAGTTTTTCAGATTCTATGCTTATCTGGCTTTGGTCCTTGCTCAGAAGGCTGACCTTGGCCTCCGGATAAAATCCGCCTACGACGCCGGTGACTTATCCACATTGAAGGAAATTTCTGAAGAAGTTATCCCCAATATTCAGAAGGATCTGGCCCAAATGCACACTGCCAGAGAAAATCTCTGGTTCACCGATGCCAAGGCTTTCGGCTATGAGCTTCTGGACATCCGGTTGGAAGGTGTAAAAGCCCGCCTGAAAAACTGTCAGAGAAGGACCCGCAGCTGGCTGGAGGGCCAGACTTCCCGCCTGGAAGAGCTGGAACAGGAACGCCTGCCCTACTGGGAACTGGGTAATATGAACCCTCAGGACCCCAAATCAGAATTAAGAGAAAATCTCTGGGACAAGATCATCAGCGGCTGTGACCTGGTGGATACCGTATAAAAAATGCCCCCTCTTTTGGCCGAGCACACATGTTTCTGCCAAAAGAGGGGACTTCACTATTTATAGAGAGAATTATTCCAGAGTATCTATCTGAATCTCCCCTTCTATATCAGCAGTGATCTTATTCCCCAGGTTATACACTGTACTGCTGATCACGTATTCTCCTCTATTAATAAACACCTCTATAAGATTTTTGTCCACATAGATTTCCAACAGATCTCCCTCTTTCACTTCCGGAGAAACTGCGGTCTGTCTCCAGCCTCTGTGTTCCCGGAAAACCCGGGTCCGGTCTGTGCAGATGCAGTTGTTTCTGCGGCTGATAAGATATCCCCCGATATCCAGGGATTCCCCTTCTTTCAGTTCCAGTGTCAGCCGATATCCGGCTTCATGGGCCTGTGCAGGGGAAGTGATCTTTTTGGTAAACCTTTTCTCAATATTTGGATGAGGATGGAAGTATATATGCCCTTTTTTTACCTCTGCTACTCTGGGAATACAGAACATTCCCCTCCACTTTCCATCTACAGCCTCAGGCATACGGATCCATCCTGTCACTACCCTGCGCCCCTCCTCATCCAGGGTACTCTGAGACGCATACAGATCCAGTCCGTAGTCCAGAAACTGATAGGTATCCGGAAATCCTACTGAGCAGTCCTTTTCCTGAAATTCTACCACCATACACACTGCATGATTGGCCTCTTTATTTTCTTCCTGAAGGATTCCCATAGGAGAAAGCATAAGTATGGTCTGCCCCTGGACCTCAAAAAGGTCCGGGCATTCCCACATCCATCCTCTTTCCTCTTTTCCGGCCTGATTTACAAAAATCCAGTTCTCCAGATCCTGACTTTTGTAGAAGAGAATTTTCCCCTGCTTTTCCTGGTCCGTAGTTCCCAGTACCATATACCAGGCATCTTTCCCTCTCCATACCTTGGGATCTCTGGTATGGGTCCTGTCTCCCTTCTCTCCTTCCATAAAGGCCGGAATGATCACCTTTTTCCCTGAAAAATTGTCAAAGCTGAAACCATCTGGCGATGTGATCATCATCTGTGTCGCCTGGTATTTATCCCCAGGACATTTATGGATATTTTCCCGGTCTGTTTCATCATAGTGGATTCCCGTATAATAAAGATACATTTTCCCTTCATGTTCCACAGCACTTCCGGAAAAGCAGCCGTTCTGATCTTCGTATCTGGTGGGAAACAGGGCCACGCCCTTGTGCTCCCATTCCGTGAGATCGCTGCTGACCGCATGTCCCCAGTGCATGGTCCCCCACTGAGGGGCATAGGGAAAATACTGGTAAAACAGGTGATACTGTCCTTTATAATAAATAAAACCATTAGGGTCGTTGATCCAGTTCCCTGGTGCTTTTAAATGTATTCTGTCTTTCTTCATATCGAAACTGTCCCCTTTTATAGTAATGGAAAATGGGACCGCCCATGAACACAGAATCTGAATGTTTCATGGGGCAGTCCCCAAACGAATAGCATCTCTGGCTGCCTTTGGGCAGGAGCCTTATTTCACTGCTCCGGCAACAACTCCGCCGATAATCTGCTTTTGCAGCGCTACGTACAAGATCATGATCGGTATTACGCACAGCAGAAGACCTGCCATGATCGTTCCGTAATCCGCTGAATATGTACCGTAGAAGCTGTACGTGGAAAGGGGTAACGTTAAAAGCTTCTTATCTGTAAGTACCAAAGATGGAAGAAGGAAATCATTCCAAAAAGACATGGCGTTCAAGATCACCATTGTGGAAATCGTAGGTTTCAGCAATGGAAATACGATCTTGAAAAATGTCTGGATATGTGTGCAGCCGTCAATGTAGGCCGCTTCTTCCAGGGCTATAGGTACATTTCCCTTTATAAACCCATGGAACATAAACACGGACATTGCCATGGAAAATCCTGTGTGCATGAAGATCAAAGTGATTCTGTGGTTCAGGATATTCAGCGTGCCTCCGTAAATACTTACCAGAGGGATCATGATCGCCTGGAAAGGTATGATCATGGAAGCAACCATTAGAGCAAAAGTAATCTTAGAAATCTTATTATTGTGTCTCACGATATAGTAAGCCAGCATGGTTCCCAGAATAGTAACCAGCACAGTGGCAGAAACGGTTACGATCAGAGAATTTTTAAAAGCATTCAGAAAGTCCATCTGGTTGAAGGCATTGACAAAGTTGTCAAAGGAAAGTCCCTTAATGGTAAACAGCCAGGAAAAAGGACTCTTGATGATATCCCGTTTCTGCTTTAAGGAATTGATCAGTACCATAAGGAAGGGAAACATATAAGCAATAAAAATAACGATCAATACTGCCATTGCGATAACATTCTGAACCTTTCTCTTGGTTCCGCCGATTTTTTTCTGATTCATTATGCTTCCACCTCCTGTTTCTTTGTGAGATATACCTGAAGACCGCTGATACATGCTACTACGATGAACAGGATCAGGGCTTCAGCCTGGCCTGCGCCGAACTGCCTGGAAGTAAAGGCTTTTTCATATACATGCATGGCTGCCATTTCCGTAGTGCCGTAAGGGCCTCCTGCAGTAAGAGAAAGGTTTACATCGTAAACCATGAAGGCTCTTGATAAGGTCAGGAACAGGCAGATCGTGATAGAGGACATCATCAGGGGAAGTACGATCTTTCTCATCTTTAACCATCCGGAAGCTCCGTCAATGCTGGCTGCTTCCATAACGTCTTCGCTGAGTCCCATAAATCCTGCCACATAGATCAGGATCATATATCCGGAAAGCTGCCATACAGAAACCAGTACCATAGCCGCAAAGGCCTTGTTTGGATCTGAGAGCCAGGAGGCTTCAAAAAGACTCCAGCCGGTGCTTTCTCCAATATTTACAAACACTCTGGAAAATACGAACTGCCAGATATATCCCAGAACGATACCTCCGATCAGATTCGGTGTAAAGAAGCCTGCCCGGAAGAAGTTCTGGCCTTTAAATCCTCTTGTAAGAAGATAGGCGATGGCAAAGGCAATGATATTTACCAGCAGCACTACAAGGATCACATATTTAAAAGTCAGCAGCATAGATGTCCAAAATTCATGGTCTTCGATCACCTTCCGGAAGTTGGCAAGGCCGATAAAGTTCTTTACCTCGGCTACGCCGTCCCAGTCCGTAAAGGTAAGGTAAACGCCGTATATAAAAGGGATAATCACTACTGCAAAGAAGCAAAACATTCCCGGCAGCGCGAAAATACCGAAATCTTTTCCTTTATTCTTTGATTTCATCATTCAACCTTCTTTCTTATTCCTGTTCTGCCCAATAATCCTCAATGGATCCTATCAGTTCCTCCCGGTCACTTCTGCCTGCCAGATATTTCTGCATGGCTGCTCCCAGCACAGACCAGTGGTCATTAGGAACAATAGCAGATGCATTAAAGGCTTCTCCCCTCTGTACCTTCTCATAAATGTCACGGCTTAAAGGATCTGCCGGTTCATAAGGATTGTTCTGGAAGGGCGGTATCAGATTACAGGTATTTACCAGCATCTGCTGGCCGATCTCGCTGTATACGATCCAGTTCAGAAACTCTCTTGCCGCAGCCTTTTCTTCCTCAGAAGCCATCTGTCCGTCCATCATGATCTGCTTGGAAGGTGAGCCCTGGATCATCTGGTTGGCAAAATCTGTTTCATCATCGCTCATGAAGAATGGAAGGAATCCGTATTCGTCCTCTTTCTCAGCTCCTGCCTCTTCCAGGTTCGGCCATGCCCAGTTTCCATTGACCCAGAAAACCGTCTTTCCATCTGCAAGGTCAATGGCCATCTCATCATAGTCGGCTCCCAGAGGATCTGCTTTCGCCACATTATATTTCTTCAGTACATCAAAAGTATCCAGAAAACCTGTCATACGGTCATAAGATTCCAGGTCCAGGCTTCCGTCCTTGATCTCCTCAATAATCTCCTGGGCCCCTGCTGAAGTTCCGTCATAGGTCTCATAAATATACTGTAAAAGATGAGCGCCTAAAGACCAGTCTTCCTTTGCCACAGAAATTGGTTTTTCCACCCCGGCTGCCACCAGCTCCTCTAAGATTTCTGTAAAGTCCTCTCTTGTCTTAATAGAGGAAGGATCAAACTCCTCTCCCAGAGCTTCCTCGATAGCTGCCTTATTATAGATAATCCCTCTTCCCTCAATACACAGGGGGAAACTGTATACTTTTCCGTTCACTTTTGTAAGGTAATCCTCTGCCTCAGCCGTCCAGTTCTCTCCTGACAGGTCCTCTCCCTTCTCCTCAGCCAGAGCGATTACATCTGTGGTATCCAGAATAGACAGTGTAGGAGGCGTTCCGGAATTATACAGGCTTACCACCTTGGTATAGGGAGATTCACCGTCTGTAACCGGCATAACCTCCACATGGACTCCTGACTTCTCCTCAAACACTTTCCCCATTTCTTCCAGGGCAACCTGGATTTCTGCTTTGGAATTCAGCAGCGTAATGCTAGTCCCGTTCAGGCTGGAGTCATACTGAAAGCTGTCCACAGACATGTCTATGGGAATTTCCTCCTCCACCTCATTGGGATCATCCGGGTCACTGGCAAAACCAAATGTACAGCCAGACAGCCCCACAGCCGTCATAGCCACCACAAGTCCTGCGGCAATGACCTTTGCAGCCATTTTTCTTTTCATAGCCTTTCCCTCCAATTTCTTTGTTTACCCTTCGTTCAGGTTTCTTTTTGTAACCGGTTAAGTAACCGGTTACTTTATGCTCATATCTTAACACCTGCACAATACAGCGTCAAGGCCATTTTAGAACTTTGTAAATAGTACACAATTTCATCAGTCTCGTTTTATCTATGTTGAACATAACCGGTTACGTAACCGATTACTTCTTGTTACTCTCATAGTTTTCTGCTATACTGTTTCTTAAAGAAAACACTGGCACCGCCCCTGGCAGAGCCTGTATTTCATGGAAAAGCAGGCCAGCCTGGGCAGCAGCCGAATATTTTAATGGAGATATTATGAGCGAGAAAAAAAATATAACTTTTGACGATATTGCAAAGTATACAAATTTTTCAAAGACCACCATCTCCCGCTATTTCAACCATCCGGACTCTCTCACCCTGAAAAATCAGGAGATCATCGCCAAAGCTCTGGAGGACTTAAACTATAAAGAAAATAAGGTGGCCCGGATCCTGGCTAACGGAAAAACGGAGTTTATCGGTATTATCATCCCTGGACTTCACAATCACTTCCATTCAGAAATGCTGAATAAAATCCTGCTGACCTATGAAAAATTCGGGTACAAGTTTCTCGTTTTTATCGGAAATGAGCGGGAAGAGACAGAGCGGCAGTATATCCAGGAGCTGATGGCTTACAAAATTGAAGGACTGATTATCTTAAGCTTTACTATTCCCTCCAAGGAGCTTGCAGATCTTCAGATTCCCATTGTGACCATAGAAAGAGAAGATAAATATGTGTCCAGTGTCAACACAGACAATTATATGGGAGGTATACAGGCTGCGAGCCTTCTGGCTAAGCATCAGTGCGATGTCCTTTTCCATATCACTGCTCCCACGGCCCAGGAAATTCCCTCCTATGGACGAATTCAGGGATTCCTGGATCTATGTAAGGAAAAGGGTCTGGAGCATCAGGTAATCTATAAAGATTTTGGAGCTGCCTATGAAGAGATAGAAAAAGTTCTCCGGGAAGTCCTGGCAGAACTGGAACAGAAATATCCTAAACAGAAAAAAGGGATTTTTATGTCCAACGATACTCTGGCAAATGTGCTGGTAAACCTGCTGATCCGTAAATATGGCCGTATGCCTGAAGATTATCTCATTGTGGGCTTTGACAACTCTCCCATTTCCAGAGAAGCTGTGGTTCCCATCAGTACCGTGGGCCAGCAGATCGACAAAATTGCTCTGGAGGCAGTGAGCCTTCTTGTAGACCAGATGAATGAACGAAAAAAAAGAAAACCGGCTCCTCTGAAAGAACCGGTCCATAAAGTTATCACTCCTATCCTATTCCGAAGGGAAACCACAGAGGGGCCGCTGTAGCGGCCCTTTCCTCTGGCCTTTCCCAGCGCTTTGCCTGCTCTTCTGTCATCTTCCAGTTTTTCCATAGCCTTTAACTCTTTTCAACTCTTCTTTGCTCGGCAGAACTGTTTGATACTTGCTGTTCTTCTTCATAAATTCTGCAGCCAATTTCATAATAGGCGTATACCATAGATAAATTAACGGCTGTTTTTGAATGCGCCATATCATCGAAAGGCCTATTTAATAATTGGTCAGAAGGTGTCTGACCAATTCACTTCCACTTTTTACACTCTTTTAAGTTAAAATTTTATTATACCGTTGCGAATTATAAGTAGCCAAATACCTATATAGAATGTACCTCTCCATAATCAAAAATTCCTGTTTTCATTTTATTATTGACTTTTTATGATGTCAACAACATAGTAAGAACACCAGAAAAGCGGAGCGTTCTCACGCTCTCAGCCCCCGGTCCATCAGCCGGCAGAATATCACCGCCACCCCTGTACTCACCGCCGTGGCCGCAATCGCCGGCCCTACGATTGCCGTAGGATTTACACTGCCGTACTGGCTTCGGTAGGCAATGATATTTACAGGTATCAGCTGTATAGAAGAAATATTAATGATGAGGAAGGTGCACATTTCATTTCCTGCAATTCCTTTTCCTCTGGCCTTTCCCGGCGCTTTGCCTGCTCTTCTGTCATCTTCCAGTTTTTCCAGTTCTTCCATAGCCTTCAGCCCAAAAGGTGTGGCCGCCCAGCCAAGGCCAAGAAAATTGGCGATCATATTTGCAGATATGTATTCCAAAGATCTGTGTGCTTCCGGTATCCGGGGAAATAAAAAATGAAGCAGCGGCCTCATTGCATTAGTAAGCCGATCCACCAGGCCAGAAGCCCTGGCAATCTCCATCAGCCCCACCCACATGGCCACGATTCCCGCCATGGTAATGCAAAGAGACACTGCCTCTTCCGCAGAGGAAAGGGCAGCCTCCGTTACTTCATTCATGTTTCCGGTAATTCCCCCGTATATGATTCCCACCAGAAGCATACCGCCCCAGAGATAATTCAGCATAGGGAACTCCTAAACTTTTCTTAATTAACTATATGAGGGATTTTCTGATATTATTTAATACTATTTTATTTCTTAACCTCCATAATTGCTTTTATGCATTCATTACAGTTCTTATTCTGATCCACATTATAAATATGGCATACAATATTTCTTCCCTTTTCCAGCAATGCACTTACTCCCGCACTATAGTATC
The DNA here is from genome assembly GCF_002161645.1 of Blautia sp. An46. NCBI lineage: Bacteria > Bacillati > Bacillota > Clostridia > Lachnospirales > Lachnospiraceae > Blautia > Blautia sp. An46. Next base: position 31,653 of record NZ_NFIF01000006.1, on the reverse strand, counting down.
TTGGAACATAGCCGAAAACTTTTCCGTCCTCGCTCAGCATTTGCACTGCGTTGTTGTCATACGCATTGTCTTTTTCCTGTTTTAGATATACTTGGTCTCCTCTAGTGATTTCTGTCGCTTTTTCGCAATTTTTACCACTGCACTCCAAATAATGCCGAACTCCTGCCACATAAAAAATACGCTTTACAGCTTGGTCAGTATCCAAGATTGGGTCAATAAATTCTAGACTGTCAATAGGTAACCGGGCCCCGCTTCTTTTTAGCAATATATATTCGTCGTATTCTTCCAAATCATATTTGTCTAAAATTTTTTTAATATCCTTTCTCTTTCTGTCTGGCAGTCGGCTTGCAAAAATCGGAAAAAGTTTATCACTCTTATATACTTTATTCAAATCCTGAAAACATAACAAAGGCATAAATCCGTCATTTATCGCAGTCTCCACATCTGAATAATACTGAAATTCATACTGTCCATTTTTGATTAATTGCCCTACAATATACTGTTTTCTGGACTTCTCTGATTTCCAAATCAAATAAAGATAGTCTTTGCCGTCTTTGATTGACATATTTACGCCTCTTTTCCATAAACAATTCTACTGAAAACCTTTTACCCCTCTACGGCAGTCCCCGTCACAGTTCCCGACTGGCTCTCCTCCTTGTCACTGTCCAGAGAAGAGTTGATTACCGCCGGTTCTGTGCCATACTGATCTGCCAGACTTTGGGAATACTCCTCTATCCGGGAAATAATCCCTTCCCCGGTATCTCCTTCCACAGGCGTGGGCTGGTAATCATTGACTCCCTGAGCCCAGGAGCCGGAAATCTTTACTGGAGTGATATTGGTTACATTATCCCCCACCAGTTCTCCATCCTCCAGGGTAAAAGTCTGCTGAAAGATCATAGCATCCATATCATTTGGCCCGGAATTTCCTCCGAAACAGAAATTGCCCAGACTATAGACAATGTTCTTTCCTTTATATGTCTCGATTCCCTGAAGTACATGAGGATGATGTCCCAGGACCAGGTCTGCGCCGTGGTCTATAGCTGAATGAGCCAGATCCACCTGAATCTCATTGGGGACGTTGGTGCGCTCGATTCCCCAGTGGAAAGAGGCGATGATGAGCTGAGCCCCCTGTTCCTTCAGACTCTCGATATTTTGGATCATCTCTTCCTCGCATCCCATATGGTCCGCCAGCTCATATGTTCCCACAAGGCCTACTTTAACACCTTTTACATCCAAAAGAGCTGTTCTGTCATAACCGAAGGTAGGGATGCCGGCATTCTCCATAATCTCTATGGTGTCGGTATAACTCTGCTCTCCATAGTCACGGCTGTGATTATTTGCCAGATTGGCCGCTTCCACAGAACCTTCTGTAAGGATCTGCACATATTCCGGATCCCCTTTAAAAGCAAACTGCTTAATCTCCCTCTGGAGTTCCTCTGCGGTGAGAATACCTTCCATGTTCACGATTGTCAGATCATCCTGAGAAAATACATGAAGCACCTTCTGGAAAAAATATCCCGGATCCTGCACTGCCTCATATTTTGCCGGAAGACTGGTGGCATAGTAAAAGTTCTCATCTGTTCCCAAAGTACAGTCTCCTGCAGCGCTGATGGTAAGACTGACCTTCTCCGGCTCTTTTTCCTGGACTTCCTGGGCCTGTTGTTTCTGTTTCTCTTCTTCCTGCTGCCGCTCCGCCCCTGCAGCCATTGCCCGTATTGCCAGCACCAGTATCAAAAGAAGAAGCGCTCCTCCTGCAGCCCCTCCCAGGATCATTTTCTGCCTGCGGACCTGACGGCGCCGCATTTCCATTTTTCTCTCTCGTTCCCTCTGTCTTTTCTTTCTGTTCTCCTCCATAGTTTATCTCCCGTACTTGCTTACGCCAGATTCAGGATTCCTGAAGCAGGCTCTGGTAAATATCACGTTTGCTCACGCCTCTGTCTTTTGCCACCTGCTTCATAGCCTCCTTCTTCTCCATGCCCCGGCTCAGATACAGCTCCATGTGCTCTGCCACAGACATGTCCTCCCATTTCCTTCTCTCTTCTTCTCTTATTTCCTCTCTGGATTTTCCCTCCAGTACCAGTACGCATTCTCCCTTTGGAGGATTGTCCTGATACCATTTCCATGCTTCTTCCAGTTTTCCCTTAAAGACTGTCTCGTGTTTTTTTGTCAGCTCTCTGCACACAGCAACATCTCTGTCTCCCAGTTCATGGAAAAGTTCCTCTAAGGTCTTCACCAGCCGGTGAGGGGCTTCATAGAGCACCAGAGTCCTGGTATCTCTCTTCATTTCTTCCAGGATTTCCTGACGTTCTTTCTTATCCTGAGGCAGAAAGGCCTCAAAGGAAAACCTTCTGGCAGGCAGACCCGACATGGTAAGAGCCGTGATACAGGCCGCCGGTCCCGGTACAGAAGTAACCTGGATTCCCGCCTCCCAGCACATGGCCACCAGTTCCTCTCCCGGGTCTGAAATCCCCGGCGTCCCGGCATCTGTAATAAGAGCTATCTGCTTTCCCTCTTCCATCTGATTTACCAGCCATCTGCCTTTGTCGTATTTGTTATATTCATGATAACTGGTCATGGGTGTCTTTATCTCAAAATGATTCAGAAGCTTCCTGCTGTTCCTGGTGTCCTCCGCCGCGATCAGATCCGCTTCTTTTAATATACGCAGAACCCGGAAAGTAATGTCTTCCAGATTTCCAATAGGCGTTGCACATAAGTATAGCTGTCCCTTCATTTTTTCCACTCCTGTCCGTAAATGTCCAGAACCTCCCTGGCGTATACACCAGGAGCCTCATAGACGATAAGAGGCTTTTCCACAGTCATTCTGGAACGCCCTCCTCTCATCCCCTCGATAAGCACCAGATTGGGCTCTTTATCCACATAGGGATATACCAGCCGCATCCTTTTGGGCTCTATCTTATAACGGACCATAGCCGACAGGATTTCTGCCAGCCGGAAAGGCCGGTGTACCATATAGAACCTGCCCCTGGGCCGCAGGACTTTTGCTCCCTGCTCCAGAATATCCTCCAGAGTACATAAAGTCTCATGGCGGGCAATGGTCTTTGCCTGATTTTCTCCCGTAAGTCCGTGGCTGCCGATCATATACGGAGGATTGGTGACCACTACATCAAAAGAAGAGTTTCCGTATATCTGTGAAGCCTCTTTAATATCTCCCAGTGTAATGGATATGTCTTCCTCCAGGTGATTGTAAGCCACACTTCTTCTGGCCATTTCAGCGCTTTCTTCCTGTATCTCCAGTCCTGTATATTTTCCCTGGGGATACCGGGCTTTTAATAAAATAGGGACGATTCCTGTGCCCGTCCCCATATCCAGCGCCTTCTCTCCCGGTCTGACCTGGGCATACCAGGAAAGAAGCACTGCATCGATGCCAAAACAAAACTGCGAAGGGTTCTGTATCAGCATGTATCCGTTCTGGAGGTCATCCAGCCTCTCATTTTCTCTGATCAGTCTGTTCTCTTCCATGAATGGATGATCCTTTCTCCTATTTATCCTTTTCCAGTTCTTTTAAAGCTTTCATCTCTTCAGGGCTGATCTTAATCTTATCTTTTTTCTGTCTGGATTTAAATTTCAGCTCTGAGGCCTGATACTCTCTCACTTCCTTCTCGTCTTCCACATCCACCACTACTTTCACCAGCTGGCGGAGGACATTGACACTCTGCACTTCCCCTTTCAGTCCTTCCGGGGTAGTTACCTTGTCTCCTGTGTTGGGAAGTTTCCGGTTCAGTTCTTCATAGTTTTCTTCCTCATTTTTCAGACAGCACATCAGCCGTCCGCAGACTCCGGATATTTTAGAAGGATTCAATGACAGATTCTGCTCCTTTGCCATTTTTATGGAAACAGGGGCAAACTCTGAAAGGAAGGTATGACAGCATAATTCTCTGCCGCAGATTCCGATACCTCCCAGAATCTTGGTCTCATCTCTGACACCGATCTGACGAAGTTCTATCCTGGTCTTGAAAACTGCCGCCAGGTCCTTCACCAGCTCCCTGAAGTCAATCCTTCCATCTGCAGTAAAATAAAAGAGGATCTTATTATTATCAAAGGTATACTCCACATCAATAAGTTTCATTTCCAGGTTATGTTCCCGGATTTTTTTCTGACAGATCTTATAGGCTTCTCTTTCCTTCTTCCGATTTGTCTCTTCTTTCTTGTCATCCTGAGCATTGGCAATGCGGATAACATCCTTTAAAGGCTGAACAACCTTTTCTTCCTTTACATCTCTTGGGGCCAGCACCACGTTGCCATACTCTACTCCTCTGGCAGTCTCTACGATTACGTGGTCTCCGGCTTTAATATCCAGATCTTTAGGTGAAAAATAATAGATTTTTCCTACGTTGCGAAATCTTACTCCAATTACTCTTATCATGTCAGTTCTCCCTGATTGTCAGGAACAGAAGCTCCATGGTCAGTTCAAAATTAACATTGGCCTGAAGCCGCACCTTGGCAGTCTCAATAGCCTTGATAATATTTTCCAGACCCTCGTAGGAACTTTTGTCCGCCCGATTTTTTATGTCTTTATACTCCTGTCTGAATACCAGACCGTCTATCTCATGTGTAGCCTTGAACATCAGCACATCCCGGAACCATACGAGAAACAGATCCAGATACTCATAGATGGTATGCTTTTCTTCCGAAAGAGCCTTAATGGCGTCTACCATCTCATACACTTCCATATCCTTGCTTCTTTTCAGTATCCTGAGAGCAGCCTCCATCATCTGAGAAAAATCCTCTGCCGTGGCAATCTGCTTTGCTTTTCCCACATTTCCCTGGGCAAATGCCACACTGACCTCTGCCTGATAGTCGGGAACATGAAGTTCTTCCATAAGATATTTCTTTATAACTTCATCTCTCACCGGCTTAAAGTTCAGGGTCACACATCTGGAAGAAATAGTAGGCAGCAGAGAACCACCGTTATTTACCAGCAGAAGGATTACCGCATAAGCCGGCGGCTCCTCAATGGTCTTCAAAAGAGCATTCTGAGCCTGGACGGTCATTTTTTCCGCTTCATCTACAATGTAAATCTTATAGGGACCGGTATATGGCTTGATGGCCACATCTCCGATAAGCTGTTCCCTGATATCCTCAATACCGATAGAGTTGGGTTTCTCATGGGTAACATAAATAATATCCGGATGATTCCGGTTCATGGCTTTCTTACAGGAACTGCACTGCAGACAGGGCTCTTTCCCATGTTTCTCGCACTGCAATGTCATGGCAAACAATTTTGCCAGAAGCTTCTTGCCGCTTCCCTTTTCTCCTGCAAAAATATAGGAATGGGAAACCTTGTCCATAGCCGCAGCATTCTGTAAATGTTTGATCACTTCTTCATGTCCTAATACTTTTTCAACTAACTGCATTGCAATCCACCTCAATTCCTGCTTGTTTTTGCAAATTTTCATTATGTAATTATAGCACAGATTTTTTCATTACTGCAACGTTTGTATACAGGTTTTCAATTCCTTTACACAGCTTTCCAGTTCAATATTCTCAAAGTGCCTTTCAATTCCTGCTTTTTTCAGATTTTCCAGAGAAAAATCTTCCTCATCTGCCAGGAATCTCCTGCACATTTCCGCATATTTAGGCTCAGGCTGAAGCTCTTCCCTGCGGATTGCCCGTTTCAGCCGTTCTCCATCCTCTACCTCTATATAAAGGGGGCATATCTTCTCTTCTCCGTAATAATCTTTCATGTGGAGATAGGATTCCAGAGTACCGATTCCCAGATAATTCCTCTGTTCCAGCTGAACCTGTCCATCGTCAGCAGTAAAATAAATCCAGGGGCCGTAGACTGTCTGGTAAGTTCTGGATTCAATAATCTTTCCCTGGGCCTCATATTCCTTAAAGGTTTCCTCTCCTACAAAATAGTATTCCCGCCCCGGCTGTTCCCCCTGGCGCATAGGCCTGGTAGTGTAAAGGACAATATTCCTTAAGGCCAGCTCCCGGTCTTCCAGCAGCCTTCGATATATAGTATCCTTTCCTGAAGAACTTTTACCCATGATATAAAATATTTTTCCCATCTCTTCCCTCTTTATCTCTTTTTCACTGTTTTTATTCTCTTCTGTGTATAATCTGACAGGCCCTGGAGGCGGATTCCCTCCTTTTCCCACCGGACTGCCTGTTCTATGAACTCTTCGGTAATCTCTTCTCCCGGAACCAGCAAAGGAATCCCCGGGGGGTACAGATAGGCAAATTCTCCGGAAATGAGCCCTCTGGACTCTGTCAGGTTTCTCTCCTCCTGTTCACTCTCCATAGCCTGTGATATAGACAGGATCTGCCGGGAACAAAGTTCCTGGGGATAATCTGTAAAACTCAGCGGTTTTCTTTTGTACCCTTTCATCAGCCTGGAATCAATTTCCAGCAATGCCTCTGCCAGCCTCTGAAAGCCCTCCTCTGTGTCCATAAGACTGGTAAGGGCCAGGACATACTTAGGGGCCTCCATCTCCAGCTCCAGACCGTATTTCTCCCTGAGTATCCGGTGCAGAGAAGGACCGTCTATATTTGCCCCTTCTCCTGAAATTATAATTTTTGACAGATCCAGATCAAAAATCCCTTTCTGTCCCAGAAGCTCCTTCCCCGGCAAATATAGGGTCTTCATCTGAGCCAGAACCCTTCTCCATTTGTCCAATCGGCATACATACTTCTCAAATTCTTCTTCTCCCCGTTGTTCCACATAGCGGAGGCAGGCCGTTATAGAGGCCATAAGCAGATAAGAAGGGCTGCTGGTCTGGTAGATGCCCAAAAACCTCTCCAGTCTTTCCCTGGACACCAGTTCTGACTGGTTGTGAAGAACCGCCGTTTGGGTCAGAGAAGGTAATGTTTTATGTAAGCTTTGTATCACAATATCTCCGCCCTGATACAGGGCAGATTCTGGAAAATAATCGTGAAAAGGCAGATGGGCGCCGTGAGCCTCATCTACAATAAGAGGAATCCCATATCTGTGAACCGTCTCAGCGATCTTTTTCACATCAGACAAAATCCCGTCGTAAGTAGGTGACGTGATCAGCACTGCCTGAATCTCCCCATCTGCTGCCAGGGCAGCCTCCACATCTTCCGGACAGATTCCTCCGTTGAGCCCCAGACTCTCCTCCCAGGAAGGATACAGGTATACCGTCTCCAGTTCTCTCAGGCAGGCTGCATGGTAAGCTGCCTTATGGCAGTTCCTGGCCATAAGGAGTTTCCCTCCTGGTTTCGTACAGGCAGACACTGCTGCCAAAATCCCTGCCGTACTTCCGTTGATCAAAAAATAAGTCTGCTTTGCCCTGAAGATTTCTGCCCCATATTCCTGAGCTTCCTTCAGGATACCCTCTGCATGGTGGAGATTATCGAATCCCGTAATCTCCGTAATATCTTCCAGATATGGATTTTCCAGATAAGGCGTCACTGCCTGTCTTTTATGCCCCGGCATATGAAAGGGATAGGCTTCTCCTCTTCCGTATTTATACAATTCTCTGTCCAGATATTTTCCCTGACTCATTATTCCAAGGCTCCTTTTACTGTCTTTTTTCTATATATTTTTCTCTGATTCCTATTGGAAAAAGACTCTGCCCTTCCCCGAAGGAGCAGTCTTCTTCCCTCAGGATTTCTTGTATAGATAAGATGGTATTTACCGATATAAGGCTCCATGTCTTTTCGGAAATTTTCCGCTTTTTCCCTGGTTCCAGAAAAAACCTGGGGTACGCAGAAATATTCTACAGGTTTTTCTATGTTTCGTCCATAGACAAGAAGATATCTCTGATTATCTATAGGTTTCAGCATATCTGCCAGGGCCTGGGCAAAGACTGTCTTTTCTCTGTCCGTCCCTCCGCTAAGCCATGCCCAGAAGCGGATTCCTATCTCCTCCTCTGTGGCAGCCTCACAGGAGGATAAGATATACCCTCTCTTCTTCAAAGCAGCCAGCAGTCCTCTGCTCAAAGCTTTGTACCGGCTCATTGGAGTAAGCCACCAGATCAGTTTCTTTCCCCAAAGAAATGTACCTGCAACAAAGACTGCCGAAAGGATAAAGAAGATGAGATTAGAAAACATGGTTCCCCTGGTTATATTCACTCGTACCAGTGTATTGCAGATCTGCATAAGCAAAAGCAGGATCTGGGCTCCCAGGGCGTTATAAAAATGTACGCCCCGACGGCTGCTCTTTTTCTCCGTGCCGCACTGGTCCGCCATCTCCATTTTCTCATAAAAGCACACATCTTCTTTCCATTGTCCGGCAACGATTTCCCGGTGGCTGGACAGCTCCTCCATCTCCAGATTGATCTGCTGCACATGGGCGGGATCATAAGGCGGTGAAATAATAGTAAGCCTTTCCATTCCATTTTCAATCCTGCTGCCGTCATAGCGAAGCCCTGGTATCCCTTCCATTCTTCTCTTTAATGTATAGAAATCCTGGGACAATTCCGGCTCCTGTATTCCCATTTGTTTCCTTTCTCTTTGTTCCTTTGGCTGCAAAAGGCAGACCAGATGCCAGATATTGCTGACTTTATCCGGTTTTTCCTTATTTACCCGGATAGCTCTTCCTCTCATCTGATTTCCCAAAACATAAGAGCCTACAAAACTGGCAAGAATAAGGGAATTAATACAGGGAGAATCCCAGCCTTCACCCAGAAGAGATTTGGTGCCGATAAGAATCTGGATGTCTCCCCTTTCAAAAAGCCTGGTCATAATTTGAATATAGATATGTTGTTTTCCCTGTACTGCTGCCTCTGTATAGCCAAGAGCCCCTCCTCTGCTGTCTGTAAGGGGCTTCAATTCTGGTTCCAGACCTGACGCTTCCAGAGCAGCCTCCTTCAGAAACTTCTCTTTTGCAGAATCTGGAAAGACAAGAAGACTTCCGCAGAGCACTCCCAGTTTCCAATCCATCCCTTGTCTCCTGAGAAGCTCGAATATGGGCAGAACTCCAATATTTCCCACTTCTTTTTCCGGCTCTCCCAGAGACTTTCTGGCCTCTTTCCTTACATAGTCCGTAAGGATCAGCATCCTCAGTTCTTCTCTTTCAGAAGCATACTCCCGGAAAGCAATCCTGCAGATACTATCCATCTTTCCCACGCTGTTTGCCAGCATTCGTTCTATTCGGCTGTTCATCAAAAAGCAGACCTTTCCCTTTTCTATGAGACCGGCTGCTTTCAGCTTTTTCATCAGTTCTTTCTGATAGTTTTCATAGCAAGTGTAGCTTTCTCTATCCTCGTAAAGAAAGCCCTGGAGAAATATTTCCATCCATTTTTCTGACATATCCGGCAGGCTCTCGATTCCCAAAACCTGGAGCCAGGCAGGTGAAAAGGAAATTCCCATACACTGGCAGTAAATCAGCAGGGAAGACAGGTAAGCCGGATTCTCCAGCATTTGGTCAAAATAATTCTCATAATCCAAAAGGGCCCTATGGGAAGCTGCAGCCTCTCTCAGCCTGGAATCTCCAAGAACTTCTTCAAACATCTCATCAGAAGTCATCCGAAACTGTTCCAGCTGTCTTTCCTCATCCCCTGCCGGATAATTGAAGTATACATAGTCCTGGTGAGGACAGAGGCTGCCTTCTTTTACCAATTCAGGAATCGTTATTTCTGCATCGATTTCTCCGCACATCCTGATATACCGTTCCCACTGGGCAGGAGTGGAATCATAGGGCGGTGTGGCAGTCAGACTGATCACCGTCACATCTTTCATTTCCTGCATAAAGCTTTCCAGGGCCTTCCACCACTCATTTTTCAGATGATGGCACTCATCCAGACAGATTGTTCTGATTCCTGCCTCACGGACAGTTTCCAACAGTTGAAAATCTGAAAAATCCACAGTCTCCGGCTCTTCCCCCTCCTGTTCCTCTTCTGTTCCCTGATAACCTTTCACAGAAGAATAGAGGGTCTGATAAGTTACAGAGGTAATCAAAGCCGGAGATTTCAGGTTGTTGGAAAGCAGCCCATTATTTTTTTCTTCTGTAAGAAAGAACTGGCGGATACGTTCCAGCCACTGCTCCCGGATCACGATCCTGGGGGAAAATATCAGACAGGGCTGGCCAGCCCTTCGTATCAGTTCAATTCCCAGGGTAGTTTTTCCTGCCCCCGGAGCCGCTACAATATGTATTTTTCCGTCCTCCAGATATTTATCAGCTTCCTCCAGCACTCTGTTTTGATAGTTTCTCCAGGTTCCTTTAAAGGAAAGAACACCTTCGTAAATATTTTCTCTTTTCACAGCAGCCTCCTATATACATTCCGGACTCGTTCCTGTAAGTCCCTGCGCCGGATTTGGGGCCGCAGCTAAAAAATCACGGCTCCTAATGTTCTTTCATTATACTATAAAAAGAAAAAGGGGCAAAGCCCAGGATTCACACTGAACTTTACCCTTTTTATTATCACCTGTTTCTCACACCTTAAAACGGTAGCCCACACCCCAGATTGTCTCGATATATTGGGGCTTGGCAGTGTTAAATTCAATTTTTTCTCTGATCTTCTTAATATGGACCGTAACGGTGGCAATATCTCCGATAGACTCCATATCCCAGATTTCTTTAAACAGCTCATCCTTGGTAAATACCCGGTTGGGATTCTGAGCCAGGAATGTGAGGAGGTCGAATTCCTTGGTAGTGAAATTTTTCTCTTCTCCGTTGACCCACACACGTCTTGCAGTCTTATCAATCTTCAGACCCCGGATTTCTATAATGTCATTCTCCTGGATGCCGGTTCCGATCAGTCTTTCATATCTGGCCAGATGAGCTTTTACTCTGGCCACCAGTTCACTGGGGCTGAAAGGTTTTGTCATGTAGTCATCTGCTCCCAGGCCCAGACCCCGGATCTTATCAATATCATCTTTCTTGGCAGATACCATGATGATCGGAGTGTTCTTCTGATTACGGATTTCCCGGCAGATTTCAAAGCCGTCTACCTCAGGAAGCATTAAGTCCAGGATAAACAGGTCAAAATCCTCTTCCAGAGCCCGTTTTAATCCCACATCGCCCCGATGTTCAATCTCCACTTCGAATCCGCTGAGCTCCAAATAGTCCTTTTCCAGATCCGCAATAGCTTCCTCATCCTCAATAATTAAAATCTTACTCATTTACTGGTACCTCCTGATATTTTCTAAGGACAAAATACATAACTGTCCCAATATTTTCTTTGCTGGTAGCCCAAACCTTTCCTCCGTGGTCTTCCATAATCTTTTTCACTATAGAAAGCCCTATGCCGCTTCCTCCCTGAGAAGAATTTCTGGATGCATCGGTACGGTAAAACCGGTCAAATATATTCGGCAGGTCTCTGGCTGCAATTCCCTTTCCATTATCCTCAAGCTCTACCTGAACAAAATCTCCTACATCCTTTACTCTCAGATTGATCCGCTTGGTTCTGCCTGGCGCCATATATTTCAGAGAATTGCTGACAATATTATTTACCACTCTTTTAATCTGCTCTGCATCTGCAATGACCATTACTTCCGGCTCTACATAGTTAGAGTAGGAAAAAGCCACGCCTTTGGCCTCCAGCTCCACGCTCAGATCTTCTGCACAGTCATCAAAAAAGTCTGTAACGGAAATTTTATTAAAGGTATAGGGAATCCTGTTGGTATCCATCTTGGAATAAAAGGTCAGTTCATTGATCAGGCGGTCCATGTCATTGGCTTTTGTATATATAGTCTTTATATACTTATCCTGCTTTTCCGGAGTGTTTGCCACTCCATCCATGATTCCTTCCACATAACCTTTTATGGCCGTTATCGGCGTTTTCAGGTCATGAGAAATATTGCTGATCAGCTCTTTATTTTCCTTGTCAAAGGCGACCTTTTCCTCTGCATTTTCCTTCAGCCTCTGACGCATATCTTCAAAGTCCTGACAGAGATCTGCAATCTCGCTGACTCCTTCCGTAGCTATGGAAAAATTCAGGTCCCCTGCTTTAATCTTCTGTGTAGCCATGCGCAGCTTATCCAGGGGAGTGATCACCCCTCTGTAAATCCACCAGGTTAGCCACAGGGCTGTAATGGCCAGAATGAGGATCACGGTAATGATCATAGTCTCGCCCAGCTGCTGGACCTGGGGAAGTGTCTCCAAAGCGTTAGAAACAATGTAGACATTTCCCTGTTCAATTTCATCTGTGGAAAAATTTATCTGCTTCACAAGAGACTGGACTTTATCTCCCAGATACATCCGGTCACTGATCCCTGCGTTATCTCCCTGATAGCTGTCATCCAGCTTTTCTATCAGGGCGCTGGGATAATCTTCGCAGCCATAATAAGTGACCCTGCCGTCCTCTCTTACTACCAGATAGGAATTACTTTCCGACAGCTCCTTATTCAGAGAATCCAGGTACTGAATGTCTGTAAAACGCTCTGGATCTGTATTGGCCGTCTCCTCTATGTTTTCCGCTGCTTTATTGGTAAGCCGTGCAATCATCTCCGCCGTATTAGCCAGCGTTTCATAAGTAGGATTCTCTATGCCATACTGTTTTTCAATAGCTCGGAACTGATAATGGCTGAAAAAGCAGAAAGCCAGCACTGTAAAGAGCAATGGCTCCAGCACAATAATAAAAAATGAAATGATAATCCTTGTTTTCAGTTTCATATATCAGCCTCTTTTACTGTTTCTCCTGATTCTTGTATTTTTTACATATGTGTTAATTATAGCATAATTTTTTTCTTTTTCCTCTAAATAATAAAGAACCAAATCTAAACTTTCTATAAAAATTCTTTGGAAATGTTTTGACTTTCTCGGGATTGGCCTCTAAAATGAAAACTAAACCTATGTACTACAAAAGAGGACGATTTATGTTTATAGATAAAGATCAATTGCTCAAAACTTTAAATAAGCTGTACCAGGAGCATAGTTCCTGCTGCATTTCTCTCTATTCCTATCCTGGTCAGGGGAAAAGCCGTCTGCTGGCAGAGTTTATGAAGGAAAAGACATGCCTGTATTTCAAAGCTTCCTGTGTTCCCTGGCAGGAAAATTTTTCCATGCTGAAAGAGCAGTGCAGCCGCAGCCTGGGTAAAAGTTTTTCTTCTTGTCAGAAAGCTTCTCAGCTTCTCAAAGCATTGAAAAAAGAGGCTTCCAAAGAACCCCTGACAGTTATCCTGGATGATTTCCAGTATCTCTCTGCTCAGAACCGAAGGTTTTTCAGTCAGCTTGCCGCCCTTGAGAAAGATTCTTCCGGATTATTTTTTATTTTATGTAAATCTTCTGCTCTCTGGGAGAAAGAATCACACAAAGATAGCCTCTGCCTTGGCCTCAGAAATTTTAATTTCTTTGAGACCCGGCAGCTCTATCCTCAGCTTTCTCCTAAGGACCAGCTTCTCCTGTACAGCATAACAGGAGGAAATCCCGGAATTCTGGAATATTTTTCCCAGGACCTCCCAGTCCAGGAAAGCCTGGAGCACCTGTACTTCCAGGAAAAAGGGATTTTGTACAGATGGGTTCCTCTTCTCCTTGGAAGATACTATGGAAATTCTCCATTCATCACAGGAATCCTGGCGGCCATAGGCGGCGCCCCCAGACATCTCCAGGAAATCTGTGATAAAACCGGGCTTACTCCCAGTGCTGCAGGCAGCCTTCTGGGTTCCCTGGAAAGTCACGGACTCACTGAGAAGCTTGTTCCTGTAACAGAGGATCTGTCCAGCAGACGGGCTCTATATCGGATTTCAAACAGTCCCTTCCGGTTCTGGTTTACTTTTGTCTATCCTTTTCAGGCAGAAATCGAAATGGGCAGAGGCAGGGAAGTCTTTCAAAAACAGGTTCTTCCCCATCTTTCTTCCTCCATGGAAAATGCCTTTGAGGATATCTGCAGGGAATTTCTCCGTCTGGAACAGAGCCGGGGACATGGCCCCTTCCCCATGGAGCATGTGGGAATGTGGTGGGGGCAGCATCCCACCAAGAAACGTACCGAATATATTTCCATTGCCGCTTCAGGAGAGAAGCAGATTCTTCTGGGGGCCTGTTTTCTTACTGAGGAATGGCTGGATGTTGACGCCTTATCCGTACTGCAAAAACAGGCAGGCCTTTTTCCTGAAAGAGAAAAATGGTACTATCTTTTTTCAACTTCAGATTTTGTGGCCGGATTTGAGGCAATATCAGGCAGTCATGTCCGCGCATTCAGTTTAGAGGAAATGTGCCGCATTATAGACAACTTATAATTTGCATTTCATAACTGTACATTAGCTTTTGTTGTATATTAGTTTGCATTTGCAAATATATAGTTTGTTTTTGCCAATTATTTCCAGTGCTATAGTGTAGCAAAAAGGAGATTGGCAATGACAGAAGATAAACGACTGAAACAGTTGAGAGAATTAGGATTGACTATTTCCTATTACCGGAAGCTGAAAGGCCTGACTCAGGGCCAGCTGGCTGCCCGGGTAGGTTTAAGCAGAACTCATATCAGCAATATAGAAGCGCCTAATATCAAGACGTCCATTTCTCTGGACAGTCTCCTGGATATTGCTGAAGTTCTTGGGATCCCGGTAAAAGATCTATTTGATTTCAAAGGTATCTAAAAAGGAGATGCCCCATTAACCGAAGTCGAAAATATTTATACATTTTATTGCTCAGTCTGCGCCGCTTTGAGCCTGTAGTCTCAAAGCTGCGCTCGGCAAATTCGCATAAAATGTATAAATATTTCTGATATGTGTTAACGGAGCATCTCCTTTTTATTTTTCAGTTTTTATTTTTCCAGATAAGCTTTCATAGCTTCTACTTTATCCAGTCTCTCCCATGGCAGGTCCAGATCGTTTCTTCCGAAATGTCCGTAAGCAGCTGTCTGTTTGTAGATAGGACGGCGCAGATCCAGCATCTTGATGATTCCTGCTGGTCTCAGGTCAAAGTTTTCACGGATGATCTCTACCAGACGGTTATCAGAAAGTTTTCCTGTACCGAAGGTATCCACCATAACAGAAGTGGGATGAGCAACGCCGATAGCATAGGACAGCTGGATTTCGCATTTCCTTGCCAGGCCTGCTGCTACCAGGTTCTTTGCAACATAGCGGGCTGCGTAAGCTGCGGAACGGTCTACCTTTGTGCAGTCTTTTCCGGAGAAAGCTCCGCCGCCGTGGCGGGCATATCCACCGTAAGTATCTACGATAATTTTACGTCCGGTGAGACCGCTGTCTCCGTGAGGGCCGCCAATAACAAAGCGTCCTGTAGGATTAATAAAGAACTTAGTTTTTTCATCTACCATCTCCTTTGGAAGAATAGGATCAAAAACATATTTCTTAATATCTTCATGAATCTGTTCCTGTGTCACTTCCGGATCATGCTGTGTAGAAAGGACCACTGCATCCAGACGCACGGGATGGTCATTTTCGTCATATTCTACTGTTACCTGAGTCTTTCCATCAGGTCTTAAATAGGTCAGAGTGCCGTCTTTCCGGACTTTTGTCAGCTGTCTTGCCAGCTTATGAGCCAGAGCAATGGGATAAGGCATATATTCTTCTGTCTCATCTGTAGCAAATCCAAACATCATCCCCTGATCTCCGGCACCAATGGCATCCAGCTCTTCTTCAGACATTTTATGCTCCTTGGCTTCCAGCGCCTTGTCCACGCCCAGGGCAATATCTGCAGACTGCTCGTCGATGGTAGTGATCACGCCGCAGGTATCTGCATCAAATCCGTATTTTGCTCTTGTGTAACCGATCTCTCGTACTGTATCCCGGACGATCTTAGGGATGTCCACATAGGCCTTGGTGGTGATTTCTCCCATGACCATAACCATTCCTGTGGTAGTAGCTGTCTCGCAGGCCACACGGCTCATAGGATCTTTTTCCATAAGAGCGTCTAAAATGGCGTCAGAAATGGCATCGCACATTTTATCTGGATGGCCTTCAGTAACAGATTCAGATGTAAATAATCTTTTTTCCATAATATTCCCCTTTCATTTGTCTTTCACCCATTCAGGTATTCGGATGTTTTTTCTGCATAGGAAAGGGCCCGCACAAGCGGACCCACATATGATACAATATGAATCCTCTTATTGTTCGATTAATTCGCTCAGGTTGGCACCTTCCGCAAAGCGGGGTTGCCGTGACTTCACAGTTCCTATGTAACTCCATCACTCTGAATAAGAGAAAAAATATCCTGTATTCAATTTTCGAATAATACATTAACGCTTTTTTCTTACTTCGTCAAGTACTATTTTCTAGCCAACACGAAATTGGAATTTCTTAATCTCTTTTTCGCTGGAAACTCTTTCAATCTCCGCGCCGAGACTTCTCAGTTTTTCCTCAAAACGTTCATATCCTCTCTGGATATATACAATATCATCTACTATGGTAATTCCTTCTGCCGCCAGACCTGCGATTACCAGAGCCGCCCCAGCCCGAAGATCGGGAGCGCTTACCTGGGCCCCTGTGAGTTTGGAAACACCATTGACAATTGCCGTATTTCCCTCAACCTTAATGTCTGCACCCATTCTGGCAAGCTCGTCCACATATTTAAAACGATTTTCAAAAATACTCTCTGTAATAATACTTGTCCCCTCTGCCAGCGTCAAAGCTACTGCAAACTGGGGCTGCATATCCGTAGGATATCCCGGATATGGCATAGTTTTTACATTGGTTCTCTTCAGACGTTTATTGGCAACTACCCGGACAGCATCGTCAAACTCTTCTACCTGACATCCGATTTCCTCAAGTTTGGCGGTAGTTGCCTCCAGATGCTTAGGTATAACGTTTTTCACCATTACATCTCCCATGGTAGCTGCTGCGGCACACATAAATGTGCCTGCCTCAATCTGATCTGGAATAATAGAATAACTGGTGCCGTGAAGTTTTTCCACTCCTCTGATACGGATCACGTCTGTACCAGCACCTTTAATATTAGCGCCCATGCTGTTCAAAAAGTTAGCAACATCTACTACATGGGGTTCCTTTGCCGCATTTTCAATAGTCGTATTGCCGTTTGCCATGGCTGCAGCCATCATAATATTGATCGTCGCGCCTACAGAAACCATGTCCAGGAAAATATGTTTTCCTTTCAGCTCTTCTGCCTTTGCAACTACAGCGCCATGAATAATATCCACAGATGCCCCTAAAGCCCGGAATCCTTTCAGATGCTGGTCAATAGGACGGCTGCCGATATTACATCCTCCCGGAAGAGGAACCTCTGCATTTTTATATTTTCCCAGAAGGGCTCCCAGCAGATAATAGGATGCCCGGATCTTTTTGATATATTCATACTCAACAGTAATATTGCCGATGGTAGCGCCTACAATCTTTACCTCTGTAGGACTGATGCGCTCTACTGTAGCTCCGATTTCTCTGATAGCCTCCAGCAGTACATTAATATCCCGCACATCCGGCAGATTCTCAATATGCACAACCTCGTCTGTCATGATCGCTGCCGCCAGAATAGCAAGGGCCGCATTTTTCGCACCACCTATTTCGACTTCTCCCACTAAAGGATTACCGCCTTTGATAATATACTGTTCCATATACACACCTCTTATTTTGGCTTATGCCGTCTATATTAAAACGCTTGTCCTAAAAACAAGCTCTTATACTCCAATTCCCCTTGTAATACAATCTACCCATAATTACTTATCTTATCGTGATGATACCACGGATTGCTTCGCATTTTGGACCCTTGGTATCATTTTATGACTTAACCATAATATTATAACAGATAAACGCTTTTGTAAATAAAAATTAACATTTTAACGTTCCGCTTTTCCTGTCAGTATCCAGCTTCTTTCTGTAATCAATTCAGGATTTCCAATATTTTCTGCAAAGTTCCCTCTGCATTTGTTTTTTTCTCATCAATAATGTAATCTGCGTATTTTTCATAAAGAGGAACCCTCTCCTCGTATAAATCTTTCAGTGTCTGTCCTTCTTTCAGGACCACACCTCTTCCTATAAGGTTTCCCAGTCTCCTCCGCAGTATTGGATAATCCAGCTGCAGATAGATGACCGTACCGATTTCTTTCAGATGCTCCATAGCCTCCTGGCAGTAAACCACGCTCCCCCCTGTGGCAATTACCGACTTTTCTGTTTCAATAGAAGCATTTACCCTGTTTTCAATTTTCAGGAATCCCTCCTGGCCTTCCCTGGCGATAATTTCTTTCAGCAATTTTTTTTCTGCCTTCTGTATCAGTAAGTCTGAATCAATAAAGGAATATCCCAGCACTTTGGCCAGAATCACTCCCACTGTGCTTTTTCCTGAGCCGGGCATACCTATCAGTACTATGTTATCTTTCATTTTTTCTGTTTTTTCTTTCTCCTTTTTTTAATGCTGTATCCAAAGGTTCCCAGCTGTTTTCCCAATCCATAATATTCCCCGTGGGAATATACAATAGGACGGGCTGCCGCCAGGTCAAACTTTCCTTTTTCGTCCATATAGTCTTTGTCCACATGGACAGCCAGTACATCTGCAGTAAAAACCCAATGGCTTCCGTAGTCTTTGCCTTCACGGACTCTGCACTCTATAGATACAGGTGACTCTTTTATCATAGGCGCTCCTACATGGGCTGCAGCCTCTCTGGTCAGTCCTGTCTCCAGAAATTTGTCCACATCTCTTCCCGATTTTACTCCGCAGTAGTCTGTGGCATAAGCCAGCTTTTCTGTGGTGAGATTTATGACAAATTCTCCCGTATCCCGGATCATCTTCCAGGTATGGCGCTCTGGTCTTATGGAAATAGATACCATGGGAGGATTGGTGCACACCGTACCGGCCCAGGCTACCGTAATAATGTTATCATGGCCCTCATCGTCTGCTGCCGTAACCATTACCACCGGCAGAGGGTAGAGCATGTTCCCAGGCTTCCATTCTATTTTGCTCATTCTGTCTTCTCCTCTCAGCTGTTATTCTGCTGCAGGGTTCCAATAAAGGCCGGAATCAGCTGTTTTTTCCTGGAAACCACTCCAGGAAGCAGATATCCTCCTTCCTTTTCCTGTACCTCAAAAGAGTCTTCTACCAGTTTTCCGCTGCCATCTCCATAACAGATAATTTCTGATGATTCTTCCAAAATATTTGTAAGCATAAAAAACACCATGGAAATGCCATTCTTTCCACATTCATGTTTCATCATAGGAAGAAGTCTCTTCTTCAGGTCTTTCAGCTCCTCTGCATTCATGGAACTTATCTGTCCCACTCCAAAGTTCACCTTATCCGAAGTGAAACGCTTGAAATCCTGATAAAAAATAACCTCTATGGTCTTTCCTTTCAGATTGCTGCCTGCAGTAAACATTTCCTTTGCAAACTCTTCTATGTTAATTCCTGCAATTAAGGCCAGGGCCCCTGCCGCCATCTTGTCTGATAATGTGCAGGTAGGAGAACGGAACATCAGCGTATCTGAAATGATCGCTGCGCAGAGAAGTCCCGCGATCTTGGGATCAATTTCCAAAGCTTTTTCCGCATACATTTGATAGAGTATGGTTGCCGTACACCCTACAGGCTGGTTGCGGAACACGATGGGCTGAAGTGTCTCCAGAGAGCCCAGTCTGTGATGGTCTATGATCTCCAGAATTTCCGCAGAATCAATATTGTCCACCGCCTGGGTCTTTTCATTATGGTCTACCAGTATCAGCTGTTTCTTCTTCATTCCAAGAAGATTTCTCCTGGACACCGTACCAATATACTTTCCATGTTTATTTACTACAGGGAAAGCTCTGTGGCGGTTCTTAACCATGATATCTTTTATGTTATCTGTATAGTCATCTGTCTGGAAAGTAATCAGATTATCCTTTTTCATAATGTGCTTTACAGGAATACTCTGATTGATCAGTCTTGCCACACTGAAAGTATCCAGAGCAGACTGTATGATCACGCACTGATTCTTCTCTGCCGCCTCCCGGATATCCTGAGTCACTTCCGTATGATTGCAGACAATGATACAGCTTACATTCTGCTCTATGGCGCAGAGATGGTCCTCATGCCGGTCTCCAAGTATTACCAGATCATCTTCCTCCAGAAATTCCCCCAGTTTATCCGGATGAGCGGCACCGATGACTACCTTTCCTCTGACAAAATATCCATGAGGATTTCCCGTAACAACTGTTCCCTCCACCGTATTGGCTATACTCCTGAACTGGGTTCTGGCATTAGACAGGAAATAATTATCATGGGCATCCATGTAGGATTTTGCTATATCACCAGTAGTGATCAGTCCCTCCAGCTTCCCGTCTTCCTTAGTAATAGGCAAAGTAACTGCGCTGGTCTGCTTCATGATGGCCCAGGCATCCTTTATGGAAATTCCGCTGTCCACTCCCGGAGTCTCCCGGATCTCCATATCCTTCACCTGAGTTCCCACATCAGACAGATACCCCGGCGCTTCCACGCCAAACCTTTTCAGCACATACTCTGTCTCCTCATTTATCTGGCCCGCTCTCTTGGCTGCATACTTATTTCCCTTATTCAAACGGTTCTTCAGATCCGCATAAGCGATAGCAGAACAAATAGAATCCGTATCCGGATTCTTATGTCCGATAATATATATTTTTCTCTGCTTTGCCATTCCTAAATTCCTTTCCGACCATAGATTTTCACTTCTTTTTTTATACTATCACACTTCTAATTTCCTGGCAATTATGTTATGATACTAGGGGCGAAAGCTCAGGCATTTCATGCTTGCATGAATATGCCTGAATTTGAGCCCCGTCAAAACATGAGCATGGAAACCGGCAGGTTGGAATGCGAATGTTTTTCTGAATTGCGGGAGCCTGCAGGGCGGAGCAATTCAGGGGGGATATCATTTCCCAGGCTCAGGCATTTCATGCTTGCATGAATATGCCTGAATTTATAAAGCAGTAATTTAAGGAGGAGCAACATATGTCAGAAGAAACTAAGAAACAGGAAACCATGGATGATTATATGAATGAGATCAATGCATCTTTTTCTAATTTCCGGGATGATGATATGCTGATCTGGGACAAGCTGGCCCAGATGCAGGAAGATAAAACTGATTTTGAAGTTACCGTAGAAGGTATCGTAAAGGGCGGAGTTATTGCCTATGTAGAAGGAATCCGGGCTTTTATCCCCGTATCCCAGCTCGCCCTTCATTATGTAGAAAATCCAGAAGATTACTTAAAGAAGACTCTCACTGTAAGAGTAACAGAAGTAGATGAGCAGGAAAACCGTCTTATCCTCTCTGCAAAAGAAGTTCTGAGGGATAAAGCTCAGGCAGAAAAGCTTGAGAAAATCCAGAACATTAAGGTTGGAACCATTGTAGAAGGTACGGTAGAGTCCCTTCAGACTTACGGAGCTTTTATTGACCTGGGCAACGGCATTTCCGGACTGGTACATATCTCTCAAATATCAGAAAAACGGATCAAATCTCCCAAAGCTGTTCTGTCTGTAGGAGACCCTGTGAAAGCAAAAGTAATTAAAAACGAAGATGGAAAAATCAGCCTGAGCATGAAAGCTTTAGCTGAACCTCAGGAAGAAAAAACAGAAGAGCCTGATTTTGAGCTGCCAAAGAGCGAAGAAATCTCCACCTCCTTAGGTTCTCTTCTGAAAAACCTGAAGATCAACGGCTGACAGGAGGCCACGCTGTGAAAAAAATTTTAAACCGAATTTTCATTGAAGGACTCAGCGGCATGGCCTACGGCCTTTTTGCCACTTTGATCATTGGCACCATTATACAGCAGATCGGCAATCTCATCGGAGGAAACTGGGGAACTCTTATCTACCAGTTCGGAAAATTTGCCGCTGCTATGACCGGTGCCGGAATTGGCGCAGGAGTGGCCTGCCGCTTTAAAGAAGGCCCCCTGGTTGTTCTCTCTGCCATTACTGCAGGTATGGTAGGGGCCTTCGCCGGAAATATTTCTTCCGGAGCAGTTTTTACGGAAGAGGGGGCACTTCTTCTTTCCGGCCCAGGAGAACCTCTTGGAGCCTTTATTGCTGCCTATGTCGCCATTGAACTTTCCAGGCTTATAGCTGGAAAAACAAAACTGGATATTATCCTGGCTCCCCTGGCAGGTATATTGGGGGGTGCTTTCGTTGGAATATTAGTAGGTCCTCCTATCAGCCGGCTGATGACTCAGCTGGGAGCCATGATCAACTGGGGAACAGAGCAGCAGCCTTTCCTTATGGGGATCGTTGTATCCGTGCTTATGGGAATGATCCTGACTCTGCCCATCAGCTCTGCCGCCCTGGGAGTTATTCTGAATCTCTCCGGTCTGGCTGCCGGAGCCGCTACTATCGGCTGCTGCTGCAACATGGTAGGCTTTGCTGTTGCAAGCTACAGAGAAAACGGCCTTTCCGGACTGCTGGCTCAGGGAATCGGCACTTCTATGCTGCAGGTTCCTAATATCATGCGTCATCCGCTGATCTGGCTTCCTGCAATTATTTCCAGTGGGATCCTGGGCCCTGTAGGCACCATGCTGGCAGGAATGACCAACAATGCCACCGGTTCCGGAATGGGTACTGCCGGTTTTGTGGGCCAGATTATGACATGGCAGACCATGACTGTATCAGAAGATCCTGTAATTGTACTGATAAAAATCGTCCTTCTCCATTTTGTCCTGCCTGGTCTCCTTTCTCTCATTATTTCTGAAAAAATGCGAAAAATGGGACTGATAAAGCCAGACCATATGAAGTTGGACATGTGACAAACACTTCCATTAAATGTTTATAGTTTTGACTCTTCGCCGCTTTTCTGCTATACTTGATAAAAGCGGCGACTTTTTTTGTCTGAAGGAGGTGAAACAGGATTGGATAACTTCTCAACGCTGAAATTTTATGAGGATGTAGACAGCTGGGAAACTCTTATGTTCCTTTATAATGCCGCCTTAAAGGAGATCAACACCAAGATTGAAATACTTAATGATGAATTCCAGCATGTTCACCATTACACTCCTATAGAACATATTAAATCCAGGATCAAGACACCGGAAAGCATTGTTAAAAAGCTGAAAAAGAATGGATACGAAGTCAACGTAAAAAACATGGTAAAACATGTCCGGGACATTGCCGGAGTCCGTATAATCTGTTCTTTTACTTCGGACATTTATCTGATTGCAGATATGCTCACCAAGCAGGGGGATCTGAAGATCATTTCTCTGAAAGATTATATAAAGCATCCCAAGGACAGTGGCTACCAGAGCTATCATATGCTGGTATCTGTTCCCATTTATCTTTCCGGAGGATTTGTAGATACTATGGTAGAAATTCAGATCCGGACAGTAGCACAGGACTTCTGGGCCAGCCTGGAACATAAAATTTATTACAAATTTGAGGGCCATGCACCTGATTACATCAGTCGGGAACTCCAGGAATGTTCAAAGATCGTGGAAAAACTGGATGCCAGGATGCTCTCTTTAAATAAGACAATTCAGGAATTCAACGCAAAGACATCTGGGGATGCGCTTCCCTCTGATGCCTGAATTTTAAAAAAGGGCTATCGGTCAATGCCGATTTTGTCTCTCTGATGAATAAGGAAGAGACTATTCCATAAAACTTTGAATCTCTATGGAATAGTCTCTTCCTCTCTGTACACTTTATTTTGGATACAAAGCCCCTTTGTCTGGAGTTTATTCCGAAAACGCAGCATATCTACCATATTTTTCGGCTAAAGGTACAAGCAGCTTTAAAATCTCAGGCTTCACATTAGGCGCTACCGAACATGCAGAGCTTAAGATATATCCGCCTCCGCACATACCGTCTCTGATCAAATCCCGCACATATTCCTCCAGACTCTCCGGCGTTGCCTGAAGCAGTACGTTGACAGAGTCCATATTTCCCTTTAAAAAGAGTTTGTCCCCCACTCGTGCCTTGGCATCTTTTAATTCTGTATTGCCAAGAGGCGGCGGATCCATGCACTCAATTCCATCAATGCCGCTTGAAGCCATTAGTTCCAGCCGATCACTGATAAATCCGCAAGTATGGGTATATACCGGGATTTGCGGAGCATATGTATGAATCTGGCGCACTACTTCTCTCTCAAAGGGAACCACAAAACGTTTGTAAAACTGTGGAGAGATAAAACTCCCTCCTGCAAAAGGGGAAGATATCTTCATGGTATCCACGCCCACATCAATTTGTGCCTTTGCAAAAGCCACACACTGATTCACATAACGTTCTAGAATAGATTCACACTTTTCCCCGTCCGTAATCATAGCCATCAGAGCGTTTTCCAGGCCCAGAAGCACACATAAACAGTCAAAAGGAGAGACAATCTCCCCGTGTACTGAAAAGCTCTCCCGCTTTCCTTCCGCTACTGCCAGCTTGTGAAGCTCCATAGCATCGGAATAGTCAAGCCGCAAAGGTATATTATCTGGCTCAATATCCTCGATGTCCATAAGTTTCTCTTCCTTGCCAGGATCATGGATAAGCGTAAGTTGGTCGTTTCGGTTCTCATACACACGTCCATCCGGAAGGATATAACGTTCCCCATTCACAGTATTCTCTGCCTTCGTCTGTTCATAAATTTCACGCCAGTTGTCCTCGAAACATACATTTAAAAGAATACCATCAAAATCTAAATCTTTACGTGTCTTAAAAAAGGCCCTGGCTGCACTCTCTGCATTGAAATACATATCGAAGGGTGCTTCACCGCCGTTTTTTGCCATATATCCCTGACTCAGCTGGCACATAACCGGCACACGATCAGGCTCCTTGTGGGCCATCGCCAAATGAATTCTCTCATAGTGTGTCATTTTTAGATTACTCCTTTCATAGCAGCATTGACACAGCTTTCTATATGGCTTCAAATAAAGTTCCCGAACAATCCCTATAAGGCTAACCAAACAATGGCCTCATAAGGCTCCAGCTCTCTATTCTTCAGTTCCTTTTCTCCAGGATAATTCGTAATGAGCAGTTCTGTTTTCTTCCCCTTCCATTCCTCCGGCATCGTAAACTTTGCCCTCTCTTCAGAAAAATTCAGAACAACCAGCATCTGTTTTTCTTCGAAATTTCTTTCATATATATAAAGCTGCTCGTTTTCCGGTTCGTATTCTTGAAAGTCTCCATATATAGCAACTTCGTTTTCTTTTCTCATTTTTATAAGGCGCTGCATATAATGCAAAATAGAGTCCTTATCTGTCAAAGCCTCTTTCACATTTATTTCTTTATAATTAGGGTTTACCTTCAGCCAAGGAGTTCCGGTGGTAAATCCTGCATTTTCAGTATCATCCCACTGCATAGGTGTTCTTGCATTATCTCTGGCCCTGTAGCGTATGCCATCCAGCAATTTGTCAGGATCAGCGTTTCCGTTTATAACGCGCTCTCTCCAGCAGTTATGGATTTCCACATCATCGTAGTCCTCAATGGAGTCAAAGGCAACATTGGTCATTCCAATCTCTTCGCCCTGATAAATGTAAGGAGTCCCCTGCATGGTCATAAGCATAGTATAGAGCATTTTCTGGCTTTCCTTGCGGTATTTGCCATCATTTCCTCTTCTTGAAACGGTTCTTGGCTGGTCATGATTTGTCCAATACAGACTATTCCAGGCTTTCCCATTCATCTGAGTCTGCCATTTACTTAAAACTGCTTTCAGTTCTGGCAGAGGAACCTTCCGATATGCCCAGCGCTCGCCATCCAGAGTATCCAGATTATCATGTTCAAACTGAAAGACCATATTTAACTCATGCCCATCATTCCCTGCATATTTCAGAGCCTCTTCTCTGACTGACCCATGGTCTCTTTTCTATGGTGCAGAAAGCTTTTTCATACCATTTCCTCTGCTCTTCAAGAGCAGTCTCTCCTTCTACCTCCCAGTCATCTGCCGGATAATAGCCGCTGGAGCAAATTACATCCACACAGTCCCACCGCTTTACATTATGTTCCTGATGCTTATCTATAATGTGATTCCCATGATGTAATTCATAATTCACTGCCATTCGTCCGAATTACGTCTCTATACCAGTATGCTGAATCCTTCAGTATACGTTCCTGGGTGTCAAAGTCCACGTAGACGAGACCGAACCGTTCTGCATATCCTTTCTCCCACTCAAAATTATCCATAAGTGACCACTGAAAATACCCTTTCAGATCAATCTCTTTCGCCGCTCTTTTCAGCTGTCCCAGATATCGTGCCAAAAAGTCAATCCTGTTTGGGTCATGGACCTTTCCATCCAGGGATATTGTGTCATGGCACGCCATGCCGTTCTCGGTGATATAAATAGGCTTTTGATATCTCTCATACAGAAATTTCGGACCCCAGTACAGGCACTCAGGGGTCACCGGCCAGTTGGCTGCTGTCTTAGCATATCCGGGTATGCGGTCCACTTCCTCCGGTTTTCCATCTGCTCCCATACGAAACGCTCTTCCATTGTAGATGTTCTGCCCATACATATCAATAGGCTCGGAGATAAGCCTCATATCCTCCTCTGTAATCTTGGGCAGATATTTCTCATATCTGATCAGGCCCTCTTCCGGATAATGACCCAGAAGAACAGGATCTGACCACCATGCCACATTCCATGTCCAGTTCGAATCCTCCTCAGGCATGGAGAAATACTTTTGCCTGGCCGCTTCAATATCCTCCGGGCGGTCTGAAGCCGGATAAATAATTCCGCTGGTAGGCGCATAACCGATTATCAGCGGCTGCTTTGCATACTGCCTCAGCATCTGTACAGCCCTTCCATGGGCACGGAGAGCATTATGAGCCATCTCAAAGGTATCCCGCATGGAGCACTTAAGCCCCGGTGCATGTACCCCTGACAGAAATCCCAGCCCTACGAAGCACTGCGGCTCATTCAGCGTAAAGAAATGGGTCACTCTGTCACTGAAACACTCTGCTATGAGACGTGCATATTCTCCAAACCACTCTGCAATATCCCGGTTCATCCAGCCGCCTTTTTTATACAGTTCATATGGCAGTTCCCAGTGATACAGTGTTATATAGGGCTCAATCCTGTTTTCTAAAAGAGTGTCGATTAGATTGCTGTAAAACTGTACCCCTTCTTCATTTACTCTCCCTGTTCCTTCCGGCAGAACCCGAGACCAATCTATGGAAAACCGGTATGCTTTCAGTCCCATCTCTTTCATGATTCCCACATCTTCCTGAAAGCGGTGATAATGGTCACAGGCAATATCTCCCGTATGCCCGCAGTAGACCTTACCCGGCTCTTTTGTATACACATCCCAGATATGAAGCCCCTTTCCGGTACTATCGACGCCGCCCTCAATCTGATAGGCGCTGGTAGCAGCGCCCCATATAAAATCTTTAGAAAATCCCATATACAAATTGCTTATACTTGATAAATTTATCTATAATTTTTGTCTTACTACATATCACTTTGGCAAAAACTACTCTGCCATTCCTTCCACAGCTTTTGTCAAATCATCCAGTTTCTTCTGTGCATCTGCATTGTCTGTTCCCTTCACGCTTTTTTCACAACGCCTACGCTTTCTCCCGGCTCTACCATACTATCCACGGTAACCGTTTCTCCATCTATCCCTATGCCGGGAAATTCAATTCTGTTGATCAGCTTATTTCCCGCCTGGATCCCTATAGAAACCGTATCCTGGCGGATAGTGGTAAGCCTTGGTCTTACAATTCCCGCAATACTGATCCCGTCATAACCGGCAATAGAAATATCTTCAGGAACCCTGACTCCCATCTCCTGCATCACGCCCAGCCCGCTGATGGCCGCCAGGTCATCGGGATAAAGGATACAGGTGGGACGATCTGGCAGGGCCAGCACTGCCTTGGTCAGAGCATTGGCCCTCTCCACATCTCTGTAAGGACAGGTATACACATATTCTTTCGGAACCTGAAGATGATGCTCATTCATAAAATCCAGATACGCAGATAACCGTCCTCTTGTCACTTCGCTGTTTTTCCCATGAATATATGCGATTTTCCGATGTCCTCTGTCAAAGACAAACTGCATCAGTCTGCGCATATCTCCATATTGATTAGACGCAATATTCACATGTTTCTTTAACGTATGGTCAATGACCACCACAGGTATATTGGATGAAAGAAGCTCATCCAGCTCCTTCTGATGAAAGTCTGCGCAGACCACAAGCACCCCGTCATACTTCATATATTGACATTGTTTCATATAGGAAAACCGGCTGGGTGAATTGCTGGTATTTAAAAAAGTGATCACATATCCTCTTTCTTCCACCGTATCCTTAAAACTGTTCAGTATCTTGGCGAAATGCTCATGGGTCAAACCCTGTCCTGCTTCTTCTGCAAGGATCACGCCAATATTTCTGGTATACTGATTTTTCAGGGCAGAAGCCATATAATTGGGGACATAATTCATTTCTCTGGCAACCCTGCGGATTTCTTCTTTCTTTGCGCTGCTTACATCAGCCCTGTCATTCATTGCCTTACTGACTGTGGAAACAGAAACATTACAAGCTTTTGCAATATCTTTCAGTGATACGCTCTCTCCCATATATCTGTCTCCACCTCCTTATTCACTGACAACTTCTCCACTTTTACTAAATCGTTTTCCTGCATCCGATTTTAGATATCCTCCTTAATTTTCGCAATGGCATTTCGTAAATTCAAGTTTTTTCATACAGTTAAACAATAATATAACATTTTTATCATGTATATGTTACTGTTTTCTGGTATTTTTTTCAAAAACCTTGCTTATTTTTCTCTTCTTTTACGAAAATATTTCGCAATTCTATTGTTTCACTGGGATAAATTTTATTCATTTTTCTTTCTTTTCCTTGTATTTCCCTGTTCTTTTTGTTATAATCGTCTTGCAGTTGAATGACTGATAATTTTTATACATAGTGACTGATTATTTTCTGCCATTATTTCTAAATCGTTTTCGAAATTTATTTGATAAGATAATCAGGAGGATTTTCACTATGAAATATGGATTTTTTGATGACGCTTCTATGGAATATGTGATTGAGCGCCCGGATACTCCCCTGCCGTGGATCAACTATCTGGGAACCAATGGCTTTTTCCGTCTTATTTCCAATACCGGCGGCGGCTACTGCTTCTATAAGGATGCAAAACTTCTGCGTATCACCCGTTATCGGTACAACAATGTTCCCTATGATAACAATGGCCATTATTTTTATATTAAAGAGGGAGATTCTGTCTGGAATCCTAGCTGGCAGCCTGTAAAGACTCCCCTGGACTTTTACCAGTGCCGTCACGGCCTTGGCTACAGCCGCTTCACTGGCGAGAAAAACGGACTTGAAGCCCAGGTGCTGTGCTTTGTTCCCACAGAGGATCCCTGCCAGATCCAGAAGGTTACCCTGACCAACCGTTCTTCTGAAAAGAAAAATTTCCAGCTTTTCTCCTATGTAGAATGGTGTCTCTGGAATGCAGACGATGACTCCAGAAACTTCCAGCGAAACTTAAGCACCGGAGAAGTAGAAATCGAAGGTTCTGCCATCTACCATAAAACAGAATACAGAGAACGCCGGAATCACTATGCTTTCTACAGTGTCAATGCTCCTGTAAGCCATTTCGACACCAGCAGAGATGCATTCCTGGGCGTTTACCAGGGACCGGAAGCTCCCAAAGCCGTTCTGGCAGGAGCACTGACAGATTCTGTAGCCAGCGGCTGGTATCCCATCGCCGCCCATCAGCTGGACCTTTGTCTGGAACCGGGAGAAAGGAAAACCTTCATTTTTGTTCTAGGCTACGCAGAAAATCCTCAGGAAGAAAAATGGGAAGCTACAAATGTTGTAAATAAAGCCAAAGCCAGAAAGCTTCTGGAAAAATATGGAGACGAAAAGACTGTAGATCAGGCCTTTGAAGAACTGTGCCGTTATTGGAAAGAACTCTTATCCAATTTCCAGGCAGCATCTTCTGATGATAAAGTAAACCGCATGGTGAATATCTGGAACCAGTATCAATGTATGGTAACCTTTAATATGTCCCGGTCTGCTTCTTATTATGAATCAGGTATCGGCAGAGGCATGGGATTCCGTGATTCCTGTCAGGACCTTCTGGGATTCCTCCATCTTATTCCAGAACGGGCAAGAGACCGTATCATTGACATTGCTTCCACACAGTTTCCAGACGGCAGCGCTTACCACCAGTATCAGCCCCTGACCAAAAAGGGAAATTCCGATATCGGAAGCGGATTCAACGACGATCCTCTGTGGCTTATCGCTGCAGTAAACGCCTATATCCGTGAAACCGGAGATCTTTCGATTCTGGAAGAACAGGTGCCTTTTGACAACGATATGTCCACAGCAGTTCCCCTTATGGAACACCTGAAACGTTCCTTTGATTTTATCGCTGCCCATAAAGGACCTCACGGCCTTCCTCTTATCGGAAGAGCCGACTGGAACGACTGTCTGAACCTGGGAGAAATTTCCTCCTATCCGCCGGGATATAAGGAAAACGGAGGTATTTTCTGCCATAACAATCCATGGGTTTCCATTTCAGAAGCCATTGTAGGCAGAGGAGAAAGAGCCTTTGAAGTCTACCAGAAGATCTGCCCGGCCTTCTTAGAAGAAATCAGTGAAGTTCATCGTACAGAGCCTTACGTATACTCTCAGATGGTGGCAGGCAAGGATGCTCCTAATTTCGGAGAAGCCAAGAACAGCTGGCTTACCGGTACGGCAGCCTGGACCTTTGTAAATATCTCCCAGTATATCCTGGGAATTCAGCCCACTCTTCAGGGACTGAAAATAGATCCTTGTATTCCAGGTGATTTCGGGGATTTCACCGTAACCAGAAAATACAGAGGCGTAACCTATCACATCCAGGTATCAAATCCTGACCATGTGGAAAAAGGCGTGGCTTCCATGACCGTAGACGGTACTGCGGTAAAGGGTAATCTGATTCCCTTCTCTAAAGAAAAAGATCAGGTAGAAGTAAAAGTAATCATGGGATAATCTATAAAGCTTTATATATCAGGAGGTAAAAGAACATGATCAAGCAAATTCTGGATACAGGCTGGCGCCTCAGGAGAGCAGACTCTCAAGAATCTTTCCCTACATCCATTCCTACCAGTGTCTATACTGTTCTGGCCGAAAATAATAAAATCCCGGAACCTTACTGGAAGGGAAACGAAGATCTTGTCCGAGACGAGATCAATCATGACTTTATTTACAGCTGTACTTTCGATGCTGCTCCCGGACTTCTGGACCAGGAGCAGGCCCTCCTCCGCTTTGAGGGCATCGATACCATGGCTGATATTTACTTAAACGGCATTTTGCTGGGTCATGCTTTCAATATGCACCGGACCTGGGAATTCCCTGTAGTCGGCATCTTAAAATCTGAAGGGAATATCCTGGAAGCAGTGCTCCACTCCCCCCTTGAGGCCGCCGCAAAGGCCTTTGCAGAATGTCCTACCCGAGGCAGCGAAGACGCCTGGGAAGGATTCAGCCATATCCGAAAAGCCCATTATATGTATGGCTGGGATTGGGGCGCTCATCTCCCTGATGCAGGAATTTTCCGCAGCGTCGCCCTGCTGGGGATTTCCAAAGCCCGGATTGACTCTGTATACGTAACCCAGGAGCACAAAGACGGAAAAGTGACTCTTCATTTTGTGCCTTCTTTTTACAGCGCCAGAGAGTGGAAAAAGGAGCAGGCCTTCCAAGAGCTGTGCGGCACAGAAGAAGGGGCCTTCTATGGTTATCAGGTAACTGTAACTGCCCCTGACGGAGCTTCCTTTACTCTGGAAAACAACCCGGAGTCTGCCCTGATTTCGGAGCCGGAACTCTGGTGGCCCAACGGCCTGGGAGACCAGCCCCTGTACCCAGGACAAACGCATGAGTAAATAAATTGTGAACAAATCTCCTTTTATGTGATATGCTGAAAATAAAAAGGAGATTTGTGCTGTGGAAGAATTGTTGGAGTGGATGGATTATATCGAAGA